>CANIIC010000012.1 GCA_947467395.1 Bryobacterales bacterium
ATGCTGGGTTTGCTGGGTGGATTGGCGGGTGTGGTGATCGGGCGGGGGATCGAAGAAGTGTTCCCGTCGCTGGTTTCGCAGATCTTCGAAATTCAGGCGCCCACTGGCTGGCACCTCGACGCCGCATTACAAGGCATCGCGGTGGGCATGCTGACTACGCTACTGTTCACGCTCCCCCCGCTACTGGCGATCCGCAAGATTCGCCCCGCGATGATCCTGCGTCGAGATATGCCGGAAGCAAAGAAGCCCTTCGCACAGCGTTTGAAGGAATCGCCCGATTCGATCGTGGTCGGGGGCTTGTTGCTGGCAGGACTGGCCGGTATCGCTGCCTGGTTGGCCGAATCCGCTCGCGTGGGTGGTTATTTCGCGCTGGGTTTGACCGCGAGCCTGATCGCCTTAGGCGGTGTAGCTTGGGCTCTCCTGCGCATCATCCGTACCTTCCTGAAACGGGCTCCGTTCCGCTTGTCCGCAGTTACGCGACAGGGCTTGTCGAACCTCTACCGCCAAGGGAACCAGGCGCAGGCCATCCTGATCGCCATGAGCCTCGGCGTGATGTTCACGTTGAGCGTGTATTTGATTCAGAGCTCGGTAGTCGACGACATCATCTCTACCGCGCCTCCGGGCGTTCCAAACTTGTTTCTCGTCGGAGTCACACCTGAACAGGTGGACCCGCTAAAAACTCTGATCGCGCAGCAACAGGGAATTCTGGCTCCTGCGGAGCTGGGTCCTTCGATCTCGGCCCAACTCGTCTCCATCAATTCGCGCACGGATTGGGCCGCACCGGAAACGCCGGCGCAGCGCTTCACGCGCCCCAGATCTGTCAGTTGGGAAGATGCACTACCCAAGCAGCTGGAACTGGCTTCGGGCACCTGGTGGAATCGTTCCACCAACGAAGCGGTCGTGTCGGTATCCGAAAACGCCGCCCGCGTGCTGGATCTAAAGGCCGGTTCGCAGCTCGAATTCAGCATCACCAATCGACCTGTATTGGCTCATGTCGTCGCGATCCATCGGCAGTCAGGCTTCCGCGCCACTCCCGAAGCGGACTTCATCTTCAATCGCGCGACCCTCGCAGGATTCCCAGTCATTTACTCTGGCGGCGTGCGCGTGAAGGCCGATCAGGCAGGTGCGGTCCAGCGGGCAGTATTCAAGCAGTTCCCCACGGTGACGGTGGTGAACATCGCGGACGTTCTGGAGATCGTACAGCAGGTGATCGATCAGATTGCGCTAGTGATCCGCTTCCTGTCGGCGTTCGCGATTCTGGCCGGCGCGATCATCCTGGCCGCGAGCGTTGCAGGTACTCGCTTCCGCCGCGTTCGAGAGGTCGTGATCCTGAAAACCCTTGGAGCCTCGCGGTCACATATCGGCCGCATCTTCTCGATCGAATTTCTCACACTGGGTGCCGTTGCTGGGATCATGGGCGCACTCCTGGCCGGCGGGTTCACGAACCTGGTGCTCACCCAATTACTGGAGACGGAGTTCCACGTCGATTGGGTCGCTTCCTTCGCGTGCATCGCCCTCACGGCGTTGCTGGCGAACATCGCAGGCTGGTTGGCGAGTTTCCGAATCCTCGGCCAGAAACCGCTTGAAGTTCTGCGCGAGGAGTAGTTAGAATTCGATCGAAGCCAGAACCTCAGAAGGCTTCTTCCCAAAGGAAGCACAGATCGCCAGCAGGCTTTCAATGCTGGGCAAATTCGCGCCGCGTTCGATGGCGCTGATCTGGGAAACGCTGAGTTTAGTGTGTGCGGCCATGTCCTTAAGCGACCAGTCTCGCGACACGCGCAGCATTTTGATCGCGTGTCCTAGACGCTCGCGCAGCCGGTTTTGAGCCGTGCTGCCAAGTCCAAAGGCTTCCACCGCGTTCTTCAGAACCTGGCGAATCTGGGCCAACGTAAAGGGCTTCGCCACATAATCGAAGACCTTCAATTTAAAGGTTGCCCGCATGTCCTCAAGGGACGGGTAGCCCGTGATGATGATCACGCACATATTGGGCCACTTGGCCAACAACTGTTCCACAACCTTGTCGCCGGTGACTTCCCCCATCTTCATGTCCAGAAGCACGATGTCCGGAACTCTTTCCTCACAAGAAGCAAACAGATCTGCGGGGTTAGCGAACGTGCGGACGGTATAAACCTTCTCGTCCGTCAGAAAGTCTTCAAGGTAGGTACGAAAATCGACGTCATCGTCCAGTAGGGCGATATCCGCAGCGAACTGTGGAACACTTGATTCCGGCATTGATCAGGAAACCTCCCGTCCTTTCCACGACACCCGGTGTTTGGCCAGGATACAGTACAGCACATGCCCAAGGATAGGCAGCATGAAGTAAAACGCGAAAGGAGCCAGCAGGACACGGATGGGGCTGCGATACCAAGACAACAACAAGAGCAACGGAAGGACCGCAAGCCCGACTGCCACCAACGGCCATCCACCCGAATACGTGAAGGCGACCATCGGCAACCAGAGCGCCGAGAGCAAGATGCTGAACAGAACTACAAAGCCTTGGCCGCTAGGCAGGTGAGTGTACTTGAAGGATATCCGAGGGAGCCCCTCCCAAAGCCCTTTCCAGCCTTCTTGAAAGCGGGCGTGTCCCAGAGAGGAGGTTCGCGCCAGTCCCAGTTTCATACGGTGCCGCTGAGCGAGTAGCGCAAGCTTCAAGTCATCCACAAGAAACGTCAAGCCCGAGGTGTGGCCCCCAATAAATGCGTAGGCATCGCGGCGTACCAGGATGCAATGTCCGTCAAAGGCGCCTTCAGGACACTTACGCGGATTGATGGCCGCGAAGAACAGGGCCTGACAGAACGGCGTCAGGATATGTTCGGCCAAACTCTCGCACTCCATCTGCAGATGCACCGAGATAAAAGAGAGCCCGTTCATCTCCGCGGCGTAGATCAAGGACTCCAGAATGCCGTCCTCGTACCACGTATCGGCGTCAGCGAACATGATCCACTTCGAATTCACGGCTCGGGCACCGGCGGCGCAAGCATACGGCTTACCGAACGCCCCCCGCGGCAGGGCAGGGACGCGGAAAACACCAGCCCCAGCGGATTCAGCCTCCCGAGCAGTCTTGTCCTCGGACTCGTCATCAATCACGATCACTGAATCCGGCGGCAGGCTTCGAACTGCGCGCCCGATGACGGCTTCCTCATTCCGTGCGGGGATCACGACCATGCAGTCTGGCGGGGTGGGCTGCGGCGCACATTCGGCGAGTTCTGGCAACGCCATGTAATTGCGGCGGGCGCGCACGAAAATGTAGGTAAAGGCCGCGGCGTAGGCCAAGCCAAGAAACAAGCCGGCTCGCGGATCCACATTCCAGCCTCGAACCCAACTAAGGATGTAAGAAATGATTGCTTCCATGCAAAGCGGAGCGAAAGGATTTTTGCCGATTCTAGCACGCCGGCACCCGCGCGACGTAGGAGAATACACCTATGGCTGTGGATCCCGTGCAATTGGAACTGTTCCGCCACCTTCTTGTTTCCATCGCCGAGGAGATGGGCGCCGTTCTCAGGAAATCCGCTTACTCGGCGAACATCAAAGAGCGGCGAGACTATTCCTGCGCCATCTACGACCATCGAGGAGAAACGGTTGCGATGGGCGATCACATGCCGGTCCACTTGGGCGCGATGCCGCTATCCGTTCGGGCGGTGATCGACGCATTCAAACTACGCGAAGGCGATGTGGCGTTGGTGAATGACCCCTTTCAAGGGGGAACGCATCTACCTGACATCACGGCGGTCGCTCCTGTGTTTGTGGGAGGCCCGAATCCGGCATTCTTCGTCGCCAGTCGGGCGCATCACTCGGATGTGGGTGGAATGAGTCCGGGTTCTATGCCCATGGCTCGTGAAATCTACCAGGAAGGCTTGCGAATCCCACCCGTTCTGATTCAGCGAGAAGGCAAGCTCGACCAATCCCTGTTGCGACTGATTCTGGCCAATGTGCGGACCCCGATCGAGCGCGAGGGGGATCTCGCCGCGCAATTGGCGTCGATTGAGCGCGGCGCGACGCGCTTGCGGGATTTGGTGACGAAGTACGGCATGCCCCGATTGAGTGAGGGCATCAGGGCACTGCAAAATTACAGTGCCAAAATGATGACGGCGGCGCTGGAGGAAATCCCCAAGGGACGCTATCGGTTCGAGGATGTCCTGGACAATGACGGGATCTCTCCAGAACCAATTCCGATCCGCGTCGAAGTGAGAATCGCCGATGGTCGTGCGGTTGTGGATTTCACGGGCAGCGCCCCTCAGGTGGTTGGCCCCATGAATGCCAACTACGCCGTCACCTTGGCCGCGACGATATATGTCTTCCGCTGCCTGATTCGCGAGGACGTTTCGTTTACGTCCGGGATCCTGCGCCCGATCCGCGTGATCGCGCCGCCGGGAAGCGTAGTGAATGCCCAAGCCCCGGCGGCTATGGCAGCGGGCAATGTGGAGACCTCACAGCGAATCACCGATGTTCTGTTGGGCGCCTTGGCCCAGGCAGCCCCGGACCGAATCCCGGCAGCGAGTTGCGGCACGATGAATAACCTCAGCTTTGGCGGCAGCGGGTGGGCGTATTACGAGACCATTGCCGGCGGGGCCGGGGCATCGTCGCGTGGCGCGGGGCTCAGCGCGCACCATACACACATGACCAATAGTTGGAACACGCCGGTGGAAGCTTTCGAGCACCAATATCCGGTCCGGATCGAAGAGTACCGCATACGAAAAAATACGGGGGGCGCTGGACGGCATCGCGGTGGCGATGGCTTGGTCCGCTCGTTCCGCTTCCTCATGGATGCGGAGGTAACGCTTATCGCCGACCGGCGTGAGCGCGGTGCCTACGGCCTTGCGGGTGGTACGCCCGGAGCTCCGGGCCACGATCGATTGCGCGGCAACCGGATGGCCCCAAAGAGTCGAAACGCGGTTCGCGCTGGGGACTTGGTGACAGTGATGACGTCCGGAGGGGGCGGCTGGGGTCGCTAGATCGGGCGGCAACTTGGGCGTTTGCGGCATAATACCGGGACAGGAGATTCCACGTCCCATGAAAACCCTCGTACTTGCCACTCTCGTCGCCTTTGCCGTTCCCACCTTTGCCGCGCTCCCGGTTGTCCCGGTTGCTCCCGCAAAACAAAAGGAACTACTCAAGAGCCAGGATCCGAAGCTGGCAGTGAACAAAAAGATCGCCTACGATTTCTTCCGTATCGTTCTGCAGGGCCGGCGTTTGGAACTGGCAGATCAGTTTATGACGAACGACTACATGCAGCACAATCCGAACGCGGAGACGGGTATGGCTGGATTCAAGGCGTATTTCTCAGCTCTTCCTGGCGGGCCTCAACCGATTCCGGAGACGTTGGCCGGTTTGGTTTCGATCCAGGCAGAAGGCGATTACGTGACGCTGGCGTTCGTGCGTGAGTATGACGATCCTGCCGGAGCGGGCAAGAAGTACACTACTACATGGTTCGACATGCTCCGCATCGTGGACGGCAAGGTGGTTGAGCACTGGGATTCGGCCATGAAGGGCGCTACTGGCCCGGTAGCCGCTGCGGCCAAGCCGGCTACTCCCGCCAAGGCTGGACCCAAAGGCAAGCAGTAGACCGGGGCTACACTAAGAACACATCGAATGCCGACCATTGTTTGGCCGGACAACCCGAACGCAACACTGCTTGCCGTCCTCGACGTGCTTGCGGTAGCCGTGCTGTTGTACAACTTCATCCTGGTGCTGCGTGGTCGGCGCGCCATGCACGTACTGAGCGGTATGGCCGTGTTACTGCTGCTCTACGTTGCAGCGGCGTGGCTGGGCCTGGAATTATTGCGGTCCGTCCTGGCAGGTCTCGCGCCGTATTCGTTGATCGCGTTCATTGTAATGTTCCAGTCGGAGCTTCGCGGATACCTGACGCGCCTGGGGCGCATCCGTTGGTTTCGGGGTCATTGGTTCAGCTTCGGTCAACGTCTGGAACGACGCGAAATTGTCGATGAGATTTTGCTCGCCGCTGAACAGATGGCGGAGAAACGGATCGGCGCGTTGATCGTACTGGAACGCGATATTGGACTGCGCACGTTTATCGAAAGCGGAGTAACCCTGGACGCTGTCGTCACGCGGGATCTGCTGCTGGCTATTTTTCATCCCGGCGCACAATTGCACGATGGAGCTGTGATCCTACAAGGGGATCGCGTCGCCGCTGCCGCCTGTTTCCTTCCGTTGCACGTCAGCCCGGCCGGTGCGCAACAAATGGCGCTCCGTAAACTGGGCACTCGTCATCGTGCCGCGATTGGGGTGACCGAAGAAACCGACGCGCTGGCCGTGGTGGTTTCTGAGGAAACTGGGCAAATCTCGATTGCCTGGCGCGGCGAACTGGAGCCGGATGTCTCGCTGGATCGGCTGCGCAATCGGTTGACGCATCATTCCACCGGCACACGCCCGGAACCGGTTCACGAATTGGGAAGCGTGCAGTCATGAACACGCCGCGCCCGATTCGACGGCTGTTCACGAACAACATCGGTTGGAAGTTATTCTGTCTTGCCGTCTCTTTTTTGCTGTGGGTCCTACTTGTGGGTAGCCGCCCGTCCTAGCGACAATTGAAGCAATGAGCGCATCTGCCGCACGACAATTGTTTGGGACAGACGGAATTCGGGGAAAAGCGGGAGACTATCCGCTGGACCGTCCAACCGCTTTCGCCGTAGGGCTGGCGCTGGCCAAGTGGATCGGCAACAATCACCTCGATCCAGAGGTGGTCATCGGCATGGATACGCGTGAGTCAGGTCCCTGGATCGCCGAACATGTGGCCGGAGGCTTGGCCGAAGGTGGCGTCCGCGCTCGTTTTGCCGGCCTGATCACAACCCCTGGCTTGGCCCACGTCGCGCGTACAGGCCCCTTTGCCGCGGGCGTGATGATTTCCGCGTCGCACAATCCGTTCCAAGATAACGGCATCAAAATCTTTGATCACTCTGGCTTCAAGCTTCCCGATGCCCAGGAACACCTCCTGGAACAACACATCTTCACGTGGGCCGCTACCGGTCAAGCTCCAAAATCCCTCGCGCTGACGGTGGATGAAGGACTGGATCACGCCTATGTGGAGCACTTGGCTTCAACATTACGCGGAGGCTTGGCCGGACTGCGCATCGTGATCGATCCAGGGAATGGCGCGGCAACGTATTTATCGAAGGAACTGTTTGAGAGGCTGGGCGCCACCGTCGATTGCATCCACAATGCTCCGGATGGCCGGAATATCAATCTGAACTGCGGCTCGCAGCACTTGGATTCGCTGCGCGCTCGCGTGCTGGAGACCAAGGCTGATTTGGGAGTCGCCTTCGATGGCGATGCCGATCGCGCCATGTTCGTCTCACACACCGGTAAGACTGTCGATGGTGACGCTGTCCTGCTGTTGGCGGGAGTCTGGTTGAAGCGAACACAGGGTACCATCGAAGTGGTGGCCACGGTGATGTCGAACATAGGGCTCCAGGTAGCGCTGGCCAAGCACGGCATCGCGATGATCCGCACGCCTGTGGGCGACAAGTACGTGCTGGAGGAGATGGTGAAGCGTAACGCGCCGCTGGGCGGCGAGCAGAGCGGCCACGTGATCTTCCGCGAATTCGCCACCACCGGCGACGGCCTATTGACCGCGCTGCGCATCTGCCAAATCATGCGCGAAGCTGGGCAGGACCTGGACACGTTGACCAGCGAACTGACAATTTCCCCTCAGATTCTGGTGAACGTGCGCGTCAAGAATCGGCGCCCACTGGAGGAACTAGCGGAGGTGAAGGCGCAGATCGGTAAGGCAGAGGCCGAATTCGGGGGTTCCGGCCGGGTTGTGGTCCGTTTTTCCGGCACCGAACCACTGGCCCGCGTTATGGTCGAAGGCCCCACGCAGGATCGCGTGGACCATTGGGCGCATGCGATTGCCGACGCCATTCGGGCGGAGTTGGGAGCGTAGGCCAAACCTCGCTATACTAGTCTCTTCCTATGTTTTTTCGCCGAGACAAGCCCCAAACCCCGACCTTTGACAGCCGCCTTTCGAACCTGAAGCAGTTCGGGTTTGAAACCGGTCGTGATGCCCAAGGCAAGACCATCGCCACGCGCAATGGTTGCGGTGCCTCGCTGGACGATGCCGGCGAAGGCAACGTGCAGATCGGTAAAGTTGGCGTGCTGGTGAACGGCGAGATCGCGCACTTAGTCAACGGCGGCTACCAGATGGTGTTGCGCACAGCCTCGGGCAAGGAACTTCCGGCCTTGGCGACGCACCTGAAGGCGCTGCACGCCTTCACTGAAGATCTGCGCGAAGGCCTCGGCCTGACCAGTCTCTACAACCTGTCGATGGGCACCACCTCCGACGATCATCTGTATGATCGCGTGACGGATCGGGATGCCACGCCGCATCCGCGTCCTTGGGAAAAGAAGGTCGCCCACTAAGGCGACCGTGCAGCAGAAACCGCGCACGCTCGGCGTGATGATCGCGGGCTTCTCCGCCTTCCTCCAGCTTTACGTAACACAGCCGATCCTTCCCCTGTTGTCCCGCGTGTTCCATGTGGGCCCTGTCGAAGTGGGCCTCACCATGACCATGGGTGCGATGGGAGTGGCGCTGGCAGCACCGTTTGCGGGAATCCTGGCCGACCGCTTTGGCCGCAAACGCGTTGTGGTCACCTCCGCATTTCTTCTCGCGATCGCCAGCCTGCTGGCCGCAACTTCCCCGAATCTTGGCGCGCTCATCACTTGGCGCTTCGTCCAGGGCCTGTTCACACCGGGCGTGTTCTCCGTCACCATCGCCTACATTAACGACGAGTGGCCGCGAGCCGAAGTGGGCCGCGCCTTATCGGCCTACGTCAGCGGTACGGTGCTCGGAGGATTCTCCTGCCGTTTTATTTCCGGACAAATCGCCGCGCACTTCGACTGGCACTGGAGCTTCGCCGTCCTCGGGATCCTCAGTTTGGGCGCCGCGTTCGTGATCTCGGCTTTGCTGCCCCCCGAACAGAAACACGAGCGCAGCAGCATGACCCTGCGAGAAATTCCCTCCGCCATGCTGGAGCATCTGCGCAATCGCATGCTGCTGGTGACCTACACCGTCGGTTTCTGTGTATTGTTCTCGCTGATGGCGATCTTCACCTACATCACGTTTTATCTCGCCGCGCCCCCGTTCCATTTGAACTCTGACGCCCTGGGGTCGATCTTCTTCGTGTACCTGATCGGTGCCGCAGTGAATCCACTCTCGGGCCGCGCCATCGATCGCTTCGGCCCGCGCAAGGTGCTGGCGTTCAGTATTGGAGCGGGTGTCGTTGGGCTGGCGCTCACCTTTGTCCAGAACATCTGGGTCGTCGGCCTCGGCCTCACCATCTGCTCTACGGGCGTCTTCGCATCACAGACCTCCGCCAGTGGCTTCGTCGGCGTCGCAGCACGCACGAATCGCGCGCTCGCCGTCGGACTCTACGGAACGTTCTACTACCTGGGAGGGAGCGCTGGCGCCGTAATGCCGGGCTACTTCTGGAATTGGGGCGGATGGCCGGCCTGCGCAGCCTTCATTGCCACCGTGCAGATCGCAACCATCGTGCTCGCGCTGACCTTCTGGCGTCAACGGCCCACATTCAGGACCGCCGTACAATAAGGGCATGCCAGCGGCGATGGAGGCCACATACCGGTCGGCTCAAACGTTCTTTGAGACCGCACTTCTGGGCATGCTGGCGTCTGGATACTTCGCGGTGCTGGGCTCCGGCGAACTGGACCTTCCCACCGCAGCGATCATGTTTGCGGCGCTTTGTGCCCGAGCACTCCACATCGCCGGCGTGTGGCACTTCGAGTTTCCCCCGCGCCTGGCGACGTTCGCCGCCTTCGCGTACTTGGCGTTTTATCCCGCGGACGTCCTTTGGCTCTCGCATTCGTTCTTGACCGCCACCGTACACATGATCTTCTTCGTGGCCGTGGTCAAGATCCTGACCGCGAGTGCTCCGCGCGATTTCATCTCGCTTACGCTGATCGCCGGGATGGAGTTGCTCGCCGCCGCGTTGCTCTCCACGCATCTCAGTTTCTTCGCGTTCCTGGCCACGTTTCTGCTGTGCGGCATTGCGACGTTCGTGGGCGGCGACGTTGTCCGCTCCATTCGGGCAGGCCGTCAGGTGTCCACCGGCGATCGAGCGAAGCTGCCTTGGCGTTTAACCGCAATCTCCTCCATCTTGTTCTGCGGAATCCTGGTAATGACCGCAGCCCTGTTCTTCGTTTTGCCGCGCACCGCTCGGGCTGCGTTCCAACGTTTCGTGCCCCAGCGTTATCACCTGTCTGGCTTCAGTTCGCAGATCGCATTAGGAGAGATCGGCGAGTTGAAGCAGAACAGTGCCCCGGTGCTGCACATTCGCTCTTACGATGGTCGTCCGTTGGCCGCTCTGCATTGGCGCGGCTCGGCGTTAGCTACCTTTGATGGACAACGCTGGTTCAATCCCCCTGTTCGCGAGCAACGGCTCCGCGTGGACCAAGGCAGGATCGTGCTGCCGCAGGTGTCTTTCAGCCGTCCCGGACGCAGTATCGGCTACGAAGTTCAACTGAGTGAAATCGCTCCGGACATGCTGTTCTTCGCCGGCACCCCGGAGACCATCAGCATCCAGGCACCGACCTTGTTCCGCTCCGCTGCCGGAGCGATCCGTGCGCCCCGGTTCGGAATGGCCGGCTTGCGTTACGGCGCATATAGTCGCATTGAGAACCAGTTCGCCGCTCCCACCGGGCCGGTGGTGCCGTTAGGTCCACGCGAACGCGAGACGCTGCTGCAATTGCCGAAACTGGATCCACGCGTCGCTGAACTTGCGCGCAACTGGGCCACCGGGACATCGAGCCCCGAGAGTATCGCCCAACGCATCGAGGATCACTTTCACAAGGACTTCACCTACTCGCTCGCTGGTCTCCGGGAGGAAGTATCGGACCCTCTGGCGCACTTCCTGTTTGAGAGCAAGCAAGGACATTGCGAATACTTCGCGTCGTCTATGGCCGTCATGCTCCGGACCCAAGGAATCCCCGCGCGAGTAGCCACCGGATTCCTGGGAGGTGAATTTAACCCGCTCTCCGGGTGGCAGGTGATTCGCGCCTCCGATGCGCACAGCTGGGTGGAAGCTTGGATCCCCGATCACGGTTGGATGATGTTCGACCCGACACCCGCTGACTCATCCATCCCCCAGGACAACCTCTGGAGCCGAGCTTCTCTCGTCCTGGACGCCGCCGACCAGTTCTGGCGCGACTGGATCCTTAGCTACGATTTCGACCATCAACTGGTGCTAGCATCCCGCATGCAGAATGCAGGGCGGGGAATCGCGAGCTCCCGCAATTGGTTCGATTGGAGCAGCGCACTGCCGCTCAACGCCGATGCTGCTCCGTGGTGGATTGTCGGACTGCTCGCAGGCGCAACCGTTCTGTTCCTCCTGATCAAAGCTCCAGCGTGGGGCAGGGTTTGGATCGCGGCATGGCGGCAGCGCCGGAGACTGCGGCGCGCTACCAGCGGTCATGCGGACGCACCCGATGCGACGCTGCTGTACGAACGAATGTTGACGGTGCTCGCGGGCCGCGGGTATCAGAAGCCCTCGTGGGTCACGCCCCAGGAATTCGCTGCGGTGTTGCCGTCCTCGGAACTTTCACTCTTGGTCGCCGACCTGACCAACGCGTATAATCAAGTGCGCTTCGGTGGCCAACCAGATGCTGCGCCGCGCATGGCCCATCTCCTCCAGCGCATCGAGAACATGCCAAGCGCCTAGTCCCTTGCGAAAATATCTTCCACTTCTGGCCGCAGTGCTGCTCACGATCCTCGGGTGTGACCGGGTGATGTCCACTTATAACGTCTTCAATGAAACCGAAGACGAGCCCGATCACATCGCCTCCGGCATGGAGTTACTGCAGTTCGGAACCTACACCTATGAGCGACTGCATCCGCCCCTTGTCCGGCTCGCCGTAGCGTTGGGACCGTACCTCAACGGCAACCGCCTGGAAGTGCAGCGCGACGGGAACATCATCGGCGACACAATGGTCTTCCACGATGGTAGCCGTGCGCTTCATTCGACCGGCGACTACTGGGGCTCGCTGCGCCTCGCGCGCATGGGCGTGCTCCCGTTTCTGATTCTCTTTTTCAGCGTGACCTTCGTGTGGGCTAGATCGCTCCACGGAGAATGGGCTGGAGTGATGGCCGTCGCACTGCTCTCGCTATTGCCACCCATCCTCGGCCACGCAGGCCTGGCAACACTCGATGTGCCCTGCGCGGCCACCGTGTTGCTCGCGCTCTTTCTGTTCACGCGCTGGCTAGACGCGCCAACAATGCGAGGAGCCGTGTTGGTGGGTATCGCCGTCGCAATTGCCTGGCTCACAAAGTTCTCTTCGATCGCCTTCCTCGGGGCTGGCTTCGCTCTCGCACTTGCCTGGACTCGCCCGAAGGTCGCATGGAAGCAAGTCGCCATCGCTGCGGTCGCTGGCATCGTCACCCTATGGGCCGGCTACGCGTTCTCCGTGCATCGTCTGGACGAGGCGTGGGGACCTCATCCGCGCATCGACACGATTCTGGAGCAGCATCCCTCCCTACGGCCTGCCTTTCAACTCGCCATGACTACACCGCTTCCCCTGACCGAACTGGTGATCGGCGTGCGGGATCTTGGGCGGAAGAATGAGCTTGGTCATGAGTCCTACCTGCTAGGCGAATCGAGACGCACGGGATGGTGGTCGTTCTTTCCCGTTGTTCTGGGTGTGAAGACTCCGCTCGGGTTCTTGCTGCTAGCTCTGGCCGGACTCGTCGTCACGCTTCGGACTCAGAACAAACTACCGGCTCTGTACGCACTGGCGATCTTCGCAGTCTGTGTTGTCTCACGAATCGATCTTGGTGTACGCCACATCCTGCCGATCTACCCGCTACTCGCGATGTGCGCCGCGCCGCTCATCGTGAACATTTCTCCGCGTTGGGTCTTGTTGCCCTCGTTGCTGTTCGCTTGGACGGCGATGGACTCTGTCCGCGCGCATCCGGACTATCTCGCGCACTTCAACGAAATCGCGGGCAATCAGCCCGAACGCATCCTCGCTGAATCGGACCTCGACTGGGGGCAGGATCTGGATCGACTCGCCAAGCGTCTACGCTCGCTGCAAGTCCCATCCGTTTCTATCCGTTATTTCGGCTCGGCGCTATTGGAGGAATCCGGCTTGCCTGAGGTTCACGCGCTGGATCCCCGAACGCCCACCACTGGCTGGATCGCCATCAGTGCACATTACCTATACCTGGAACATGCAATCGACGGTTCCTATGACTGGCTGAAGCGTTACGAGCCCCGTCAGCACATCGGGAAGTCGATAGACTTGTTCTACATCCCCGAATGAGCAGCGCACCGTACAGTAAGCAGGAACAGCGCGGGTGGTGTCTATACGACGCCGCAAACTCCGTCTTCGCCACTTCGGCAATCGCGTTGTTCCTGGGCCCCTACGTCGGCAGCCTGGCGAAGGCCGCGGCCGACAGCACCGGTTACGTGCACCCGCTCGGTATTCCCATGCTGGCCGAAGCCTTCTGGGGCTACCTCGTGGGATTCTCGGTCTTCACGCAAGCGCTCTTCCTGCCCATCGTAGGAGCCTTGGCAGATTTCAGTCGCAAGAAACGTGAGTGGCTCGCAGGAACCGCCCTCCTCGGATCTTGTGCCGCCGCTTCGATGTTCTTCCTCGAAGGCTCGAACTATTTGTTGGCTGCAGCGTTGTTCATCGTCGGCAATGGCTGCTTCGGCGCCTCAATTGTGGTCTACAATTCGTTCCTACCCGAAATCGCCCCGCCCGATGAGCGAGACAGTTTGTCCTCCAAAGGTTGGGCGCTCGGTTATGGAGCCGGCTGCTTCATGCTGGTGGCGCACCTTATCCTGCTGAACCAAGCCGCGAACCTCGGCATCAGCCAAACTATGGCCGTGCGCATCGCCCTTTTCTCTACGGGCGTATGGTGGCTGCTGTTCACGATTCCGGTCTTCCGCGCACTCCGAAATCGTGGGACACCGCGCCATGTACCCAAAGGAGTGTCCGTCATCTCGCTCGCCTTCGGACAGCTGCTATATACGTTGAAGCACATGCGCCAATATCCGAACACGATCAAGTTCCTCATCGGCTACCTGCTCTATAACGACGCGATTCAAACCGTCTTCCTGCAAGCCGCCGTGTTCGGAAAGTTTGAGCTGGGTCTCGACAACAGCCAGCTCGCCATCACCATCCTGATTTCGAACTTGGTCGGGATCGCCGGAGCTCTCCTGTTCAATAAACTGGCCCAGCGGATCACGCCCAAAGGTGCCATTATCGTCACCCTGTTCATCTGGATGTCACTGCTGGTCTACGCCTACGCATTCGTCCACAACGTCACGGAGTTCTACATCATGGGCGCTGCGGCCGGCTTGGTGATGGGCGGGAGCCAAGCGCTGAGCCGCTCGATCTTCGCACAGTTGGTTCCACACGGCAAAGAAGCCGAATACTTCAGCATCTACGAAGTCGGCGACAAAGGCACCAGTTGGTTGGGACCGCCAGCCTTCGGCCTCGCGCTGCAGTTCACCGGCAGTTACCGCGTGGCGATCCTCTCGCTGATCATCTTCTTCCTGGCGGGATTAGGAGTTCTGTCCCAGACGGATGTGAAGCAGGGCGAATGGGACGTGTTGAAAAGCGCCTGATGCGAGCTTGGTTCTTTGCGTCCCGGAACACGTAGACGGCGACGATACACAGCAAACACGCGGCGGCTACCAGTATCCGCAATGAACGCCGCCAGCGCGGCACTGGGGCTTCTTCCTCGCGAATCGCGACCACTTCGGCTATACGCTCGGCACGTACGCGGGGCCCGTCCGCCGGACGCAGCTCAATCACCTGACGATCCACCGGCCTCGCCCGGCCATCGACCGCTTCCAGTCGTTTCAGCAAGGTCACTAATCCCACGGGAGCTTCGGCGTTTTCCGCCTGTCCGAACACGCGTCGCGGGATACTCAGTTCCGCACTGGTGGCCGCGTTGAGGACGATCACTTCGTCCCACGTGACGCGATGCAACGTCCACTCATTTGGCCCCGCATCCGCGATCGCCGGAGCGAAGCGGAAACGTCTGCGTGCCAGTTCAGGCACCCACGAAGGCAACGGACCCGCACTCAGCGGCGTGGACATGCCCCTATTGTAGGCGCTGTGAAATCGCGATGCAGTCGCTCAAACCGTTGGCGAGGGCCGGCACGCCATCAATCATTATTGGTGGATTCACAACCGGGTTTGGAGACGCACAGATCGCACGAACGGTGTCCGACGTGCGCTGCCAAAAGGCCAGATCATGCTGGACCGCTGCAAAGTGAAACACTAGCAACGCCGCGCTCACTGCTAACGTTTCCCGCTTGGGCAGGCCTGCACTCGCGAAGGCCAGCAGCAAACAGAACCAGATCGAAGGCAAATACAGCAGGCGTCCGCCCGAAAGATCTGCCGCGCCGCCCAACAAATGAAGCGGGGGCAAAATCGACAGGCCCAAGCCCAGCAGCATCCACCGAACCTGTGGAGTTCCGCCACGCCACGCCAGCCACAACAACGCCCCAATGTAGACGATCCCCAAGATGCCAACCACCACCGAAGGATCGATAGACCAGTTGATCGGGAACACCAACGACGTCCACAAGCGTACGAAGACAGCCTTCGCCGTGGTGCTGAACTTCAAGGAATAAAACGCGGCTTCGCCGGACGATTCTCGATACCCACCAATACCGCCAAGCAGCATCCACCGATACACGAACGCCGCTGCCGTCAGGCCCGCGTAAGGTGCCACCGACGCCCAGGAGCGGCGTTCCCACCGCGCCACGATCGCCACCAGAAGCGGCAGCACGTAGGCTGCTTCTTTGCTCCAGAGCGCAGCCAACGCCAGCACCAGTGCAACTGCGGTGTTCCTGCCATAAAACAGCAACGTACCCAGCGTGAACATCGCGGCGAGCAGATCGAAGCGTCCCGCGATCCAAACTGCAGCTTCGAGATGCGTTCCATGCAGCGCAAATAGGCAGCCCGCCAGTAGTGCAACGCCCAAATTCGCACGCAAACGGCGAGCGAGCAACGCCACTAGCACCGCGTTGACCGCGTGCAGGCACAGTGCCGACGCGTGCCACCACAGCGGATCGAATCGCGCGATCCAAGCGTTGATCGTCAGCGACACGTATCCCAACGGTCGGAAGAATCCATCGCCGCCGGCTGAGGTGAACACGCTGGCCGAGAACGTCTGGGCCTGCCGCACCAGAATAAAGTCGTCGGAAACAAAATACACTCGCAACGCCGGGAACAGTGCCACCATCGCCAGCAAGGCAACCGTTCGCAGCATCCACGGCGAGTAACTCTCTGCCTCAGGCACCGGACGGCAACGCCACGCCAGCAGCGCGACCACCAGCATTCCGAACACGCCCTCCGGATTCAACGGAGCGTTCACAGCGATCCCCGCCACCGAATACGGCCCCAGCACCAACCGAGCGCCCACCACCGCACCCAGGCACGCCGCAGCCGCCCACAAGCTGATTCGAATCGCGTTCAAGCCCTCCATTGTCGCCCAACTCTCCTGCGAGGCCCTAGCTGGTACTAGGTTATTAAGAGTACTGCTTTCCCGGGCGTCAGGGCGCATACTGTCCGTTCGGAGGGAATATGTCCAGTCACGCACAAGCCCGACTTCGCATCCTTCGCACCCTAGACGGGTTGCCGGAGGGAGCCCCAGGCGACATCACGGTCATCTTGGATGGTAGCGGCAGTCCCGAATCCAGACTTCCCGCGAGATTCGTAGCGCACCTAGGCAGCGGCGCTCTCAAGGTCGAAGTCAGGGTCGCTATAGGCGCGGGTACGGTGGTTGGACTCGCCGGACAACTACAGGGTCCTGACGGCCTCGATCCGGTATTGGGACAATTCCGCGTCTTATCATGCTTGCTGTCGGGCATCGGCAAATATCAGGCCAGCCTCGAACCCCATACCCCAGAGGGTTCGACTTCCGAGCCTCCCCCATCCAGCCGCCGCGAAACATCCGGCTGCGACTATTACGAGATCCTCCAGGTCAGCCGGACCGCCCATCTCGATACGATCCATCGCGTGTTCCATCTGCTTGCACAGCGCTACCATCCCGACAATAGGGAGACTGGAGACGAGGAGAAGTTCCGTCTGGCGGTGGAAGCCCACACTGTGTTGAGCGATAGTGAACGTCGCGCCGCACATGACGTGCAGCTCGCCGAAGAAGATCGTGGCCGCTTGCGCATCTTCGACACCATCGAGAACACGGAGGGCGTTCAGGCCGAGCTCCGGAAACGACGCGGCATTCTGCGGCTGCTCTACACCCGGCGCATCACCAACCCTCGGGACCCAGCGCTGCGGGGACGCGACTTCGTGCAAATGCTGGGCTGCCCACCCGAGCATCTGGAATTCGCCTTCTGGTTCCTCAAGGAAAACAAGCTGGTGCAGCGCGCCGATAACAACGCGTTCGAGATTACCTGGCAAGGAGTGGAGGCGTTTGAAGCGATGGAACAGAATTACAGCGAGAAACAGCCGCTCCGGCTACCAGCGCCTGCGTTCTAGCGCCAGCTGCGGCTCTGATTGCGGCACAACATGTCCGTCAGAGTGACGAATTTGTAGCCACGGTCGATGAGGCGCGGAATCAGGAACTCCACGGCTTCGATCGTCGGCCGGATGTCGGGCGAAGGAATTGTTCCCCGTCCGTCATGCAGGCAGAGGATCGAACCGTTCTGTACGCGGCTCAACATCAGGCGAGCCACCCGGGGACCCGACCATTTCCAGTCGCGGCCGATCACCGTCCACATCACTCCGGTCAAACCCAATTTTTCCTGCGCGCCACGCAACCCGAACCAGCGGACCCCGTAAGGCGGCCGGAACCACCGCGGACGAACCCCGGTGACGGTACGGATCGACTGCTGCGCCATCGCCAGCTCACGATAAATGTGCTCGGGCGAATGGAAGTGCAGGTAGTTGTGAGACTCGGTGTGATTACCCAGATCGTGACCCTGCGCCAGTACTTCGCGCGTGATCTCCGGAAACCGGCGAACATTACGGCCACACATAAAGAATGTGCCCTTAACATTATGTTCAGCCAGGACTTCAAGCAGAGCCGGCGTGGACATACTGGGCCCGTCATCGAAGGTCAGGGCGATCTCCGGCTTGTCCGGATCCCCACGGTAGATCGACGGGGCCAGAATCTCTGCCGACCGTCCACGCACGGCGTACGTCATCAATCCGGCAGCGGAAGCCGCCCCGGCTGTGGCCAAACTCGTGATGGTCTCTTGATCGATCAGCATGTACGCGGACAATCTCTCAGCATCATGGCACAAACTCTGAGAATACCAAGTCCCCTCAGAGTACTCCTACGTCTAGTACTACCACAGGACCTTTGAACTAGCGTCCCGTGAACTGGAAATTCGACAGCCCCACTTCATCGTTTCCTGTCACCAGGATGCCAAACTTTCCCTGCGTGAAGTCGCGGCCAGGCTCAGACCAACTGTCCAACTCGGTCCACCCGTTGTCGCCCTGAATTTTGTGGACCAGCCGCCCGGAGCTGGAATCGATCAGAATGTTCCAGACCCGCATGCTCTTGTCCTGTTTGTGCGCAATTTTCTTGCGCTCCAGGGTCTTACCGTTCTCGACCACCTTCGACCACAGGTTTTCTTCGTCCAGTTCAAACAGTAGATAGTTCTTAGGATCCTGGTAACCCAGCACCCATCGGACCCGACCACCACGCAGCAGGCTGCCGCCCTTCAGCATGTAGATCGAAAATGTGAAGATCCCGTTGGGCTGGATGCCGTAGGTCAGGGTCGCCGCGCCCCGATGCTTCCAAATGTTGTCTTCCATCCTCCAGGTACCGGGCGCCTCAAAGTTCGACATGTCGCCCGTCCGGGCCTTCGGCGCCTGCTTCACTGTTGCCGGAGGAGGAGGCGGGGGAGGTGGCGGTGGGGGCGGGGCAGCGACCTTAACTGCCGTCAGCACCGCTTCGGCACCGGCGATCGTCACCGTCTGTCCGGCACGGAACCCTCGCGGAAACCGGCGCGCTTCAAACTGATCCCGCCGCAGCTCGATCGTGTGATCGCCCGGCGCAATGTTCAGATTCCGGTAACTGCCGTCCGCTCCCAGGGACCCGATCGAGCGCTGATCCAGTAACACCTCGGCTCCCGGCGTACCACCGGTGATCATCAACGTGCCGAACTTCGGCGATTCCTTCAGGGTGAACGCCAGTTTGACCTCGGCGCCCTTCGCGACGGTCGCGGTCTGTGGAGCCGGATCATCGAACCCGGTTTTTTGTACGCGAACCGTAACTTTGCCGAACGCCTGGATGCGAACTTGGCCCTTCTCCGTGCGACGCTTGTTCTCGCGCTCATTCACGAACACACGCACATCGTCCTCACCCGTGGTGATCCATAGCGTGCCCAGATTCTGATCGGTCTTGAGAAAAACTGCGAGTTCAGTGGCCGCTGAGAACGTATCCTGAACCGTCTTCTGAAGCTTGCCTTCGCCCAGCACGAATTCAAACGGAGCACCCGCCTTGTACTCGGGAACATCAATGCCTTCGGGCATCAGATCCGCCTGCACTTGCCCGTTCAACGTCAGTTTCATTGGTGTCGTACTGGTCTGCAACCGAGCCTTCGCTCCAGAATGGGGCACAAGTACCGCCAATAGATTCTTGGTCAACACCGGCCCCGGAATCACCGGCATCGCAGCCAGCGCGACCTCCACCGGAATGGTGGCCTCACTGGTTCCGCCGCTGACCTTCACCGTATGCGGTCCCGGCTGCAGATTCTCGATCACGAACTGGCCGTCCTGTAATTCGCCGACCGGCTGATCGTCCAGGAAGACCTGCCCGGCCGCCATTTCCGCGACGATCCGCACGCGCGGTGCCTGCGGCTTCAGGGTCAATTTCAATACCCCGGCCTTCGCGGCTTCCACGGTGAGTTTGCTGCTGGCCGAATCGAACCCGTCGAGCGTTGCGGTCACTTCATACGTGCCGGGTAGAAGCTTCGCCACACAATCGGAAGTACAGGTTTGTTGCCCGTTGACCTGGATCGCCGCGCCGGCCGGTACCGTCGCGATGTTCACATCCACCAGCGTCGTCGCCGCAATCTTCGCGCTGAGGTCCATCCACACGCTGTAACCGATCGCGAGCGCACCCAGCGCCACCAATAGAACGAAAACCAGGGCGAACTTCTTCTTGCGATTCTTCCTCGGCAACGCCGGGACGGGCATGACGGGAGGTGGAGGCTCCGCGGCTAGCGGTCGCGATTCCACTGGAGCGACGGGAACGGGCACAGGCGCAGGCGCAGGAGGCATCTGCTTAATCGCCGACCCTCGCGCCAGGATGTGCTGTTTTACGTCGTGCGCCACCAACTGGACTTCGAAATCGCCCGAATGTTCCTTGGTGATTTCTTCCAGGCGCGCAAACAGAGGTTGTAGACCGCTGAGCGACTCAACCTGATCCACTTGCTGGTCGATGCGCTTAAGTTCTTCAAGCGGAGTGAACTTTTCAGAACCCACATCGCTATCGTACACTAGCGCCAGTGATTATCGCGCTCGACGCAACGCCACTCACCGAGCCCACCGGCGGCGTCGCGCGCTATACCTGGGAACTCGCACGCAGCCTGGCCCAACTTTACCCCGGCGATCAGTATTGGCTGCTCTCCGATCAGACCTTCGCGATCCCGCTCGATCGCCCCTCGAACCTGCACAGCGGAGCCCGTCCGACTTCGGCCATCGACCGCCGCTGGTGGCTTTGGGGCCTGCGTCATGAAATGGATCGTCGCGGCGCGCAACTCTTTCACGGCACCGATTTCAGCGTCCCCTACGTTCCCCTGAACAAGCCCGCCGTGATGACCATCCACGACCTCAGCCCCTGGATCGACGCGCCCTGGAACCATGCGTCCGGACGAGTAAAGTGGCGCACACCACAGATGTTGCGCTTGGGGCTAGCGAAAACCGTCATCACCCCCACCCAAGCAGTCCGCTCCGCCGTGATCGAGCGCTTCGAACTTCGCCCCGACCAGGTGGTCGCCGTCCCGTTGGCCGCTCGTGAGATCTTTCATCCCGTCGCGACCGAACCCGAGGTCCCGTACTTCCTCTTCGTCGGAACGCTCGAGGCGCGGAAGAACGTTGCCCGCCTAATCGACGCGTGGCGTCCTCTCCACACGCAGTACGGCATCGAACTGTGGCTGGTCGGCCGCGAACGTGAAGGGTACGAACTGCCAAACGAAGTTCCCGGCCTGCGCTACCTCGGCAATATCGACGACGCCGAACTGCCCGAACTCTACAGCGGAGCCACGGCCTTCGTCTACCCGTCGCTCTATGAAGGTTTCGGCCTACCCGTGCTCGAAGCCATGCAGTGCGGTTGCCCGGTGGTCACTTCACTCGACCCGGCCATTTCGGAAGTTACCGCCGGAGCCGCCCTCCAGGTGGACGCACTCGATCTGAACAGCCTGACCCAGGCCCTATGCAACATGCTCACAGATCCCTCGCGCCGGCAGGAACATCGCGCTGCCGGTCTCGAGCGTGCATCCCACTTCCGCTGGTCTGAAACCGCGCGCCTCACTCGGGAGGTTTATGCAGCCGCCTGCGAACGGCCGTAAGCGAGCCCTATTCGTCAGCCCCGAAAAACCGGGCCTCGGCATGGGTGGCGGAGCCCTGCGCTCCGAAAGCCTGCTGCAATATTTGCGCCGCGACTATGACGTCGACATCGTCACCTTCACGTTGCGCGAGCACTCCAAGTCCCTCGCCTCGCGCGTCACCCGCAACGCGATTCGATTGTTGAAGAATGCGCCTCCGCTCTTCGATCGCTACTCGGGTTACGAAGACCAACTCCCACAGGGCCCCTACGATCTCGCGGTGGTCGAACATTTCTGGTGCGCGTCCTATGCCGACGCCCTGCGCACGCGAGCCTCGCGCCTGGTGCTTGATCTGCATAACATTGAAAGCGAACTCGCCGCAACCCACGCCCGCTCTGTGACCGGCCCGAAACGCTGGGCCTCGGAGCGGTTCGCCGCGATGTATCGCAGCTTGGAACAGGAATGGTTGCCCAAGTTCGACACGCTGCTGGTCACTTCAGACGCCGATCGAGCTCGCCTCATCCACCCCGATATTCGACTCTTTCCCAATGGGGTGCCGAGGGCGCCTCTACCATCGGTTGCCGAGCGGGCAGCCGTGGTCTTCAGCGGGAATCTGGAATATCACCCGAACATTGAGGCCGTGCGCTGGTTCGCACGCTCCATCTGGCCTGGACTATCGAGCGAACTGCCGCGCGCCGAGTGGCGCTTGATCGGCCGCAATGCACACGCCATCGCCGCCACTGTACACGGATTGCCGAACACCACGATCGTTGGCCCGGTCGACGACGCCATCTCCGCCATTGCCGAAGGTCGCGTCTGCGTGGTTCCACTCTTATCTGGCAGCGGTACGCGCTTCAAAATCCTAGAAGCCTGGGCCGCCGGACGAGCCGTCGTATCCACCACTCTGGGCGCGGAAGGCCTCGGGGCAATTCACGGCGAACATCTACTGGTCGCTGATTCCGCCGCTGAGTTCACGCAAGCGATCTTGCGTGTATGGAAAGATGATGCGCTCCGCCTTCAACTGGCACAAGCCGGCCGGGCACGTTACGAGCAACAATTCACTTGGGATGCCGTTTGGCGGCACTTGGATGATTCCGGCGGAGTCTAGCCCGCCAGCGCCGTATTCGCGCGTTCGCGCTGCTCCTCATGCGCCACAATCTCGTGCAGTGAGGGATCGCTCATGATCCGGTTCACCAGAGCAAAGTGCATCGCGTGCCCGGCCTTCTCCGCGATTACGTGGCCCAGCAGCGGTTTGCCGATCAACGCCAGATCGCCGATCAGGTCCAGCGCCTTGTGTCGCCCACATTCGTTCGGGAAGCGCAGGCCGCCTTCGTTCAACACCTTCTCGCGATCGAAGCACACCGCGTTGTCGAGCGTCGCGCCGCGGATCAGACCCATGTCGCGCATCTGGGCGAGTTCATACTCAAACCCGAAGGTCCGGGCCGGTGCCAGCTCACGAGCATAATTCTCCGGCGTCACTTCCATCTCCACCACTTGCCGCCCCACCAGCGGATGCGGGAAGAACACGTCGCATGTCAGCAGGAACTTGTCGGCCGGGACAATGCGGATGCGCTTGCCGTTCTGCTCCACTTCCACTTCGCGGCGAATGCGCAGATATTTCCGGCGGCGGCGCGATTCCTTCAGCCCCGCGGCCATGATCAGATCCACCCACACCTGCCCGCTACCGTCCAGGATCGGAACTTCTAGGTTGTCGATCTCAATGAAGGCGTTGTCGATCCCCATGCTGTAAAACGTGCTCAGCAGGTGTTCGGTGGTCGAGATCAGCACACCCTGGCGCATCAGGCTGGTCGCGTAGCTCACCTTCTGCACGTAACGCCAGCTGGCCGGGATGCGAAACCCTTCGAGATCGGTGCGGATGAAAACGATGCCAGTGCCCGGAGGAGCAGGCAAAATGCGCGTCTTCACCGGAACCCCCGAATGAAGCCCTACGCCGGACGCTTCCACAGGCCGCAACACGGTGGTCTCGAAGCTCATATTCGGATTGTAACAAGCTTCCCCCACCCTGCCTAGCCCTATGAAACGTAAAGACTTGTTAAATTCCGGATGTGGCAGAATAGACACACTTCCGTCTCTCGCTGTGGCAATTCCGCCAACTCGTGTACCATGAACGAGTGCCGCGCCTATTTTTAATCGATTCCTTCGGCTTCATCTTCAGGGCCTACCACGCGCGAGCACGTTCCGGCGCCCCGCCCATGCGCACCGCCGGGGGCTTCTCTACCGAAGCCGTCTACATCTTCCACAACATGGTCCGGAAGCTGGTCAACCAGTTCCAGCCCACGCACATTGCCGCGATTTTCGAGAGCGAAGGTCCCACCTTCCGCGACGAAGCCTTCGAAGCCTACAAGGCGAACCGCACCGAAACCCCTCCCGACTTGCTCGAGCAAATCCCCTGGATCCGTAAGACCCTCGAGGCTATGCGCATCCCCGTCCTCGAATACCCCGGGTTTGAAGCTGACGACGTCATCGGCACACTCGCCCGCAAGGCCGTCGAGGCTGGCATCGAAGTCGCCATCGTCTCCAGCGACAAAGACATGCTGCAACTGGTGAATCACCACGTCCGCATGTTGAACCCGATGAAGAACGATCAGTGGTATGACTCCGACGAAGTCGAGAAGTTCATGGGCGTCCGCCCGCTACAGGTCATCGATCTACTGGCGCTCAAGGGCGACAGCGTCGACAACATCCCCGGAGCCCCCGGCATCGGCGACAAAGGCGCACTCGATCTGATCAAACGCTTCGGCTCGGTGGAAGGTGCGATGGAGCACGCCGCCGAAGTCGAACGAAAAACGTACCGGGAGAGCCTCCAAAACAATCGCGACATTATCCTGCTGAGCAAGAAACTCGCGACCATCCATTGCGACGTCCCCGTCCCGCTGGACCTCGATGCGCTCGCCGCGCGCGAGCCCGATCGCGTCGCCCTGCGAGAGCTCTATCGCACGATGGAGTTCCACTCGCTACTCAAGGATCTCGGCCCTGAAGCCGCCAATCCGAAGACCACCAGTTACCAGCAACTTGGCTCACTCGAAGAACTGGAATCCGCACTCGTCGGCCAAACACCCGTCGCCGTCGCAATCACCGAGCATATGGGCGCGCTCACCCTCGGCGCTTGTGCCAAACCGGGCGTCGCCTACAGCGCCCCGGCCGACCGTCTTCCCAGGAACTCCGCCATCACGCACGACCTCAAGGCCATCGTCCGCCGCTTTGCCGACGCACCCGACTTGAAGCACGATGTGATGCTCTACGGCTTCCTGCTCAATGCAGATCCCGCGCATTGTGACCTCGCGTCGCTGTGCGAACATCACCTCGCCCGCAGCTTCGATCCCGACCCGGCAGCTCAGGCCGACCTCATCCTCGCGCTCTACAATAAGCTCCGCCCGGAGGTCGAAGCCCTCGGCCTCGCCGAACTCTACGAGACCATCGACCTACCCATGGCCAGCATCCTCGGCCGTATGGAACAGCTCGGCATCCTGGTCGATCGCGGCCAACTCGACCGCATGAGCGCACGGATGGAAGAGGAGATCGGCAAACTCTCCGAAGACATCTACGCGCTCGCAGGCAAGCCGTTCAACATCAACTCTCCCCAACAGCTCGCGCAGGTGTTGTTTGAAGACCTGAAGCTCCCGCCCACCGTGAAGACCGGCAAGGGCAAAGTCTTCTCCACGGCCGCCGAAGTGCTGGAAGAACTTGCCGATCAGCACCCCATCGCCGCGAAGGTTCTGGAATTCCGTCAGATCGCGAAACTCAAGGGCACCTACGCCGACGCCTTGCCGCAGTTGATCGATCCGCACGATGGCCGGGTCCACACCACCTTCAATCAGACCGGAGCCGCTACCGGACGCCTGTCGAGTTCCAACCCGAACCTCCAGAACATCCCCGTACGCACCGAACTCGGCCGCGAGATCCGAGCCACCTTCGTCCCGCGCCCCGGCTGGAAACTGCTCGTCGCCGACTATTCGCAGATCGAACTCCGCCTGCTC
This sequence comes from Bryobacterales bacterium, assembly GCA_947467395.1. Lineage (GTDB taxonomy): Bacteria > Acidobacteriota > Terriglobia > Bryobacterales > Bryobacteraceae > Palsa-187. Next base: position 25,502 of record CANIIC010000012.1, read on the forward strand.
GCCCACATGTCGGGCGACGCCGTGTTGACCGACGCCTTCCAGAACGGCGAGGACATCCACACCCGCACCGCCGCCGAAGTCTTTGGTGTGGGTCCCATGATGGTCACGGCCGAACATCGCCGCGCGGCCAAAGCTGTCAACTTCGGCATCGTCTACGGACAAACCGCCTTCGGCCTGGCCCGCACGTTGGGCATTGATCGCAAAGAAGCCGACCGCTACATCAAGGCCTACTTCGAACGCTACGCCGGGGTCCGCACCTTCATCGATCGCACCATCGCCGAGGTCCGCCAATCCGGCGTATCCGTGAGTCTCTACGGCCGTCGCCGACCGATTCCGGACATGAACAACCGCAACCCGAACGCCCGCGGTTTCGCCGAACGCACCGCCGTGAACACGCCGCTGCAGGGCACCGCCGCCGACATGATCAAGGTCGCCATGATCCGCATCGAAGAAAAACTGAAGGGCAGGGAATCGCGCATGCTGCTCCAGGTTCATGACGAACTCGTCTTCGAAGTCCCGCCCTCAGAACTCGACGAAATGAAGCGCATGGTCAAGACCGAAATGGAAGGCGTTTACAAACTGAACGTTCCACTACTGGTCGAAGTCGGCACCGGCGACAATTGGCGCGACGCGAAGTAACGCGACCTTCAACCTCCCCGCGCTAGAATGGAGGTTCGATGCGACTCCGCGCGGCTCTCGCTCTCTCCGCTCTTCTGTTGGCCACCAATTGCGGCCGTTCCGCCGGCGCGAATGTCGCGGCCACGGTGAACGGCCGGGCGATCACCTACGAAGAACTCGACAAGCAGTATCAGGTCGCAATGTACGGTTCGCCCGGCGAACGCCCCAGTGACGATCAGCTGGTCATCCAGCGTCTGGAAATCCTGCGCGCGATGATCGATAACGAAATCATGCTGCAGCGGGCCGAACGCGATGGTCTGTTGGCTGTGGATGCGGACGTCGAACGCAAGTTCAGTGAGATGCGCACTCCTTACACCGAAGAGGAGTTCCAGAAGCAGCTCAAAGATCGCAAGATGACCGTCGAAGATCTCAAGGCCCAGCTGCGCCGCGATCTCAGTGCGCAGAACCTCTTGAACAAAGAGACCACTGCCAAGATCAGCATTTCCGACAAAGACATCAGCGATTTCTACGAAGCCAACAAGGAAAGCTTCAATCGCGCCGAACCGCAATTACACCTGGCGCAGATCCTGGTCACCCCGCGCGCCGATGAAGCCGTTCGCAACCTAAAGGGCGACAACGCACTGGACGAGCCGACGGCCAAGAAGAAGATCGCCAGCCTGGAAGACCGCCTCCGCAAGGGCGAAGACTTCGCCGAACTCGCGCAGAATTATTCCGAAGATCCTGAGTCCGCGTCCGCGGGTGGCGACCTCGGCTTTGTCACCGAATCCGCTCTCGAACAAGCCAACGCCGAACTCCGCAAGACCATCCTCGCTTTACGCGCCGGACAAGTCACGCCGGTGTTGAAAACTCCCGAAGGCTACCGCTTGGTGAAGTTGATCACGCGAGACCCCGCGGGCCAGAGAGCCTTGAACGATCCCAACGTACAGCAAACCATCCGGGAAACGTTGATCACGCGCAAGGAACAACTGCTGCGCTCAGCCTTCTACGAAGTCGCGCGCAATGAAGCGGAAGTGATTAACTACTACGCCCAGAGCATCGTCGCCGGTGGTTCCGCCGCCGCAGTAGCCGCCGCGAAGTAGTTACGCCGCCCGATAGGTTCCCAACACCCGCAGGAAACTAGACACTTCGCCCAAGTGCGCCAGTGCGTTCTTCACCACCGGGTCATCCGCCCGTCCGATCAGGTCGATGTAGAACAGATACTCCCACGGCTTGCCGCGCAACGGACGCGACTCGATCTTCGTCAGGTTCAGATCGCGCAACGCCACCGCACTCAGCGCCTTGAACAGTGCGCCCGGCATGTTCTTCGTCGTGAACACCAGAGAGGTCTTCCACGGCTTCGACGACTTGCCGACCTTGGGCTTGGCGCCCTTGCGCTCCAACATGAAGAACCGAGTGAAGTTCTGACTGTCGTCTTCAATCGCGCGCTTCAGAATCTTGCCCTTATAAATCTTCGCCGCCAGATCACTGGCGATGGCCGCGCCACCTGCAGGCCTCTGCTCCATCACCATCTTCACGCTGCCCGCCGTGTCGTAGAAGACTTCCTTTTCCAACTGCGGATTCGCGGCAAAGAAATCGATGCACTGATACAGCGCCACCTGATGCGAAAACACCTTCTTCACATCGGAGAACTTCATGCCCGGAGGCGCGATCAGGTTGTGCACGATGCGGACATTCGTCTCACCGGTGATGACGAAGTCGTGCTTCAGCAATAGATCGTAGTTCTCGTAGATTGACCCGCGCAACGTGTTCTCAATCGGAATCACAGCGGCATCCACTTCTTTATTCGCCAAAGCGGCAAACACCTGGTCGAACCACGGCTCCGGCACGGGCTTGGCGGACTTGCCCAAAAGTTGAACGATGGCCTGCTGGCTGAAGGCGCCCAGCTCGCCCTGGAATGCGGCTTTCATGGTGTAGAGACTATCTTAGCTTGAGGTTGGGCGTGCGGACCTACCGCCATCCCATCGCAATGCGTCTTGTGACGGCAAACCGAGCAGATCCAGCACCCGATCTACGCTGTGTTCCACAATATCCATCGCCGTTTGAGGCTTGTGATAAAACGCGGGCACCGGCGGAGCGATAATCGCGCCCATCTCGGCCAGCGCCGTCATGTTTCGCAGATGCCCCAAGTGAAACGGCGTCTCCCGAACCATCAGAATCAGTTGCCGCCGCTCCTTCAACATCACATCCGCGGCGCGTGTCAGGAGATTATCAGTAATTCCGGTCGCAATTGCCGACATCGTATGGATGGAGCAGGGCGCGATCACCATGCTATCAATCACCGCTGATCCGCTCGCCAGCCGGCTGCCGATATCTTCCACCGGGTAATAATAGTCTGCTAGCCCGCGAAAATCAGCGGCCTTTTTATCCATTTCCAGATGCGCCGTGCGCTCGCCCGAGCGAGTCAACACCAGATGCGTCTCCGCCGTGCCAGCCGCGCGCAGCTTTTCCAGCAGCCTCCAGCCGTAAACAGTACCACTTGCGCCGCTAATGCCAATGATGACGCGTTTTCGCCGATTCGATTGTTCGAGATTTTGGACCATGTGGAAAACTTTGTTCTGATTTCAGAACAAATGGTACTTGCGCTCCTTGCTCCTTCGATCTTTGCGTCGGTATAATCCTCAGCAAGGACTAGGCGTACTGCTTGCGTAGCCCAGCGACCAGGGACGATCACAAAACCCAATGATGGAGGATGCAGGGCAAAAACTCAAGCAGGTCCGGGAACGCCTGGGCTTAACTTACCGTGAGGTCGAGGAATATAGTACTCGCGTCGCGCAGGTTCGTAATAGCGAAGAGTTCATCATTGCCCTTAGCCGCCTCTCCGACATCGAAAATAAGCGCACAGTTCCGTCGCTGTTTCGCCTCTATTCGTTGTGCGTCATCTACCGCCTGGATTTCAACGAAGTCCTCGCCTGGTATGGGATTTCTCTCGCGAATCAGCCCGCCGACGCCGCACTGCTCCCGCTGTCACGCACCCACCGAGTGAATTTTCAACCCTCTGAGGCTGGCGAGATTCAGGTCCCCATGGCGCTCGATCCCGGCGTTGATCCCAGTCGCACCGTGTTTCTGAGCCGCTTCATTCAGAAATGGGGCAAGTTGCCGTTGATGCTGCTCAATCACGTCGACCTGCGGATTCAAGCCTATGGCTACATCGGCACCGAGGATTGGTCCATGCATCCGATCATCCCTCCGGGTTCCTTAGTGGTGATCGATCAGTCAAAACGGCGCGTTTTGAATTCCGGATGGACGACAGAGTTCGATCGCCCCATCTATTTTCTGGAACACCGTGACGGCTACGTCTGCAGTTGGTGCACGCTCAAGGATTCGCACCTTTCGCTCCATCCACATCCATCCTCTTTGAAGGATCCGGAAGTCTACCTCTATCCCAAGGAAATCGAAGTGATTGGCCAGGTTACGTTCGCGGCGACGACGCTGGACCCTTCGGTACGGCGCCGCTCGAATAGTTGACGGCTTTCAGTAACTGCTGAATGTCGCTGGAATAGAGGACGCGGTCAGCCTTGCTCGCCGAATCCGGGATGCAGCCCAAGTACCCTTGCGATTCAATCCAGTAGCGCACCACCAAACCCCGCGGATCGTCCAAGGTCTCCAGGTACATCAATAAGTCGGAGTGTTTCTGCTCCAGGGAAAGTTTGATCCACTCCCGGAAGGTCCGCCGGTGACTGGATTCCAGGGCTTCCGCGCTCTGTTCCCGACCAAAGGCCGCCGCCAATCCATAGTGTCTGTACGCGCCCGTATTCGAGTCCCGAAGGGAACTCAAGTACATCAGCCGTCCGTATAAAGACGGAATTCGCGCTAAGGTGTGCCGGAACAGATCTTCGCTAGCCGATCGGTCCAACCCGGCACGCGGCCTAAGACTTCGCATCGCGTTTCCCATGTTCAGGATGCCTTCGCCATTGTACGTCATTCCGACCCAAAGTGGCCGTTTTCTTTTATTCCGAAAACGGAAAACCTGCTTGTAATCTTCGAACTGCGCTCATAGCAACAGTAACGTAGAACCAGCCTAAGTGAACGCCCTACCTCGCGTCCTTTCCCGGCCACTTTTCTGTCTTTCAAGGAGATGTCGCCCATGAATAAACGTTCCGTTCTGGTCAAGATTCTGCTCCCCGTAATGCTCACCCTCGTCCTGCCGGCCATGCTTTCCGCTGGAGACCCCGTGTGCGAACCGCCGTATTGTCAGGGCGCCTGCCCGGATAGCTCTTATGACTGCACCCAGGATTGGATATGGTCATCGTGGAGCAACTTCCAAACCGCATGTGCCCTGTGGTACTCCGGCTACAACATCCTCATCTGTTGCAACAACTGATCGCCACTTGGGTGTTCCGGCTGTGAATACAACATGTTAGACTCACAGCCGGAACATGCCGACGATCGCGGATAATCTGGCCTTCATTCTCACCGTTCCGCTCCTGTTCCTCTCAAGCTTCGCCCTACTCGCGCTGTTGGTCCAACTAGCCAGACGGGGCCTGCTCCGGGCACATTGGCCTCTCGCTGCCTACGCCATGGTCGAAGGCCTGAGCGGCCCCCTCACTTTTCTCTCCACTCCCACCAAGCTTCCCCTACTATTTCGAGCTTCAGAGATTCTGAAGCTCGTCTTCGCGGTGATGGTGATCTGGTCCCTGTCCCGAACGTTATTTTCCAGCTACCCGGCCATTGGAAGCTTCGCCTCCCGAGCGGCCAAATTGATCGTAGCTGGGTGCTTACTCCTGGGCTGGATCAGCTTTTTGACCGACCCGATACTCCCGTTAGGCCGCAGCCCAGCCCTGCATTTGTTTATCTCTGTCGAGAGGGCCGTGATTACCGGACTGCTGGCGTTCCTCTTCATCCTCTCGGTTTTTGTGGGATGGTTCCCGGTGCGCATGGCGCGCAATTTGGCTCGAATTCTCATTGGTTTTCTCGCCATTCTGACCGCTGCGTGGATCAACCACCTGGTCAGCAATGTCGCGTCACGGTACACCCCCTGGGGCAACATCCTTAGCTCCATCATGCTGGTTGGGTCTGCGGTATATTGGTCCTTAACAGTCCACCTCGCAGGCGAAACAGAGACTGCGTACACGCTGCCGGCCTGGGATCCGGAGCGCATGGACCGTATGACGTCCCAGCTAGCTCAGATGGAGGCTCAGCTGTCTCGACGTGGACACTAGACAGTTGCTTCAAATTAAGCGATGGATTGTCCGATAATTGTGGAGTAGTATCGGGGAAACGCTATGTCAATTCCAATCATCCTGCTCATGCTGGCTGTGGCGGCGGCCGCCGGTTCGGCGGCGGTGCTCGTATCTAGGCTGATGCGGTACAAAACGAATTCCGCAGTGGAAAGCGAAGATGGCTTCAGCCTCGCCCACTACGCTCACATGGCACGTCTACTGAATCCTGCCGACGTGGCTTTCCTGGCTGCTCAGCCCGGAATGACGCCCCAAGATATCGCTCAGTTCCAACGCGAACGCCGTAGCATCTTCCGGATGTATCTTCGCGAATTGGCAGCAGATTTCTCACGGCTCCACCACCAGGCCCGGGAATTCGCCGCGCTCTCTCCGGACAAAAGCCCTGACCTGGTGCATAACCTCATCCAACTGCAGTTCCGATTCTGGTTGGCTGTCGCATCTGTCGAAGTTCAGCTGGCATTGGTCGGAATCGGCTTCGGACGGGTCGATGCCCGCCGTCTGCTGGACGCGGTTGAATCGCTGAACGCTGCCCTGACCGCCGCAACCGCGACGCCGGGACCCATGCCCGTTTCTTAGACCAGTTTCCGTAGCAATTTCTTGGCTTCCGCCAACTGCGCGAAGCGTTTCTCTTCTTCTTTGAAGGTGGCCGTATGGACACAACGCCGGTTGCCTTTATGTTCTACCGGATGGCGCAAGTGCAACATCTCGTGGTACATGACGTATTCCACCGCTAGCTTCGGCATATCTTCCCGATCCAGAATCTTACTCAACACAATCGTGTGATGTGTCGGATCATAGTGGCCCAGCATGGTGCGCGAGGCCTGCCGGCTCCAGCCGAGCGTCGGCCGCGCCATTAAACCGAAGAAATAGGTGAAATTCAACTCATCAAAGAGCTGCGTTAAGTTGTAGAACTCCCCGGCCGGATCCGCCAGATGCTTACGCCCGCGGGTCCGCCGAACCTGATCAAGATCCTGCCGGACGTCTTTCCGATTTAAATAGCGGCGATAAACCGCCTGACATTCCACCGGAACCCGCAGGCGAAAAAGCTTCGAAAGTAGAATCTCCGCCAGCGCCCCTTGCACCTCATCGGGAGCCACGGCCAAGGTGTCAGAAATCTTCACATGGAGCACACCCGCCTTCAGCTGGATCTGGGCTTTGGCGTTCGCGTATTTACGAAACACCACGTGAATTTCGGGGACGGGTTTGCCGGGCTTTAGGAGCCGGAAAACGCGAGCGTAAATCTGCTCGGGTAGGGAACTGACTTCGTACTGTGCGGCCAACACCGGGCCGCTGGCGGCATGCATCGCTACCGAATGTAGCATGGACACGCGCCCTCAGGCGATTACTTGCCCAACAGGATCTCGCGTGGGCCGTTGTCCAGCCCGAGGATCTTCACCGTACGCGGCTTTGGCGGCGCAGCGGGAAGTTGCGTGGGCGGCACACCCAGCGCCGAGGGAGCACTCATTTCCAGCTCAGGGATACTCACGTTTGCCATGCTCGGGGTTTCCGAAGGCACTGGCTTGGACTGCGCCGGCACCGGCACAAACGGATGCATCGGAGCGGCTAGCGCCACGGTCAAGGCCGACGCCACCGCAGGCTTGCGGAGGCTCGACGCTAGTTGTTCTTCATTTAAATCCATTCGGATCAGAACCGCGCGTTCTTTTGTCGTGATCTCGGTGCCTTCCGACATCGCTGGACGGGACGCCAGGGACTCGGCGAGAGAATCTGCGAAATCCAGGGCCTTCATCGGCGTCTGCCGCTCAATGGAAGCCACTGCGTGTAGTCCGTTCCACGCGGAGACCGATCCTTCAAACCCGTCCGCTTCAATCTCAAACGGTACAAACTGGCTGGCCAAGGCATCCGGCAACGCGGAAGCCACCACCCACAAATCTTCCTTGGAATACCGCGCCGCGCGACCCAATAGCGGGGAATAGGATCGGTTCTTGGGATCCGCGACCCGCGCAATTGCTTCTTGGATCGCATCCACGGTTCCCACCAGCAGGAGCTTCTCGTTCAGATACGCCACGCTGTGCGCATCGGCCTCCGGAGAGATCCATAATTCCACGCTCTTGAACGTGCTCCGCTTCATACCTTGCTCGGTGGCCTGCGCGCGCAACTTCGCCACCGGAAACGTTCCGTACTCCACGGCTAGAAGACCCGGCCCACCAATCAACACCTGATCCGGATTCCGCACGATCTCCAGATTCGGAAACCCAAAGCTGCCGCCCGGCGCCATTTCCGCCGCGATCGCCGAAGCGAACAGAGAACTCCGCATCGTCTTCCACTGAATGCCCACGATCGCCTTTGAATCCGGTGGCGTGTATTTCCACCACGACGGATTGGACTGTCCAGACACCAGACCTGCGGCCACCAGAAAAAGTAGAAGTCTCACACTCTACACATCGGAAGTACGCAACCCGGAGATTAGTTCCCGGTAAAACTTACCTTGCCTAGCGCGCCCGAAGCGTTATCGTATTGAAGCATCGACACTTCCGCATTGGCCCCGAGATTGCAGCAGCAACGTGCATGGAACGTCACGAATTCGCAACTGCATTCGAAACGGGTTACAGCACCACGCGTCGTTTCCTCATGTCCCGAGGAGCGGCCATGGAAGAGGCCGACGAAATCGCCCAAGCCGCCTGGGTGCGAGGCTGGGAATATCGCCAGCAACTCCGCGATCCCTCGTTGATCGGTTACTGGGTGAACTCCATCGCGCGCAATTTATTCCGCGCCCGATTCCGTAGCGTACAACCTGCGTCGTTGGAAGGCATGGTCGATCCCTCCTACACGATGGGGCTGGAGGAAGGCCTCGAAGTGCAGCGTCTTCTCGAGAAATGCGCGGACAAAGACCGCGCGCTGCTCGAAAAAACGCTGGACGGCTACTCGGCTGAAGAAATTGCAGTGGATGAAGGCATCAGTTCCACTGGAATTCGCGTCCGTTTGCTGCGCATCCGGCGAAATCTACGGCAGCAACTCGCGCTAGCCGCGTAACTACGATAAAATCAGCCCCACGATGCCGTCTATTGGCGACAAACTGGGGCACTACAAAATCCTCTCCGAGGTCGGCCGAGGCGGCATGGGCGCGGTGTATCGAGCCCACGACAGCCGCCTCGGCCGCGACGTCGCACTCAAGATATCCGGCGAACGTTTCAGCGAGCGCTTCGAGCGTGAAGCCCGCGTCGTAGCATCCTTAAATCACCCCAATATCTGTACGCTCTTCGATGTTGGACCCGACTTCCTGGTCATGGAGTTGATCGAAGGCGAGACGCCGCAAGGCCCCCTTTCGCTAGAGACCATCATCGAATACGCCCGCCAGATGGCCGACGCCCTCGACTACGCGCACGAACGCGGCGTCACCCATCGCGACCTCAAACCGGCCAATCTCAAGATCACGCCCGAAGGCACCCTCAAAGTCCTCGACTTCGGCCTAGCGAAAGTGGGTCGATCCTCCGTCTCCGGAGATGTCGAAAACTCGCCTACTCTCACCATGGGCATGACCGAAGCTGGCATGATCCTCGGCACCGCGGCCTATATGGCGCCCGAGCAAGCGAAAGGCAAGAACGTCGACAAACGCGCCGAAATCTGGGCCTTCGGCGTCGTGCTCTACGAACTCTCCACCGGCAAGCGGCCATTCCACGGCGAAGATATCAGCGAGCTTCTCGTCGCCGTCCTGCGTGACGAACCCAAGTTCGACGAAGTGCCGGAGCGCCTGCGCCCGTTGATCACGCGCTGCCTCCAGAAAGACCCCCGGAAACGCCTGCGCGACTTGGGCGATGTGCAGGAGCTTCTGAATCCCAGCTCCTCCATGATGGCCGCGCCCGTCATCACCACTGCGCCGCCAGCCAAGCCCTATCTCTGGATGGGAGCCGCGGCCGTACTCGCCATCGGACTCGGCGTTGCGCTGTGGGCTCCATGGCGATCCGCGGACTCCGGACCCGCCGCTGTCACCCGCCTGGATGTCGACCTCGGCCAGGAGGCGATCGCGAGCACCTACAATACCTTCGCGATTTCCCCGGATGGCCGCCGGATCTTGTTCACCGTTCGCAATGCGGACGGCAAAATGCAACTCGCAACACGCCTGCTCGATTCGAATGAAGTGACGCGCCTGCCCGGCACCGAAGGCGCGATTGATGCATTCTTTTCCCCGACCGGCCAGGAGATCGCGTTCCAGGCTAGCGGACAGCTCAAAAAAATTGGCTTGAGTGGGGGCGCTGCGGTCGACGTCGCTCGGGCCGCGCAGTTCTTTGGTGGCCAATGGGGTTCCACCGGCGACATCGTCTACAGCCGGACCACCGTCTCCCCCATCCAGGGCACCCCTCAGAGCGGCACCGAACAGTCTCTGTCCAAGCTCGTTCCACCCTACATTACGCACCGCTGGCCCAGTCTTACCGCCGCTGGAGACTTCCTCCTCTACTCCGCCTCCTCCACCGTCAGTTCGTTGGCCGGAGGCGATCTATGGGTGCAGCCGCTTCCTTCCGGTGTTCCCAAACTGCTGGTCCGCGGAGCCTATAACGGGCGCTTCGTTCAGACCGGCGGCAAAGAGTATGTGCTCTTTATCCGCGACGGCGCGATGTTTGGCAGTGCGTTCGACCCCAAGGCCACTGCGCTTATCGGTCCCACGATCCCACTCATAAATGACATCGCCGGCGATCCGTTCTCTGGTGCTGGACACTTTGATCTATCGAAGAACGGCACGCTGATGTGCCGCGCCGGGCGCGAGGCCGAGCAGACCTGGCCCGCCCTGTGGATGGACAAGACCGGGGAGACCAAACCCCTCATTTCGGAACGTGCACTCTATGTCACGCCGAAGTTTTCGCCCAACGGCAAGAAACTCGCTCTATCTTCACGTGGCGCAGGCGGTCTTGCGATCTACGATCTCGAAACGGGCACGGTCAACCGCTTCCCAGGTCTCGGGTACCCGGTGTGGACCCCTGACGGAAAATACGTGGCAGCACGGGATTCCTCAGGTCCCACTGTGGCCATCAGTTGGATCCGGGCAGACGGCGCTGGGGAGAAACAGGTGATTTTCAAAACAGGCAATAACATCGCCTCCTATTCGTTCACTCCCGATGGGAAGACCCTAATCATCACGGAGCTCCCCGTAGAGACCGGCACTGATATCTACGCACTGCCGCTTGATCTCAGTGACCCCGAGCATCCCAAAGCGGGCCAACCCGTGCCGCTGGTGAAAACTCCCATGTCCGAGAGTTTTCCAATTCTGTCAGGAGACGGCAAATGGCTGGCCTACACCTCAACTGAGTCCGGGCGATGGGAAGTATACGTCAAGCCCTACCCGAGCCTGAGCGGACGTTGGCAGATTTCGAGCGACGGCGGGACGACCCCCCTTTGGGCTCCCGATGGCCGTAGCTTATATTTCGTACACGACAGCCACATCTACGTTGCCGACATTACTGCGCAAGGCGATGCAATCGCGGCTGGTCGTCCGCGCCTCTGGTCGCCCACCCCGGTTCGGCTTTCTGGCGACAACCTGAGCTACGCCATCCACCCCGACGGCCAGCGCTTCGCCGTCTATCCCGCCGCTCCGCCTGATCCCGAAGAAAAGGGCAACGCCCACGTAACATTCGTCTTCAACTTCCTCGACGACATGAAACGGCGCATCGAGGCCGCGAAGTAGGGTCGGTACAATAAAGGCTTGCTTCACGTCCAAAACGTCTCGAAGTCGTATCGCCTCTACCCCCGGCCGGTCGACCGCCTCTTCGAAGCGCTCCCCTTCAGCGGCCGTCGCGCGAGCAAGGAGTTCTGGGCCCTCCGCGACGTCAACCTCTCCGTCGAACGTGGCGAAGTGCTGGGCGTGGTCGGACCCAATGGGAGCGGCAAAAGCACACTGCTCCAGATCGTCAGCGGCATCCTGCAGCCGACGCGCGGTCGCGTCATCACCAAAGGCCGCATCGCCGCGTTGCTGGAACTCGGAGCTGGTTTCAATCCCGAATTTACAGGTCGCGAGAACGTGTTCCTAAACGGCGAGATCCTTGGGCTCTCGCGCGCCGAGATGGAGAAGGCGTTTCCTTCGGTGGAGAAATTCGCCGAGATCGGCAGCTTCATCGATCGCCCCGTGAAGGAATACTCGAGCGGCATGTACGTGCGGCTCGCGTTCGCCACGGCGATCCACGTTGACCCGGAAATCCTGATCGTCGACGAAGCGCTGGCGGTGGGCGACGCGATCTTCGCGAATCGCTGCATCAAGAAGTTTGAAGAGCTGAAGCAACGCGGCGTGACCGTGCTGTTCGTCTCGCATGACCTCGGCCTAGTGAAGCGTCTGTGCGATCGTGCGGCGCTGATGGTGGATGGCCGGGTAGCCGCCTACGGCGCGCCTTCGGATGTCGTGAATCGCTACGTGGGTTTGGTGCTCGAACGGCAGGAACGCGAGCAGGGAAGTGTCCCCGTGAATAGTGGCAGCTACCGTCACGGCGATGGCGCGAGCCGCGTGCTGGAGGCCGCATTGCTCAACGCCGCAGGCGAGAAGGCCACCACGGTCGAACCCGGCGATACGCTCACCATTCGCGTGCGGGCTCGCGCCGAGAAGGATCTGGAGAACCCTGTCGTCGGCGTGCTGATCCGCAATCGCCTGGGTATCGATGTTTGGGGCACGAATACGCGCATCGAAGGTGTAGACCTCGGAGCGGTGAAGCAGGGTGAATCGTTTGAAGTGTCCTTCGGCTTCGACTGCTCGCTCACCCGCCAGGACTACACACTGACGGTCGCGACGCAGTATCCGGAAGGCTACAGCCAGGACTGGCTCGACGACGCCATCGCGTTCAGCGTAGTCGACACGCGCGAGGTTGCTGGCCTCGCCAATTTCAAGACGAAAGTGGAGTGGCGGAAAATCGCATGAGACTGACCGAAATTCAAGCAGCACTGCGCGAAGAAGGACTCGACGGCTGGTTATTCTTCGATCATCACCATCGCGATGAACTGTCCTATCGCGTGCTGCAGTTCACGCCCGGCTCCATGGTGACGCGCCGCTGGTTCTACTTCATTCCCGCCAACGGCGAACCGCGCGGCATGGCACACAAGATCGAACCCGAAACACTGAAGCCGCTACCGGGTGATGTGAAGCTGTACGCGGGATGGGCGGAACTTGTCGATGGATTGCGGGGGTTACTCGGCGGGGCCAAGAAGGTCGCCATGCAGTATTCGCCCAACTGCGCCGTGCCGTATGTCGCGATGGTCGACGCGGGAACGGTCGAGCTAATCCGCGGTCTCGGTGTCGAAGTCGCGACGTCGGCCAACCTAATCCAATTCTTCGAATCGCGCTGGAACGCCACGCAGTTGGAAAATCATCTCGAAGCCGGCCGCCGCGTCGACAAGATCCGCGCCGAAGCCTTCGCGCGCATCACAGCCAAGCAACAGGCGAACGTCCGCGTCACCGAATGGGAGATGCAGCAGTTCATCCTGGCGCGCTTCAAAGACGAAGGCCTGTTCACTGATCACGGCCCGGACGTTGCGGTGAACGCCAACGCCTCGAACCCGCACTACAACCCGACGCAGGACGCGTGTTCCGAAATCCAGCGCGGCGATCTCGTACTGATCGACATGTGGGCCAAGCTCGACCAACCCGACGGCGTCTACTACGACATCACGTGGACCGGCTTCTGCGGCGAACAGGCTCCAGACAAGATCCGCAATGTGTTCACTATCGTGCGCGATGCGCGCGACGCCGCCATCAACCGAGTCACGCAGGCCATCGCCGCGAAGGAGGCTCTATGCGGCTACCAAGTGGACGACGCGGCGCGCGAACACATCCGCAAGGCCGGCTTGGTCGACTACTTCTTCCATCGCACGGGCCATTCCATCGGAGCTGAAGTGCACGGCACCGGCGCGAACATGGACAACCTCGAAACGCACGACGAACGCCGCGTGATTCCTTGGACGTGCTTCTCGATTGAGCCCGGGATCTACCTGCCGGAGTTCGGCATTCGCAGTGAAATCGACATGTTTGTGGATGAGAGTAGCGCTCGGGTGACGGGCGAAATCCAGAGGGAACTGGTCGTAATTTAACGCTTGATCAGGATGACGGTGACGTTATCCGGGGCGCCATGCGCCCGAGCTGTCGCGATCAGGCGCTGCGCTTGTTGCTCCAGCGTTCCGCCGTTGGTCAGGATTTCGGTAATTTCTTGATCGCTGATCACGCCGTGCAGGCCATCGCTTGAAAGCAGGATCTCTGAATCGCCGTCCACATCCAGGGCGTAGCTGTTGATCTTCAACTGCGGAGACACGCCGATCGCCATCGTGAGCACGTGGCGCATGGGATGCGTCTTGAGAATTTCCTCGGTCAGGCCCAGCTTGCGGCCAATCTCGTTTACCCAGGTCTGATCGTCGGTGATCTGCGTGAGCGCACCGTGCTCGAAGCGGTACGCGCGGCTGTCGCCCACACAGGCGATCAGCAACTGTCCTTCGGATTCTACGGCGGCCACCATCGTGGTCCCCATGCCTTCGAGCCGGGAGTCTTCCGTCGCAGCAGCCTTGATGCGGCGGTTGGCTTCATGGAACGCCGTGGTCAACTTGCCCGGGTTCATGCCCCCGTAGGAAGCTTCTTCGGCGACGATTTCGCGAAGCGTTTCGACGGCCAGGTGCGAAGCCGTCTCGCCGGCCGCGGCTCCGCCCATCCCGTCGGCCACCACATACAGGCCGATTTCCGGCGCGCTGACGAAGGAGTCCTCGTTGTTCGCACGCACACACCCGGGATCGGAAGCTCCAAACGCCTGAAACATGTTCACTCGTTTTTGATTATAGCCCCGCTAGGGCTGTCCTTCTGTTCTCGCGGATAATGGCGGCCGGAAGTACGGCTCCTCGTAGGTCTCCTTGAACCGCTCCTGAGCTTCATATCGGGCGTCCGCAGGGTTTCCCTTGCGGAATCCCTCATTCTTGAGCGACCGCCCTAGAAGCGACGTAGCCAAGGAGTCGGCCGGCTCACGTTCCAGCACAGCGCGGAAGCGCTCGGCGGCGGCCTCGAATTGTCCGGTCTTGAAGAGGATGTAGCCCAAGTTGAAGTGATAGTCCGGGTGGTTCGGGTTCAGGTCCAGAGCCTCGCGGAAGCTGGCCAAAGCATGCGTCTGATTGCGGCGGCTCTCGGCCACGCCCAGATTATTGAAAACCTCGGGCACCGGCAGCAGATCCTTGATGCGCTCGAATGCGGTCTGCGCGGCGAGATAGTCGCGCTGATGAAACTTGGCAACGCCTAGGTAGAAACTGGCCTCGGCATAGTGCTGGTTGGTTGGCTGAATCCGATCCAGCCAATCCGCGGCGAGCCGATAGTTCTTGCGTGCCAGCTCAATCTTGCCCAGTTCCAGAATCGGGCGCGCAAAGCGAGGATCGTTGCGGACCGCCTGTTGATAGAACCGTTCCTTCTGCTCGTCGGGAGCGATCCAACCGCGAATGAAGGCTTCCTCAGCGGTCACGCGCACTTGGGGACGCAACGTGGCGGCCACAGTCTCGGCCGGCGCAACGCTGGGAGCCATCTCCGTGAGAGCGCGCCAGCCCAAATGCGCTTCGACCCGATCCAGTTCCGTGAGTGGCCCGCTTTCCTCGGGTAGATCCACCAACCTTGCGCGCGCCCGATCGGACACCGTCGCCTGTACGGTCAACATGCCGCTCGAACTATCGAGCCTAAAAGTTCCGTAGATCACCTGGTCGGCGTTCATCGATTGGCCGAGCTTCAGCACGGAGGCTCGCGTCAGTTCGGCGCTACGTCGCAAACGAAGATCGGTGAAGGCTTCCAGGATGTCGCTGCGGTCAATGGCCGGAAGTCCGCGCGACGCCAGAGTTTCCCGCAATGCCTCGGCGACGCTTTCCCCGATCCAATCGGCCCCTACGACAGGCGTGGCCGACACGTCGGTGAAGGGCAGTACCGCGACGCTTCCGGCGACCACGCTATCGGCGCGCAAAAGCCGTGCGCACAACAGCGCAGCAGAAATAGCGATGCCAGGTCGCAGGATCATCGTGGAAGCAACAGTGTATCAACCTCTTGCTGGGCGGCGCGTTGGATGGCCGGGTCGTTGCCGAACCCAGGCAGCCAGTGAACCCGCGAGTCGCCACGGAGCCAGGTGCGCTGGCGCTTGGCATACTGGCGGGTCTCGATTTCAGTGGACTCGATGGCCGCCTCCAGCGTGATCTCGCCGCGCAGGTGGCCGAGCGCCTGTTTGTAGCCGATCGACTCGAACGGCTTCTCGTCCCCCGTCAAGCCGCTGGCAAGCAGCCCCCGAACCTCGTCGAGCAGCCCGGCCGCGAACATCTTGCGGCTACGCAGTGCGATGGCGCGGGCCAAGTCCTCCCTGGGCGGATTCAGCGCGAGTTGCAGCACCCGATACCCGGTGAGAGGCGCAGCCTCCGACGTCGATGGCATCGGCTCCCGCGTCACCAGCCGCACCTCTAAAGCCCGGACTAGTCGCTGGACGTCGCTGGGATGCAGCCGAGCCGCAGCCGACGGCTCCAGTCGGGTCAGCAGTCGGTGGAGGCTCCCCGGACGCCGAGCCTCCCGAGCTTCCAGCCGCGCCCGAAGCACCTCATCCCGCGGAGGCAGGGCAGGGAGCCCATCGAGCAGAGCCCGGATATAGAAGCCCGTCCCGCCCACTACGATCGGCAATTTCCCGCGTCCGGCAATTTCGGCCACCGCCGCCCGGGCCAGCCGAGAATAATCGCCCGCCGAGTGAACCATTTTGGCGTCCAAGACGTCCAACAAGTGATGGGGGATGCCGTGGCGTTCGGCGGCCGGAGTTTTGGCCGTCCCGATGTCGAAACCCCGGTACAACTGGAGCGAGTCGCAGTTCACCAGCTCGCCCGAGTAGACCTGGGCCAGGTGAATGGCGAGATTGGACTTACCGGCTCCCGTGGGCCCGGCTACGATCAAAAGTGGATGCACCCATCGCCCATCGTAGCGCGTATACTAGAGTTGCAAAGCGGCGCGAAGCGCAGAGCGAGGAAGCGAGAGCAGATCGGATCATGAAGCGAATCCTCAAACAAGCAGGACTTCTGTTGTCGATCGGTGTGGTGAGTTGGGGGCAGAACGCCGCAGCGCCGGAAGATCACGGCTCGGCGTACTACAACTACACACTGGCTCATCTGTACGCGAATCTGGCGGCAGAACAGATCAACGGCGGCGACTACATCAACCAGGCCATTGACGCCTACAAGGCGGCCATCGCGGCCGATCCGAAGTCGGCGGTCATGGTGGATGAGCTGTCGGATTTCTACGGCCAGGTGAACCGGCTGGCGCAAGCGCGCACCGAAGCCGAAGACGACATCAAGAAGAACCCGAACGATCTGGCCGCGCACCGCATGTTGTCGCGCATTTACCTGCGCATGATTTCAGATCCGCAGAGCCAGCGGATCGATCAGGCCATGTTGCGCCGCGCGATCGAGGAGTATCAGAAGGTCACCGAGCTAGATCCGAAGGACGTGGGATCGCTGGTGTTCCTGGGCCGCTTGCAGCGCGCAGCGAACAACGTGGACGCCGCAGGCCGCGCTTTTGAGAAGGCCCTGGACGTGGATCCGGAAGACGAAGACGCACTGGTCGGTTTGGCGTCCGTTTATTCCGACAAGGGCGATGCGCAAGGCGCCGCAGAGTTGTTCCAGAAGGCCGCCGAAAAGAATCCGAACGCCGCGAGTTTTCAGCGTCTAGCTGCGACCTACGAGCAGATGCGCGAATTCGGGCTAGCGTCCGAGACCATTCGCAAGGCGCTCGCATTGGATCCGATGAACGCGCCGGATCTGCGCAAGGCTCTGGCGCAGGACCTGCTGAACGCCAACGAGTTTGAAGAAGCAGTCGACGCCTACGAAGCCGTAGCAGCCGACGATGCCATGGATCCCGAGCCATGGCTGCGCATTTCGCAGTTGCAGCAGCAGTTGGGCAACATGGCCAAGGCCCGCACCGCGGCCGACAAGGCTAACGCAATTGACCCGGAAAATGTCGAGATCGCGTTCAACAACGTGACGCTGCTGCAGGCCGAGGGCAAGCCCAAGGACGCCATCGCCGCCTTGCGCAAGGTTCTCGAAGCCACCTCAAAACGGACCTACACCGCGCAGCAGCGCGGCAGTCGCATCGCGCTCCTGGAACGCCTGGCGGTCATGCAGCGGATGTTGGATCAGCCCGAAGATGCGGTCACCGCGTATCGCGAGATTCAACAGCTCGATCCGGCCACCGAAGCCCGCGTGTCCGCCGAAATCATCGACAGCTATCGCGGTGGCAAGAAGTTCGCCGACGCGCAGCGTGAATCCGATGCCGCCATCAAGAAGTTCCCGAATGACCGCATGGTGCGCATCGCCACGGCCTCGCTGAACGCCGACATGGGCAAGACCGACGTCGCCGTAGCCGACATCCGCAAGATGATGGACGGCACCGATGACCGCAGCCTGCTGCTGGTGATCGCCGAACTGTATGAGAAGGGCCGCAAGTTCGAGGACGCCGGAAAGGCAATCGACGCCGCGGAAAAGTTGACCACCGAGCAACTCGACCAGATCAACATCTGGTTCATGCGTGGAGCCATGTACGAGAAGATGAAGAATCTTCCGCTGGCCGAAGCCGAGTTCCGCAAGGTGCTGGGCGTGATCCCGGAACACACAGCTACGTTGAACTACCTGGGCTACATGCTGACGGATCGGAATGTCCGATTGAATGAGGCCCTGGGGTTGATCGAAAAAGCGATCGCCAAGGAACCGAACAACGGGGCCTACCTGGACAGCTTGGGTTGGATCTATTTCCGGATGGGCCGGTTCGCCGATGCTGAAAAACAGATCAAGCGCGCGGTCGAGTTGTCGCCCGGCGATCCCACCATGTATGACCACTACGCCGATTCGCTGGCGCAGCAGAAGAAATACGCCGAGGCAGTTGCCTCATGGGAAGAATCTTTGAAGCAGTGGAATGCCAGTTCCCCGGCTGACAAGGATCAGTCTCAGATGGATAAGGTTCGCAGTAAGCTGGACCAGGCCCGCAAGCAACTGGCGCGATAGGCCTCCGGCTGGGTACTATATAAGATTACGTCGCTAAACATTTAAGGAGTTGTGCTCAAATGCGTTTTGTTCTGTCCGCAGTTGCTACGTGTGTTCTGGGTCTGATGTCGGTCGCGCCCGCGATGGCGCAGGCCAAGACGGGTGTCATCGATTTCCAGCGCGCGGTGGTGGAAACTGCCGAATTTAAGGCGGCCTACGCCCGGCTGGAAGCGCAGTACAAGCCCAAGCAGGATGCTCTGGTCAAGGCCCAGCAGGAACTGCAAGACCTGGAAACCCAGATCCGCGCCAGCCAGGGCCAGTTGAGCCAGGCCGGCACCGCCGAACTGCAAGCCAAGGCCATGCGCAAGCAGACCCAGGTAGAACGCCTCCAGATGGACTTGCAGGAAGACTTCGAAGCGGATCGGGATCGCGCCCTGCAGTTGACCAGTACTCGCTTTGCGGACGTCCTGAAGAAGGTTGCCGAAGAAAAGCAGCTGGACCTGATTGTCGATACGACCGCCCTGCATTTCTCCAAGACGACGCTCGACGTGACGGACGCCGCCATCGCCGCCTACAACGCGGCGCATCCCGCAAAGTAATAGAGGTTCCGGCCATGGCTACTGGCTACATGGAAGGTTACGGTGCGGGCGAAGAAGCCCGCAACCGGATCATCAAACGGATTTTCTTCATTGGAGTGCCCGCGGTGCTGCTCGCCGTGGGCGCTTTTTTTTATTTCCGGACGTGGAGCCAGGAACGCGCCGTCAGCCGCTTCCTTGCGGCGCTCGAAGAAAAGAAGTTCGAAGAGGCGTACCAGATGTGGTGCACCCCGCAGAAACCCTGTCGGTATTACCCGATGGAGAAATTCCAGGAAGACTGGGCTCCCAACGGACATTACGGCAAACTCTCTGAGTTGAAGTTCGGTGCCGTGGACTACTGCCAGTCCGGCGTCGTATTCGAGATCGAGTACCCCAATGAGAAGCCCTTCGGCCTGTGGGTGGAGCGTTCCAACAACCTGATCAGCTTCGCGCCCGCCGAGCGCTGTCCCGGAAGGCACCTGCAGTTCGGGGCACTGTTCGAAAAGTTGTTCGGCTAGAACCGCGTCAGTTCCACGACAATTCCTTGGAACCCGCTGCCATCGCGATTCGGGATCTGATAACCGAGCGAGAGCATCCAGCGCTCACTAAACTTGTAAACCACCCCAGGGATAGCGTAAACCAAGTCGTGTTTTCCTTGGAACCAATCCGCCTGGAACATCCACTTGTCCGTAATGGGCTGCTCTACGCCCGCCAGCGCGCCAAATTTACGAATGCCGAACAGGACACTGGTCCCATCGGTAAAGCCGCCTGTGATCCGCGTGCGCGTCTTGGGAACATCCGCCGATAACATCGCATAGAGCCAGTTGCCCTCGTGTGGGCTGTCTGGAAGGTTGTTGGCGCTGCGATCACGAAACTCGATCATGTCGCCCACCACCAAGCGCATGGGGAGCACTTTGTACGTCTTGCGAAGGGGCAGGCTGTATTTCAGTCCGACGCTGGGTGAGGATTGACCGAAGGCACCAGGCTCCACGTTGTACCAACTGGCGTCCAATTCGATGTTGTGACCGACGCCGTAGCCGAAGGA
>CANIIC010000013.1 GCA_947467395.1 Bryobacterales bacterium
CGTGCCGTTGAGCGTGGCGCCGTCTGCTTTCAAGCTATAGCCGACGGTGACTGCACCATTGGGCGTGTCTACGCTGCCGGACCACTTGCCATCGATGTCGGCGGCAAAAGCCGAGACTGCCGTCAGGACGAGCGCGCACATCAGGAGACGAATCTTCATCCCCTGAGTCTAGTACAGCGCTGCTTGTAATTTGAGGTGGGTCCGAACTACTGCTGGTATTCGATCTCGGCCTGCACGTCACGCCAGTCAGGGGCATCCAGGGGCCGATTGAGGCGCTCGATCGAGCTGATCATTTCTCTGGATTCATACGGCCCCAATCGAGGCGCGCGGAAGGAGAACTGAGAGAGGGGCGGCTGATTCGCAGCCGCCCGGAGAGTGACATTTACTACAACACCACTGAGAGAACCATGGGTGTGATTCACCACCAGGTAGTGAATCTGCGGTGGCCGGTCCGGAAGGTCGGTCACGAAGCGGACTCCAGTGACCTCGATCTCCGCGGGTGCCCTGTGCTCCACACGCGCGGGGGCAGGCTCGGGTACGGATGCCGGTTCCACCGCCTTCGCCACAGGCTTGGTGTCCGGTGCATTCGAGCGGGCCAGTGTGGGCATGGCATAGAAGACTCCGGCGATCGCCACTGCCAGGAATCCTGATGCTACGGCGATGCTGACGAATGTTCCGGACCTGCGCTGGGCCTGCAGCCGTCCCCCGAGCGGCAGCATCTTAGCGATGCCGGCCGCGTTGAGCGAGGTGAGCTCGAAGGGAAGGGTTGGGCCGGGCAGGCCGATCTGTTCGACCGGATCAGAGGAAGCCAGACTGAGATCGCCCTTGGCGACACGAATCGCGGACGGAGAAAGGGTTGGGTTGTGCACTGCGGCCGCGAGCGGAGGTTCACCGGAGAACGGCGAGGCGAGCTTGGGCAGTTGCGCCTCCCATTGGGTCAACAGCGGCTCGACCGCGATCTGCGGTGCTCCGGACTGGATTTGCGCTAGAGCGCGGGCCTGCGGGTCGCGCAGGGGAGCATGCGGCAGTTCGGTGGCGAGGGATGGCTCCGGCTGGGAGAACTGGGCGTCGGCCTCCGGCAAGCGCACGGACGCAGGCGCGGCGCTCAGTGGCTCGGTGGGCAGGACCAACGGTTGCGGTATGGAGGCCGCAAGAACGGACTTCGACCGCGGATTATGTGGCATGCGCGGCTGCAGGTTCGGCTCAGCCGTTGTGGTTGTCGCCGGTGGCAGTAGCGCCACGGGTGCGGTTGGGGCGGTCAGTAATAGAGGTTCGGCGGCTATGACTGGGGCGGGTGCCGGGGCTGCCACCACCTCCGCCGTGAGGATCTTCGGCGCGGACGGAGGCTCAGTGGCAACGCTTACGGTGGGGACCGCTTCCGTCGCGATCGCGGAGGGGTCGCATGCGGAACATTCCTTTGCCGTCGGGGCGATTTCGCGCCCACACTCCGGGCAGATCCAATGGAACATGCAGCTACTATAAACTGACTAGTCCCAATAGGCCGTCCGATACAAACCTTAGGTGCGATCAGGATTCAATCTCAGGTGAGTACTGAGGGTACGTCGTCTTAAGACCACCACAACGAGACTAGACGGTTGGCCAGAAACGCACAGCCATAGGCCATGGACGTCATGTACGCCCATTGGATGGCGGGCCATTTCCAACTGCCGGTCTCGCGGCGAACGACGGCACTCGTGGACATGCACTGCATGGCGAAGGCGAAGAAGACCAGCAGCGCGACGGCGCCGCCCAGGGTCAGGTCGCTTTGCAGCGCTTGTTGCAGGCCAACGGTTTCAGGCGTTCCCTCGATGCCATAGATTGTGCCCAGCGTGCCGACGATCACTTCGCGCGCGGCGAGCGAGGTGATCAGGCCGATGCCAATCTTCCAGTTGAAGCCCAACGGCCGGATGAGCGGTTCAACGAAGTGCCCGATCTGTCCGATGAAGCTCTGGGCGATCTGCGGCGCTTGGCCATTCTGCAACGGAAGCGACGACAGAATCCACAGCACGACAGCGATGCCCAGGATCACGGTACCGGCCCGTCGCAGGAAGACCTTCGAGCGGTCCAGCAGGCGCAGCACGATGGATTGTACGGTGGGCCAGCGATAGGGCGGCATTTCGAGGACGAACGGCGAACGGGCGCTCTTCAAGACCGTCGACTTCAAGACCCGTGCCGTTAGGATCGCGGCGACGAAGCCCAGTAGGTACAGACCCAGCATCATGGCCGTGCGCGAACTCAGCAGCGGACCCAGCAAGGGCCGGTCCGGGATGAAGGCGTTGATCACCAGCGCGTACACCGGCAGGCGTGCCGAGCAGGTCATGAACGGAGCGATCAGGATCGTCGCGATGCGGTCGCGTTTGTTCTCAATGGTGCGCGTTGCCATGATGGCGGGCACCGCGCAGGCGTAGGCCGAAAGCAGCGGGATGAAGCTCTTGCCTTGCAGGCCAAAGCGGGCCATGGTGCGATCGGCGATCAGTGCCGCGCGGGCCAGGTAGCCGGAGTCTTCGAGGATCCCGATGAAGAAAAACAACAGCAGGATCTGCGGCAGGAATACCAGCACACTGCCGACGCCGCTCCAGATGCCGTCGATGAGCAACGACTTCAGCATGGGGTTCGTGATCTGCGTGCCGAGCCACATACCGGACGCTTCGATGATTTTTGAGACGCCGTCCATCAAAGGCGTGGCCCAACTGAAGATGGCCTGGAAGACGGCCAATACGACCAGAGCGAAGACCAAGGGTCCGGCGACGGGATGCAGGAAGACACCATCCAGACGGCGTGTCCACAACGGCGGGGCGGGGGGCCGATATTTGCCCTTCGCGCCAATGTTAGCCGCCCATTCGCGGCAGCGCGGGATGTCTTGGAGGACCGGCAGTTGAACTTTGGCGGCGACCGGATGCGGCGACACCGTGGCGCCTTCGAGGAACTGCAGAACCTTGTCGACGCCTTCGCCGCGATTCGCACTGGTCATCGCCACCGGAGCGCCCAACTGCGCCCCCAGCGCGATGATGTCCACGCCGCCTCCGCGCTTGGCGAGGTCGTCGGCCATGTTCAGCACAACCAGCGTCGGGAGACCCAGGGCCAGCACCGGAGCCGCTAGTACGAGATGTCGTGCGAGGTTCGTCGAATCGAGCACCAGCAGCACGGCGTCCGGCCGCGGCAGGCCGTCCATCTTACCCATCAGAACGTCGTGGGTGACGCGTTCGTCGTCGGTGCGCGGCTGCAGGCTGTAGATTCCTGGAAGATCGATGGCGGTGACTTCGCGGCCGGAGGCGAGTTGGACTCGGCCCAAGTGGTGCTCGACGGTGACGCCAGGGAAATTCGCGACCTTCTGGCGCAAACCGGTCAGGCGATTAAAGAGAGAGGATTTGCCCGCGTTGGGCGGTCCGATGAGAGCGACAACACGATTCGCGGCACCCGCGGAGGCGGGGATGGTTCCGACCGAGGCGTCGTGGCACTCTGCCATGGGTAGTTACGACCGTAAGATCAGATGCTGAGCGGTTTCACGCCGCAGGGCCACTTCGGAACCGTCCACCCGGAAGACCCGGGGATCGCCACCGGGGGCCTGATGCGCGGAAGTGACCGTGTGTCCGGGCACAAATCCGAGTTCCATCAGCCGCCGAGCGTCGTCTTCCGGCAGTTCCAAGCGATCCAAAACGCCGCTCTCGCCCCGTTTGAGGTGGGTGAGATTGAGCGGTCCGTTCTTGACAATGGCTTGCATCTCGATATCAGTATCAGACCACAACTGATTGAAGTCAACCCTTTGCGAAGGGCTCAGTACCACTAATTGCTTGCATCTGGCGGTCTGTGGCAAAAGTATAACACAATAGAGGACCGAAAGAGTCCACTTTGAGCCTGGGCTCAAATCTAGCATCATAGTCAGGATGGAATTACACTTACCGGCTCCGGTCGCCCGAACCATCCGCGATTTGCGGACGGCGGGGCATCGAGCGGTAGTGGTCGGTGGCGCTGTTCGGGATGGATTGCTGGGGCTGGAACCGAAAGATTTCGACGTCGAGGTCTACGGCATCCACTACGACCAGCTGGCCGGGTTGCTCTCCACTCAGGGGCATGTGGATCTGGTGGGCAAGAGCTTCGGCGTGGTGAAACTGCACACCGCCGATGGCGATTTCGATTTTGCTGTGCCACGCCGGGACAGCAAGTTCGGGCTGCATCATCGCGACTTCCGCGCTGAGTTCGATCCGGCGATCACGCCGCAGCAGGCGGCTAGCCGTCGCGACTTCACGATCAACGCGATGGCGTGGGACCCGATCGATGGCGCGCTGCTCGATTTCTTCGGCGGCGCGGCGGATTTGGAGTCTGGGTTGCTGCGCGCGACCAGCCACGCGTTTTCTGAAGATCCACTGCGCGTCCTGCGTGGCTTGCAGCTCGCTGCCCGGTTCGACCTGAGCCTAGAGTCGAACACCGCAGCCATGTGCCAGTCGATCGCGGACCAATACGGCACCATCGCCGTCGAGCGCGTGGGCGACGAGTTCATGAAGTGGGCGGTGAAGGGCCGGACGCCGGGCACCATCGCTGGGTATCTGAAGGCCAGCGGTTGGGATGTGCACTTTCCCGAGATCACGGCCTTGGCCGGAACGCCGCAGGATCCCGACTGGCATCCGGAAGGGGACGTCGGCACGCATACGATGTTGGTCTTGAACGCTGCAGCGCGGGTCGCCGAGCGCGAGCAACTCGACGACGAGGAGCGCGCGATTCTGGTGTTCTCCGCGCTGTGCCACGATTTCGCCAAGCCGAAGACCACAATGCTGCGCGAGCGCGATGGCAAGATGCGCTGGAGTTCGTGGGGGCATGAACCCGAAGGTGGCCCCATGGCACGTGAGTTCCTGCGCCGGATCCACATCAAGGCGGCGATCGTGGACCGCGTAGTGCCGTTGGTGGAAAATCATCTGGCCCATTCGAACATCGCGAAGGGCGAAGTCACGCCGCGGGCCGTTCGCCGCCTGGCGATACGTCTTGCTCCGGCCAATATCGAACAGCTCACGCGGTTGGTGGAGGCGGACCACTCTGGACGTCCGCCGTTGCCTCCGGGCTTGCCGCCGGGTGCGCTCAAGATCCGCGATGCGGCGCGCGCGCAAGCCGTCGAACAAGGTCCGCAGCCGCCACTGCTGTTGGGCCGTCACGTCTTGCCGTATTTCGAAGGCAAGGCCGGCAAGCACATCGGGGAAGTAACGGCAGCAGCTTACGAAGCGCAGGCTGACGGTCTGTTTTCAGACGAAGCAGGCGCGCTTGACTGGCTTGATGAATACATGCAGCGGCCCTAGTTGCGCTTCGCTTTCTGTTTCAACATCCGGTCAATTTCACTATCGCGGCCTTTCATCCTCTCGCGTCGTTTGTCGATGCGTTCGGACTCCTGTGCAGGCGTGTTGGGGCGGGTGGGGAGGACAGGCTTCACCACACGAGGGCCGGGCGCGACGTGAATGGGGAGAGCCTGTGCTTGATGCGGTTGCTGGGCGGAAAGCGGCAGGCCGATGAGAACCGTTGCTGCGAGTTGTCCAAGAGAGCGCATGTGCATCACCTCTCGCTTATCGGATGATGCGCGGGGGATGTGCGTTTCATCTTTGGCGCGGCTGAAGCCGATAGAATGAATGTGATGCGTCCCACAGCATTGGTACTATTTTTGTTCCTTCCTGCGCTCTGGGCTCAACCCGGCGCGACGGCCACGCGGCCCGCGTTCACCGTGGAGACGATGTTGAAGCTGGCGCGCGTCAGCGAACCGACCATTTCGCCCGACGGATTGCAGGTGGCGTTCAGCGTGCAAACGGTGGACATCGCGAACAATACGAAACCCACTCAGATCTATGTCGTGCCGGTTGCCGGCGGTACGCCGAAACAGTTGACGCGCGAGGGCTCGCAGAACGGCCGCCCGCGGTGGTCGCCGGATTCGAAGCGGCTGTACTTCGTTTCCAATCGAAGCGGTTCATCGCAGATCTGGGCCATGAATGCGGATGGCGCGCAGCAGAAGCAGGTCACGAAGCTCGCCTCGGAAGCCAGCGGGGTGACGGTAGTTCCGAATGGAGAACGGCTGTTGTTCCTCTCCAACGTATTTCCTGAATGCGCCGCTGACGACGCCTGTAATGCGCGCAAGATCGATGAAGAAAACAAGAGTAAGGTGAAGGCTCGCATCTACACGTCGTTACTGTTCCGTCACTGGAACGAATGGCGGGGCGAGCGTCGGCAGCATCTGCTGACCGCAAAGACGGATGGTTCCGATGTGCGGGATCTCACGCCCGGGCAGTACGACGTGCCGCCGTTCTCGTTGGGCGGTCCCGAGGGCTACGCGGTTTCGCCCGATTCCACGGAAGTGGCGTTCGTGATGAACGTGGATGTGGATGCGGCCTCCAGCACGAACTCGGATATTTACACGGTGCCGCTCGCAGGCGGGGATGCTCGCAAGATCACCAATGGTTTGGGTGCGGATAACGGACCGTCCTATTCTCCAGACGGCCGCATGCTGGGGTTCCTGTCCCAAGCTCGCCCGGGCCTGGAAAGCGATCGCTGGCGCTTGATGGTGCTCGACCGCGCCACGGGCCGCGCCAGCAGTGTGACCGAAGGCTTGGATCGTTGGGTGAACAGCTTCACTTGGTCACCGGATTCCACGCGTTTGTTCTTCACGGCTGAAGATCGAGGTCGAACGGGTGTGCAGATGGTACAGGCGACCGGCGGCGGGCTTCGGAATATCATCACCGGCGCCTCCAGTCTGGATGATGTCCAGTTCAGCCCGGACGGCCGCACTATGATCTATAGCGAGATGAGCGGCTCGCGGCCTACGGAGTTGTATCGCGTCAGTTCCACGGGCGGCACGGCTGCCGCACTCACGCATTTGAACGACGGCGTGCTCCTGTCCACGCAGCTGACGGCTCTCGAGGACTTAACCATCGATACGGCAGATCGCTCGCGGATACAATCCTTCATTGTGAAACCGCCCAGTTTCGATCCGTCGCGGCGGTATCCGGTGATGGTCCTGCTGCACGGTGGTCCGCAGGGATCCTGGGGCGAGGCATGGAGCTATCGCTGGAATGCGCAGGTGATGGCCGGCGCGGGCTTCGTAGTGGTGATGCCGAATCCTCGCGGTTCCACCGGTTATGGCCAGCGCTTTATCGATGAAGTCAGCAATGACTGGGGTGGCAAGGCGTATGACGACATCATGGCCGTAGTGGACCGCGTGGCTACGCTGCCTTATGTGGATCGAGATCGCATGGTGGCCGCCGGTGGTTCCTATGGTGGCTACATGACCAACTGGCTGCTGGGTCATACGAATCGTTTCAAAGCGCTGGTATCCCACGCGGGCGTGTTCGACCTGAAGAGCATGGCCGGGGAAACCGAAGAGCTATGGTTCGTGAAAGCCGAGTTCGGCGGGATGCCGTGGGACAGTACGCTTGCCTACGACCGCTGGTCCCCCAGTAACTTTGTCAAAGACTTTAAAACGCCCACGCTGGTCATCCACGGAGAACTCGATTACCGGGTTCCGGTGACGCAGGGTCTGCAACTCTTCACCGCTCTCCAATCGCAGAAAGTGCCCTCTCGATTGTTGCTATTTCCTGATGAAGGGCACTGGATCATGAAGCCGCAAAACACGCTTTTGTGGTATTCGCAATTTCTGGGATGGATGGACGAGTGGGTCAACAAAATGTAGCACTGGCCGCGATGGCGGCTCTGATTTTGGTGTCGTGTTCCCCTGTGCCGCCCGAGGTGTCCGTTCGGGAAGCCCTTGCCAAACAAAGTATGGGTGTGATCCGTCTGCCGTCGGGCGATATCGTGCTGACCACTCCTTTACGCTTGCCTGTCGGGGGCAGGGATCTGGAAGTGCGCGGCTCGGATTCCACGCGCATTGTGGCAGGACCTGGGTTTCAGGGGAAAGCGTTGATCATCGTCGAGAATGCCAGGAATGTGACCTTGGCTGGTTTTGAAGTGGTCGGCAATCGAGATGCTGTGGCTAAGCCGCTCGAATTGGCGCCGCCTGAAAATGCGTTCCGCGTCTGGTATGAGAACAATGGAATACTTGCGGATCAGGTAGAGGGCCTCACGTTGGAGCAGGTCACGTTTCGGCAGGTGGGCTCGTTCCCGATATTGGTCAGCCGTTCGTCCGGCGTTCACATTCGTGATGTGAATGTGTTTGATTCCGGCTCGGTCGATGCCAAAGGCAAGAACAATGCTACTGGTGGCATCCTGCTTGAAGAAGGTACGTCTGATTTTGAAGTACGCAATTCCACGTTCCGGAACATCCGCGGAAATGCGCTATGGACGCACTCCCTGCTGACATCGCCGCAGTTGCAGGACGGCGTGTTCTCCAGCAATAAGTTTGAACGTATCGGTCGCGACGCCATCCAGGTGGGGCACGCCAAGCGGGTCAAGGTGGAAGATAATACCGGCCGGGAGATCGGGTATCCGTTTGAGATCGTTGACGTCGAGCATGGCGGGACTCCGGTGGCGATTGACACGGCCGGGGATGTGGAAGGAACGCAATATACGCGCAATGAATTCGACGAGATCAATGGCAAGTGCATGGACCTCGACGGCTTCCACGATGGAGTGATTGCCGACAACAGCTGCGTCAATCGCGGCAAGGCCACGGATTACCCGCACGGGCATTTCGGAATCGTGATGAACAATACCAATGCCAACGCGCATTCGAATCACATTCAATTGACCGGCAACCTCATCGATGGTGCGAAGTATGGCGGGCTGTTCCTGATGGGTTCCGATAACACGATCGCCAATAACCGCTTCCAGAACGTGAACCTCGCCTTGTGCAACGAGAGTTCGAAAGACTGCGTGTACAAGGCGGATGAACCGAACATGTTGCAATCCGGCATCTACATTGGTTCCGGCGTGGCTCGTAAGGAAGAGGCCAAGGGCAATGTCATTCGCGGAAACACCGTCACGGGGCACAAGATGTCCGCCCGCTGCGTGATGGCTGGGCCCGGCGTTTCGCTCGCGGCGAATACCATCCAGAACAATACCTGCCGCGACACTGTTGGACAGTAGTTTGGCGCTATCCTGAAGACTTCATGTCCATCGATTTCCGGAATGTGGTCCTGGCTCCTCTAAACGGCTTCTCGGCATCGGCTCCGGCCGGCGCCATCATCGGCTTGATTGGAGAAAAGGGCTCGGGGATTCCCGAGCTTCTGCGCCTGGCTGGCGGAGTTGTGCAGCCCGCCAATGGAACGGTGCAGGCCGGAGCTGAACGCCGCTTTGTGGGGCAGGGCGAGGCGCTCAATCTGGCTCCTGCGGCCGTCATCGCTCTGGATCAGGCCCTGGCCACGCAGGATGCCGTAGTGCGCTCACGCACGCTGGCGGGCCTTGATCGGCTGCGCCGCTCTGGTTCCACAATTCTGCTGTCCTCACACGAATACCAGCTGCTCGAGCAGTTGTGCGACGAGGTCTGGTGGCTGGATCAGGGCTCCCTGGCCGCCAAGGGCGATCCCAAGGCGACGCTGGCTAGCTACCGCCGCCATGTTGCGGAGAAGGTCCGGGAATGGGGCGAATCGATCCCGGCGCGTTTGACGCCGTCCTATCGTCGCGGCGATGGACGGGCAGAGGTGCTCTCGATCGAAACACTGGGCGCGAACGGGCACCCGACCATCGTCTGGAAGAGCGGTGAGATGGTCACCGTCCGGGCCACGGTTCGCTATAACGAAGCCGTGCCGGAGCCGGTGCTGGGCCTGATGCTCCGCACGCAGATCGGTTTCGAAGTTTACGGGACGAACACGGAGCTGGAGCGCGTGGCCATCGGCTCGCGCAAAGCGGGCGATACGATCGTGGTCAGCTTCCAGTTCCTGTGCGATCTCTGCCCGCACGCCTACACGCTCACCATGGCGTCGCACGATCCGGACGGCACGGCCCATGACTGGTTGGACGACGCCGTCGCGATCAGTGTGACCGACGATCGCTATACGGCCGGTGTGGCGAATTTGCGGGCGAAGGTGACGGTCGAGGAACCGAAGTAGGGAACTATTTGCCTTCCAGCAGGAAGGTGGGCGCCAGCCCGGTCAGCGTCGAGAAACCGGACGTTCCGGCCATCCCCAGCCAGCATGATGCACCCTGCATTTCGCCATTGAAGGCGTGCGGGTAGATGTGGGTGACCATGTCCTTCATCATCAGGCTGCCGTATTGCATCAGAGGGAACACGGCGTGTGCCTGATCAACGGTTTCCTGCACGACAAAGGGTGAACGCATGGCTTGGCGCAGCGCCTTTTCCCAGGTGGCATCATCCACTTGAGCCCCGTAAACCGGATGAATGTCGGAGGTCTCGTCGTTCGGGCGCAGCACCAGCTTGGCGCGGTGCTTGGTCACGTGTTCCAGTAGATCGACGGTTTTGGTGCCAAACGTCGTCTTACTAGGTTGGACGAAGCGCGTCCAAGGTAAGTGGTCACGGATGGCGTTGCGTTCAGCGGCAGGGAATTTAGCGGTCAGTCTCGGATCGGTGAGCAGATCGAACATGGTCCGCTTGGAGCCGATGTCGGCGCGGAAATTGTTAATCATGCAAACGGCGCGATCTTTGTAGGCGCGGATCAGCGGATGGTTCAGATCATAGCGGACCAGGAACTCCTGCAGCCGCAAGCGCCGGATCACGATATCGATGGTGAAGTCGCCGTTGCGCAGCACATCGCCGCGGTATTCCAGTTGTTCGGGAGAAACGATTTGCGTGGCGTAGCCTTCGCCGGAGAGATACTTCGCGAGCACGGCGTGTTCGCTGGCGCCGGATTGGAACGGCAACCGGGCTTCCACAATCGCGATGTTCGGGCGCTTCTGCTTGCCCTTCGACTCTTTGTACGCCTTGAGGATTGCGGTCAGTAGAGGCTTCTGGCCGGGCAATTTCTTGAGCTTGTGCTTCTTGCGGAATTCCTTCACCAGCGGGGCGTCGAAGTACATCTCGGCAAGTGAGTCACCTTGGAGCACGCCGTCCGGAAGATCCGAACTGTGCCCGGTGAACTTTAACGATTTTTCGGTGAGCGCCGTGTCCAGGACGGAACTGACGTTGCAGGTATACCCAGGATCCACGGCGGCCAGCATGCGCTCAGCCGGTAGGAGTTGCATCCTGGAAAGCAGGGAGGGCGTAGTCAGGACCAGCTTCTCCATGCGCGCAATGGCGGAGAGGATAGTTTCGGTAGCTTTCGTCAATGCGGCGTAGTCGCGCTTCGTGACGAAGTGCGGCCGCAAAACGGGAGAAACAGGCCGTCCATCCAGCTTTTCGGCCTGTACGCGTTCTTGCAGCGTCTGGGCCCAAGCCAAATCGATGTAGGGCTCGCTCTCAATCAGCTTGTGGTATCGGGCTACTGCCTCGCTTACCAAGGACATGGGATTTGAAAGTCAGTATCGCACGCCATGTCTAATTGTCAAACGCGGCGATTTGGGGAAAACAACCCTAACGCTTTGAAAACGTTAGGGTTGTCATAAAACAAATTCCCTTAGCGCTGATTCATTTTGAGGATCTTCTTGCGCAAACGGATGGATTTGGGGGTCACTTCCACCAATTCGTCCTCACGAATGAACTCCAGAGCCTGCTCCAGATTCAGCAAGCGAGGCGGCACCAGGCGAATGGCTTCGTCGGCGCCGGAGGAGCGCATGTTCGACATCTTCTTTTCCTTGACGATGTTGACGTCCAGGTCAGAATCGCGGGCGTTCTCGCCCACAATCATGCCTTCATAGACGTCGGCACCGGAGGAGATGAACATATCGCCACGTTCCTGAATGTTGAACAGCGCGTAGCCGGTGGCTTTGCCCGCGCGGTCGGAGATCAGTGAGCCCGTGGGGCGCGTCGGGATCTCGCCCTGCCATTCGATGTAACCGTGGAACAGCGAGTTCATGATCGCGGTGCCCTTGGTATCGGTCAGCATCTCACTGCGGATGCCGATGAGGCCACGCGACGGCACCAGGAATTCGATACGAACGCGGCCGGAGCCGTGGTTCACCATCTTTTCCATCTTGCCCTTGCGGCGGCCCATCTTTTCGATGACCACGCCGACGAATTCTTCCGGGCAATCGACCGTCAACATTTCCAGCGGTTCGCTGGTGACGCCGTCGATTTGCTTGGTCAGAATTTCCGGCTTGCCCACGCCCAGCTCGTAGCCTTCACGGCGCATCATTTCGATCAAGATGGCCAGCTGCAGTTCGCCGCGGCCCATGACCTTGAACGCATCCGGCCCGCCAGCTTCTTCGACGCGAATCGAAACGTTGGTCAGCAGTTCTTTGTCCAGGCGATCGCGTAGATTGCGCGAGGTGACGTACTGGCCTTCGCGGCCGGCGAACGGCGACGTGTTGATGGTGAACGTCATCGCGATGGTCGGCTCGTCGATCTGAATCAACGGCAGCGGCATCGGGGTTTCCGCACTGGTCAGCGTCTCACCGATGGTGATGCCTTCCACGCCCGCGATCGACAGAATGTCGCCCGGCAGACCGATGGTTTCGTCGACGCGCTTCAGGCCCTCAAACGAATACATCTTGGTGATGCGCGTCTTCTGGAACGAACCGTTCAGCTTCGCGATCGAAACTTCGTCGTTCAGCCGCAGGGTGCCCTGCGTCACGCGACCGATGGCCAGGCGGCCCAGATAGTCGCTGTAATCCAGGTTGGCCACCTGCATCTGCAGGATGGCATCCGGATCGCCCTTGGGGGCGGGAACGGTCGCGAGGATCTGCTCGAACAGCGGCTTGAGGTTCTGGCTGTCGTCCCCGGGATCGTTCTTCGCGATGCCGGCCTTCGCGTTGGTGTAGATTACCGGGAAGCTCAGCTGATCTTCGGAGGCGTCCAGATCGATGAACAAGTCATAGACTTCGTTCAGCACTTCCTGAATGCGGGCGTCGGGACGGTCAATCTTGTTGACCACCACGATCTGCGGCAGCTTCTGCTCCAGTGCCTTCATCAGCACGTAGCGCGTCTGGGGCAGGGGACCTTCGCTGGCATCGACCAGCAGGATCACGCCGTCCACCAATTTCAGGGCGCGTTCCACCTCTCCACCGAAGTCAGCGTGACCCGGCGTGTCGACAATGTTGATCTTGGTATCGCCGTAGCGTACACCTGTAGCTTTGGCAAGAATCGTGATGCCGCGCTCGCGTTCTAGTTCATTCGAGTCCATGGCGCGTTCCGCCACAGCCTCGTTTTCCCTGAAGATTCCGCTTTGACGGAACATAGCGTCGACCAGGGTAGTTTTCCCGTGGTCAACGTGCGCAATGATAGCGACGTTACGAATGGAGGGGTTTAAAGACATGCAAACCTCTATTGTGAGGCATTTGGCATGCCTTGTGCTTGGTTGCGTAAAGAAGCGATCATAGAGACAGGTGCAATCTCTTCCTTCAGTAGTCATCGTCGGCCGCCCGAATGTGGGCAAGTCGACCCTGTTTAACGCCATCGTGAAGATGCGCCGCTCGATTGTCGGCGATGAGCCGGGAATCACGCGGGACCGCATTTACGGTGAAGCGGCACATCATGGCAAGCGTTTTACCCTCGTCGATACCGGTGGCATCATCACCAACGACGAGGACATGATTCCGAGTCAGATCCTCAAGCAGGCGCGCGTTGCGTTGACCGGCGCGTCTTCGATCATTTTCGTGATCGACGGCCGTACCGAGATCACGGGCGCCGACCGCGACTTGGCAAAGATGCTGCGCAAGCTGGGTAAGCCCGTCGTGCTGGCCGTGAATAAAATGGACAGCGAACGCCGTCAGGAGGAACTGCTGCATGAGTTCCACAACCTGGGCTTCACGGATATGTTCCCGGTTTCGGCCGAGCATCATCTGGGCGTGGCCGACTTGCTGGATTTCATCACCCGCGACTTTGAGAAGTCCGGACCGGAGCCCGAGCCTGCCGAAGACGAAAAGAAGATTACCAAGATCAAGGTGGCCATTATCGGCCGCCCGAACGTCGGCAAGTCGACACTGCTGAACGCGCTCACCGGCATGGATCGAGCCATCGTCTCGCCCGTCGCTGGCACCACGCGCGATGCGGTGGATGAAACCATCCGCTACAACAACATCGACTACGTGCTGGTCGACACCGCGGGTATTCGACGAAAGGGCAAGACCAAGCAGATGGCGGAGAAGCTCAGCGTCGTGATGGCCCGCCGCCACCTGCGCATGTCGCACGTCGCGGTGATTGTTATCGATGCCACCGAGGGTGTGCTGGCGCTGGATGCCACCATTGCCGGATACGCACACGAAGAAGGCCGCGCCCTGATCCTGTGCGTCAATAAGTGGGACACGGTCGAGGGGCCGGGCAAGCGTAAGTTCATGGAGCAGGTAAAAGAACGCCTGAAGTTCCTGGAATACGCCAACACCGTCTTTATTTCCGCGAAAACCGGCGAAGGCGTGAAGGACTTATTCCCGCGCATCCGCAAGGCGTACGAAGCGGCCAGCCGCCGTGTGACCACGGGTGAGCTGAACCGCTTCATCGAGAACCTGAAGTGGGAGTACGAGCCCAAACTGAAGTACATCACCCAGGCCTCCATTCGTCCGCCTACATTCATCGCCTTCACCGCCAGCAAGGGCGAACTGCACTTTTCCGCCGAACGCTTCCTGATCAACCGTCTGCGCGAGCAGTTCGGTTTCGAGGGAACGCCTGTCGTGGTGAAGCCGCAGCGTCACGCTCCGCAGAGCGGCCGCTAACTCAATTCAGCTGGAAGTGGACCTCGATCGGAGCCTCCACTTCCACCGGCTGTCCACCGAGCAACGTCGGTGCATACATCCACTGTCTGACGGCGTCGAGCGCGGCCTGTCGGAGAAGCGGTGGCCCGTCGAGCACGCGTAGGTCCCGCACGCTGCCATCGCGGGCGATCACTCCAAGCAGTCGGACTGTGCCGGAGACGCGCGTCTGCCGCGCCAGCGTCGGATACTTCGGCACGATCTGCGTAATCAACTTCGCCGCCAACACGCCTCCGCTGATGCGCAGTGGCTTTGTGATTTCCGGAGGCTGTGTGACCACAGTGCGCGCGATCGGTGGTGCAGGTGTGCCGATGATCGTAGCAATCCCTGGAGTGTCCGCCATGGGGATTCCTTCGGGCACGCTGATGCCGGGAATGTCGATGGACGATGGTCCCAGGTCGAGTGTGACCTCGCTTACTCGAGGCGAGCCTTTGGGGATCGACGTCGGGATGAAGACACGTGAGGGAACGCGCGTCGGGGTCGAGGAGGTGGAGGTTTCGACAATTGTGCTCGTGGGTGGCTGGGGCGCCTGGGCTCTGGTGAGCACAATGCCTGGCATCCGCGCCGCGATGAACGGCAGCGTCTGCGTGTAAATGAGAGGCGCTACTACTAAGACACCGGCGACCAGCATTTGTGCCATGAAAGACACCGCAATCGCACCAGTTTTTCTCGCCGAGGCCGGCTGTGTGAGAAGCGTTTGCTCGAACATGTCACAGTAGACACTGCTCGAAGGAAGAAAGTTCCGCGGCTCTTTTTGAGTGAACGCCTAAAACTGGAAGTAGACGAAGGGCACGGCCTTCTCAGTCACGCCCAGCAGTTCGACGGAGAACAACAGCGCGACCAGCAGGATCGCGTAAGCCCACGCTGGACCGCGCGGCAGGCGCTCGATCCACTCCCACTTCTCTTCCGCCAGCGCAATCCCGAACGCGATCGCCACGAAGCAGAACAGCCACACGGGCACCAGGATGCTCGCCGAGTCCCACGATCCGGTGAACATGTTCCGCAGCACGTAGATGCTGTCGGTGAAGGTCGCTGCGCGGAAGAAGACCCAGCCGATGCACACCAGCACAAATGTCAGCAAGGCTCGAAACGGATACAGCAGTGCTCCTGGCGTCTGCATAAACTTCTTGCGGCCCAGCATGCGCTCGACGCTCAGCCAAGCCCCGTGATACCCGCCCCAGATGATGAAGTTCCAACTGGCCCCATGCCACAACCCTCCGAGCAGCATCGTCAGCATCAGATTGCGATACGTCTTCCAGGATCCGCCGCGATTGCCGCCCAGCGGGATGTACAGATAGTCGCGTAGCCATCGCGACAGGGATACGTGCCAGCGATGCCAGAAGTCCGTGATGCTGAACGCCAGATACGGGCGCAGGAAGTTCACCGGGAAGTGGAAGCCCAGCAGCAGCGCCATACCGATCGCCATGTCCGTGTAGCCGGAGAAGTCGAAGAAGATCTGCATCGCAAAGCTGAAGATCCCGCTCCAGGCTGCCGCGGCTCCCGGATGGGCGCTGAGATGCCCAAAGTATTCGTCGGCGATCTGTGAGAACTGGTCGGCCAGCGCCATCTTCTTGGTCAGCCCCATCAGCATCCACAGGACGCCGCGCAGCACTTCATCCACGTCGGGCTTGCGCCAAGTGTAGTAGTCCTCGAAGAATTCGGCTGCGCGGACGATGGGTCCGGCCACTAACTGCGGGAAGAAGGCGATGAACAGCGCGTAGTCGCCCAGGTTGCGGACGGCCTTCTGCTCGCCGCGATACACGTCGACCACGTAGGAGATGCTCTGGAACGTATGGAAGCTGATGCCGATGGGCAGCACGATGGCCGCGGTCCACGAATCATCGGGCAGGCCGAGGCCATGCGCCAGGTTCGACGCTGCGAAATTGTAGTACTTGAAGATACCCAGGAAGCCGAGGTTCGCGCCCACGCTGAGGATCAGGAACGCCTTGCGCTTCCTGGGTTCGGTGAGCCGCTCCACACCCAACGCGCAGAAGTAATCGAGCAGTGTGATGATGCCCAGTAGCGGCAGGAACTTCCAGTTCCATGTGCCGTAGAAAACGTAGCTGGCGATCAACAGCAGATACTTGCGCGCAGCGCCGCGCGGCAGCTGATAGAACAGCGCCGTGACCGCGACGAAGAAGGCAAAGAATTGGATGGTGTTAAACAGCATCGCCGTAATTTAGTGCGCCGGGCCCAGGATTTCTCGCACCTTTCGCGCCAGTATCTCCGTGAATCGATCCAGGCCGGGCTGCGTCATGTGGTATTCGTCTTTGAAAAATTCAGGAGTTTCCAGTTGGTCGAACAGATGCTCCGGCAGCAGCACCACGTTCGGATACTGCTTCTCCAGCTGATGCACCGATGAGTTCGGATTCGTGGGCGGCAGGTCCGGGCGGATCCAGGCCGCGCGCGGCAGTCGCAGGAAGATCAGCTTGGTTTGCGATCGCGCGTAATGCTGAGCGATCTTGCCCAGCCACAGTTGCATGTAATGCGTGTGTCGCCCGATCTGCGGCGGGATGGGCTCCACCATGCGGCGCAAGATGCCTTCTTCCAGGCCGTGATCCAAGCCTTCGGGGAACTTCACTTTACGATGCTCCCAGTCGACTTCGAGGCCCACCAGGTTCTTCGCGGTGTCCTGGAAATCGTAGAACCAGGTGTAGGAGTCGCGCCACGATTGCCGCACGGTGCGCGCGCGTTCGATGGGCCCGTGCAGCAGATCCTCGACGTCGCGCTTGTAGCCAAGACCGCGAAACAGGATGGTGGACGCTGCGTGCCACTGGCGCTGGCGATCGTGGTAGCTCAGGGCGAATTCATTGAGGTCGCTCAAGCGCAGGCGATTTAGCAGGTAACTGAGGTCGGTTTCGCGATCGGCCAGATCTTCGAGTGCGTCCTCGTCGTTATAGTTGTCCAGACAGATGACGATGGCACGATAGCGGTCGGCCTTCGGGTCCGCGTCGCGGAGGATGTAATACCAGACGCGCGGCGTCGCGCCGGCCACGCCGAGTGTGCCGAAGCTGTAGCCGGTCTCCGGCGTCATCGCGTTGGCGTGTTTCGGCATCAGCGCCATGCGCGAATCGCCGACGCCCACTACTTGATTCGGTCCGTTCTTTGGCCGGATCGACTCGTGATAGAGAATCGTCTCCAGGTAGCCGGTCGAGGACGAAGGATTCACCCAGTAGGCGTAGAGGCCGGAATGGAACACCAGCGCGTGCAGCCCCAGGAAGACCACCAGGGTTCCCAGCAGCACGGGGTACGCGCGTTTCATCTCGACGAGTCTATTGCACGATGCGGCCGTCGCGCATGGTGACGATGCGGTCGGCGAAGGCGGCGGCTTCGGGGTTGTGCGTGATCATCAGGATGGTTTGGCCCAGACGCTTGTTGAGATCGCGCAAGACTGCGAGCACCGCGTCTGAGTTTTCCGTATCCAGATTGCCGGTGGGTTCGTCTGCCAGCAGCAGGGCAGGCTTGTTCACCAGCGCCCGGGCGATGGCCACGCGCTGCTGTTCGCCGCCGGACAACGCGCGAGGCTTGTGATCCAGGCGATCGGCAATACCCAGGAGCTTGAGCAACTCGATGTAGTCCTGACTCCAGGGCTCTTTACGATTGCCCGCGATATCGCGAGCGATCTCAATGTTGTCGCGCGCCGTCAGCGTCGGCAGCAGGTTGTACTTCTGGAAGATGAAGCCGACCAGACGCTTGCGCATGTCCGTACGGCCGACGTCGTTCAGATCCGCGAGGTTCTTGCCTTCGACGGTGACCGAACCGGAGGTCGCCGGAGCTAGCCCGCCCAGGATGTTAAATAGCGTGGATTTGCCGGAACCGCTTGGGCCCACGATCGCCACGAACTCGCCCCGTTCGACTTTGAGGTCGACGCCGCGCAGCGCGTGAACGTCCACATCGCCGATCCGGAATGTCTTGGTGAGGCCTTTGATTTCGATCTCAGTCATACGCCAAAGCCTCAATTGCGTCCTGCTTCGCGGCCTTCAGGCCGGGGTAAACAGCGCCAATTAATGAGCCGCCCAACGCGATAATCGCGACGGTCAGGTACCAATCAGGAACGATGATCTGCGGCATGTTCGGAGCCACCGCCGCCATGATGGCGCGTGTTCCGTAAGTCATCGCGATGCCCAGCAGTGTTCCGGCCACGGCCAGCACGACGGTCTCGCGCAGCAGGATTCCCAGAATGTAGCCGGGCGACGCGCCCATCGCTTTCAGAATGCCGATCTCGCGGGTGCGTTCCAGTACAGCCATATACATCGAAAGGAACACGACCAGGAAGCCGACCAGCGCAGCAACCCCGACCACTACGTTGATGAAGCTCTGCAGGTAGGGCACGCTGTTCACTGTGAACAAGGAGGTGAACTCTTCCATGCTGTAGATCTTGTAATCCTGCAGTTTTTCCTGCAGCGAAGCGATCACGGGTTGGATGTTTTTCGGATCGTCCACCTTCACGTAGACCATGGAGATCTTGCCGGATTCACCGAAGATGTCCTGCAGAGATGTGATGTCCGCGAAGGTCGCCGAAAGTTTGCCTTCCTCGACGATGCCCGTAATGTTCCAGTTATGTCCAAAGTTGAACTGGCTGCCAGGCTTCAATTTGCGGCGCTCTGCGAAGACCCGGTCGACTACCAGATCATCTGTCTTCTCGAAGGCCTTGCCGTCGACGAACACTAAGCCGTTGCTCATTTGGTTGAACTCGTCCAAATGAATGCCGGTGATCGAATCGAAATTGCTGATGGGGTGGACCAGTGCGGACGTAGCCAGTGTGACGTGCTCCATGTCGCGCACCAGTTTCACGACGCCTTCCGGCATGTTGCTGGAGAAACTCAGCACGCTGGAATCGGGCGGGCGAACAATGATGTCGGCGCCGGTGCCTTTCGCGCGTTGCTGCATATTGCCCAGCACGCCGCGGCTGACACCCACAAGGGTCAGAATCATCGTGACCTGCGCCCCGATCAGCACTAAGCTGAGCAAGGTTCGCACCGGACGATGTTTGAGGTTTTCGAAGATCAGACGGTGGATCAAATTGTTAGTCTACCAGCCAAGCCGCTTGAATCACAGAGACGGCCGCGATTGCCGCGGTCTCCGCACGCAGGATTGTCGCACCCATGGTCACGCGGGTCCAGCCCGCGGCAATGAATGTCTCGCGCTCCGCATCGGTCCAGCCGCCTTCGGGCCCGATCAGCAGGGCCACGGTGTCTTCGGCGGAACGCTGTGCGGGCAGGGCCGCCAGCATCGACGCTCCGCCGGGAACCTCGTCCAGGACGAACTTGTGTTTGGCTTCCTGGCCGACGGCCTTCCGGAACTGCAGCGCGTCGTGAATCTCCGGCAAGAACTGCCTCCGCGCCTGTTGGCTGGCTTCCAGTCCGATCCTCCGCCAGCGTTCAACGCGCTTCTCGGCGGCCTTGTCCAAGCCTCGATCCGTGCGCGTGGCGATGACCGGCACCAATTCCGCGATGCCCAACTCGGTGGTCTTCTCGATCATCCACTCGAAGTGGTCGAACTTGATCAGAGCCGCACACAGCGTCACGTGGACTTTCGCCGGCTCGGGGGCCAGTTTTTCGATGGTCCGAAACAGCACGTCGCTCTTGCGAGCACTCTCCACCTCAGCCAGATACACGTTCCGGTTGTCGGAGATCTCGTACTTCTGCCCGACCTCGACGCGCAAGACATTCGTCAGGTGCTTGGCGTGATCGCCCTCGATGTGCGCTTGTCCATTCCTGACTTCTTCCACGAAAAACCGCCGCCGCATTCTGACTTCTGTCTCCTGACTTCTGTATTCTTGTCTCTAATGATCGCGCACCTTCGTGGCACACTTCTTGAAAAACATCCGAACCAGGTGATCGTCGACGTGGGCGGCGTCGGCTATGAGGTGCTGATCCCGGTGTCGACGTTTTCGTCGCTGCCCGAGACCGGTGGCGAGGTGCGGCTCCACATCCATACGCATGTTCGCGAAGATGCCCTGGTCTTGTTCGGGTTCGTGTCGCAGACGGATAAAGCTCTGTTCGAAAAGTTGATCACGGTCAGCGGCGTAGGCCCGAAGCTTGCGATCACCACTTTAGGTGGTTTAACGGCCCCTGATCTGGCGGCGGCGATCAAGCAAGGCTCGCTGGAGACCCTGACGCGGATCCCGGGTGTCGGGAAGAAGACCGCGGAGAGGCTGGTGCTGGAACTGCGCGACAAGCTCGACTTGCTGCCGGGAGCGAAGAAGGGCAGTGCGCCGATCGCGCCTCAAGGTTCATTCAACGAGACCGAGGAAGACGTCATCTCCGCACTGTCGAACTTCGGTGCCACTCGCGCCGCGGCAGAGGCGGCATTGGTGAAGGCTCGTTCCGCGACTGAGTCCAACGAGTTCGATGCCCTATTCCGTCGGGCCTTGAAACTGGTTCGCTAGGTCTTCGTCTTCGAGTTGTTTTCACTTTTGCTTTTTGTTTGCGTTGCTCTTTTTCTTCGCCTATAATGTTGGGCATGGCCCTCACCAAGCGTCAAAAAGACTTCTTGAGCTTCCTGAGCGAGTTTCTCGAAAAGAAGGGCTACAGCCCTAGTTACGAAGAGATCGCCGAGGGCATGAGTCTAGCGTCGTTGGCGACGGTGCACAAACACATTCTGGCCTTGGAATCCAAGCAATACCTCAAGCGTGGCTTTAACCAGAGCCGTTCGCTAGAGATCGCGCCCCGCTACTACAGCGAAGAGCGCCAGCACCGTGGTCCGGAGGCCGCGATGGAGATCCCGCTGCTGGGTCGCATTGCTGCGGGTCGGCCGGTGGAATCGGCGTCGGGACACGACACCGTGAATTTTGGTGACTTCGTCG
This sequence comes from Bryobacterales bacterium, assembly GCA_947467395.1. Lineage (GTDB taxonomy): Bacteria > Acidobacteriota > Terriglobia > Bryobacterales > Bryobacteraceae > Palsa-187. Next base: position 21,467 of record CANIIC010000013.1, read on the forward strand.
GCGACCCGAATACCTACGCATTACAGGTGCGCGGGCAATCCATGATCGAAGATCACATCTGCGATGGCGACTTCGTGTTGGTGGAAAAAGCCCAGACCGCTCGCGATGGTGAGATCGTCGTGGCTCTGGTCAACGGATCGGAATCGACCTTGAAGCGCATCTATCGCGAAGCCAACGGGCAGATCCGCCTGCAACCGGCCAACGCCACGATGGAACCGATTTACGTCGCTGGCGGCGATGTGCAGATCCAAGGCAAAGTGCTCGCCGTGCTCCGTAAGTATTAGACGGGAATCCCGATTCGCCACAGTCCGTAGGCCAGTGCTTGACGGACAAACGTCCACTGCCGTGTCCAGCCCTCGGTGCGCTTGCGTTCCTCCGGTCGTGGCGAACCAAAGACCTTGAATCCACGATCTTCCAGCATTTTCTTCACGCGGAAGATGTGGTAGCCGTCGCTCACTACAATGCAGGATTTGAGGCCGAACCGGCGCATGATTTCCGCCGACGCTGCGATGCTGTGGACGGTGCTTTCGCCTTCCGATTCGACCAGAATCGCCTCGCCGGGCACGCCGTGACGGCTGAGGTAGTTCTGGGAGACACCGCCTTCCGTGAACGTAGGATCGCCGCCCGCGCCGCCGGTGGTCAGGATTCGCGGAGCCAGTCCGCCCAGGTAGAGATAGAGCGCGTGGTTGAGGCGGGCTTCCAGTACAGGCGATGGCCGACCGCTGTATTCGGCAGCTCCTAGAACGATGATCACGTCGGCCGGCGCGGCTTCATCCACCAAGGCCTGCTGCTCAATCTCGTGGGAAATGGCCTGCACCCTCGTTACCGCCCAGGCGGCCACGACAAGGGACAGGATCCCCACTCCGATGAGGTTTGACCGTTTCATGTGCCGGGATGCATGCGTTATGCTGGGCGTTCAGCTTCATTGTACGCACAAGGCCCATCGTGCCGGAACCACTTACTAGCGAAAAGAACCCGTTACTCAAGGAGATCCGGCGCGCCGCGCATCAGGGCTCCCTCACTGCCGATGGCCTGGCGGTGGCAGAGGGCAGGCATCTGCTGGAAGAAGCCGTACGGAGCGATTCGGAGATCCGGGTCATCGTCGTGGCCGAGTCGGCGAAGGTCGATCTGCCGGCCAGCGTCACCCGCGTGCTCTACGTGAGCGACGCGGTCTTCGGGGGGCTGTCCTCGACCGAAGCTCCACAGGGTGTTCTTACGTTGGTGAAACCGCCTTCCTGGAAGTTTTCGGACCTGCTGGGCAAGCGCCCGCTGCTGGTGGTGCTCGACGGCATTCAGGACCCGGGAAACGGAGGCGCGATCCTACGGGCCGCCGAGGCGTTCGGAGCCTCAGGCGCCGTGTTCCTCAAAGGCAGCGTCAATCCGTACAACCCGAAGTGCCTGCGCGCGTCCGCAGGGTCGGTGTTCCGCTTGCCGCTGGTGGCTGGATTCTCAACGGAGGACCTGTTTGAGCATGTCCGGCTGCCGCTGTATTCGGCCGAGCCACGGGCTCGGAAGCTGGTTGCCGAAGCCGATCTGGCACAGCCGTGTGCGCTAATCATCGGCTCGGAAGGGCGGGGTGTCAGCGCCGCGGTTTCGGAGAAAGCGTCGGGCGTTCGAATTCCGACGGCGAACGTGGAATCGCTGAATGCGGCCGTGGCCGCCGGTATTCTGTTGTATGAGGCCCGCCGGCAGCGCGGGGCCAATTCAGAATGAGTCTCTTTGACACCGCTCCTCTGGGTTCGTCTGATGCCAGGCGTCCGCTCGCCGAGCGCATGCGTCCGCAGCGCCTGGAAGACTACGCGGGACAGACCCACATTCTGGGGCCCGGCAAGCCGCTGCGCCGGCAGATTGAGCGCGATGAACTGCAGTCCCTGATTCTGTGGGGTCCGCCGGGTGTCGGGAAGACGACGCTCGCGCAACTCATCGCCAAGATGACCAAGTGCGAATTCGTGCCGTTCAGCGCGGTGATGAGCGGGATCAAAGAGATCAAGGCCGTGATGGCCGATGCCGAACGCATTCGCCGCACAGGCCAGCGAACGGTCCTGTTTGTCGACGAAATCCATCGCTTCAACAAGGCACAGCAGGATGCGTTCCTGCCGTATGTCGAGCGTGGAGACGTGATCCTGATCGGCGCGACCACCGAGAATCCCTCGTTCGAGGTGGTTTCGGCGCTGCTGTCGCGTGCCAAGGTGTACGCGCTGAAGGCGCTGGCTCAGGATGAACTGATCGCCTTGTTGGAAAAGGCTTTGCCGGTGGTGGGCGTGACCGCTCCTCGGGACATCCTGTCGCAGATCGCCGTTCATTCGAACGGGGATGCCCGCTATGCGTACAACGTCCTGGAATTAGCGGCGGGCGTGGCGAAGGATGGGGTGCTAGATCAGGAATCGGTCGAGTCCGTGCTGGGCCGGAAGATGCTGCTCTACGACAAGTCGGGCGAGGAGCACTTCAACCTGATTTCGGCCCTGCACAAGAGCGTGCGGTCGTCGGATGTGGATGCGACCTTGTACTGGCTGGCGAGGATGCTGGCGGCGGGTGAAGACCGTATGTACATCGCGCGTCGTCTGGTGCGGATGGCGATTGAGGACATCGGGCTGGCCGACCCCCGCGCCATGGAGCAGGCCATCGCGATGCAGCAGGTCGTCCATTTCCTGGGAACGCCGGAAGGCGATCAGGCGTTGGCGCAGGTGGCGATCTACCTGGCCGTGGCTCCCAAGTCCGACGCCGCCTATCGCGCGCTGAAGGACGCGGTGAAGGTGGCCGAGACCGAAGTCGCCGAGCCCGTCCCCATGAATCTGCGGAATGCGGCCACGAAGGCCATGAAGCAGTGGGGATATGGGGAAGGCTACCAGCATGCCCATCAGTTCGAAGGCGGTCTCAACAACATGGAGTGCCTGCCCGAACATCTTCGCGACCGGACGTTCTACGAGCCGACGGATCGGGGCGCGGAGCAGCGGATCACGCAGAGATTGGCGGAATTGCGGGCACGGCGAAAGCAGCAGTAGGCGGTTTTTCCACAGGCCTCGCGTTTCACGCAAACTATCTTCCTAGCTGATCGGTCTACCTCGGGGGTACACGGGTACTGTCACCAAATAGCCCTCGGAACCTATTGTTACAACAGCGCAACCCCGGCAGAATGAGTGTGTAAGGTCACTGAGGATAAAGCCCTTGAGCTCTCAAAACACTGCAAACTCCGAACGCCGGCACGCTGACCGGTTCCCGATCGAACGAGAAGTCCGCTACCGCGTCTTGAATAAGCGCGGCGGCGATGAGGCCGGTGACGGCAAGACGGTCAACATGTCGAGTGCGGGGATTCTATTTACGACCGACGCGATGGTGCTGCCGGGCCGGAGGCTGGAAATCGCGGTGAACTGGCCGGCGCAGCTGAATAATCAGTGCGCTCTCAAGCTAGTGGCCCGTGGCCGTGTCGTCCGCTTTGAAGGCGGCCGTGCCGCGATGGAAATTCAGCAGTACGAGTTCCGCACGGCGGCGACGGCTGAACCGGCCGCTGCTGCGGTGTAGTGACACAAGTTTTGTAGTTGTTCGTTGTAGTTGTCTTCTCTCTACCTCCTCCTTCTATAGCGCGCCTGGGTATGTCCCTGGCGCGCTTTCTCTTTTCTTGCGGGAGGAAGCTTCGAGCGACTACTTGCCGAGTCGATTGAGGCCGTTAAAGGCTGCGGCTTTGTAGCATTCGGCAAGCGTCGGGTAGTTGAATACGGTGTCGACGAAATACTGCACGGTGCCTTTAAGAGCCATCACGGCCTGGCCGATATGCAGCAGTTCGCTGGCGCCTTCGCCGATGATGTGGACGCCCAGGATCTCGCGTGTTTCTCGATGGAAGATCAGCTTGAGGCGGCCGGTGGTGTCGCCGCGGATCTGGCCGCGGGCGATTTCGCGATAGTAGGCGACGCCCACTTCGTAGGGCACGTCCTCGTCCGTCAGTTTCTCTTCGGTCTTCCCGATGAAGGAGATCTCAGGAATCGTGTAGATGCCGTATGGGTAGGTCTCCGGGTTGGAGTGCACCGGGAGATTGTAGGCGCGGCCGGCGGCGATTCGGCCCTGTTCCATCGAGACCGAAGCCAAGCTGGGGAAGCCCGTAATGTCGCCGGCGGCGAAGATGTGCGGGACCTTGGTGCGGTAATCCTGATCGACCGAGATTCGGCCGCGTTCGTCGGCGTCGAGTCCAGCAGCGGCCAGATTGAGGGTGTCCACGTTGCCCTGACGACCGACGGCGTAGAGCAGGGCATCGCCCACGATCTTCTTGTTGCTCGCCAGGTTCGCGATTACCTGTCCGTCCTGATCTTCCACGGAAGCCACTTCTTCGTTCAACCGCAGCGTGACACGCCGGTCGCGCAGGTGGTAACAGAGTGCCTCGACGATTTCGCCGTCGGCAAATTCCAGCAGACGAGGCCGGCGTTCGATCAGAATGCAGCGCACGCCCAGCGCGGCGAACATGCAGCAGTATTCGACGCCGATGACGCCGCCGCCGACGATGATGAAGGTTTTGGGGACGTCCTTCAGCGCCAGAACCTGATCACTGTTGATGATATTGCGGTCGTTAAACGGAACCTTGGCCGAACTCGCGGGCTTGGTTCCGGTGGCGATGACGATGGTTTCTGCCTGGTAATCGGCCGTGCGCGTCAAGCTGGTGACACGAATGGTATGCGGATCGACGAAGCTGGCCGCGCCCCACAGCGTTTCGACACCGTTGCGCGATAACTGGGCCTGCGTGACGTCGATCTCGGTCTTGATCACATGCTGGACGCGGAAGCTGAGGTCCGCCATCGAGATCTTTTCTTTGACGCGGTAATTAACCCCGTAGATGTTCTGGTAGTTGTAGCCGGACAGGTGCATCACGGCTTCGCGCATCGTTTTGGACGGAATCGTCCCGGTGTTGATGCACGCTCCGCCGACGACTTCCCGCTGTTCGACGATGGCTACTTTTCGTCCGGATTTGGCTGCCTGGATGGCCGCTCGCTGGCCCGCCGGTCCGGAGCCGAGCACAATCATGTCAAAGGTCTGCATGCGCTAGGTTGGGGTAAAGAAGCGGTACCGCGCACGCGGCGTGACACACTTCTACCCTCCAGTATAGTGCGTTCGCAGAGATGAACTGCTCAAAGATTTACTTGAAAAGTTCCAGTTCGGGTTCCGCAGCTCCGGCCTGACCGATCTTCTCGATGTGGCTCTTGATGACGGCGGCATCCTCGGCATCCGGAACCAGCTCCAAGTAGCGGTTCATGTGTTGCTTGGCTCCTGCGGTGTCGCCTTTCGCTTCGAGGATGCGCCCCAGTACGTATTTCGCGCGGTTCGCGGACTGTTTTGCCTTGGGATTGAGAGCCGCGTTGGCGCTGGCTTCGGCAGCGGCCAGATCTTTGAGCTTGTATTGGGCCACCGCCAAGTGCAGGTGCATTTCCGGGAAAATGATGGATTTGTCGAGTGGCAAGAAACTGGCGACAGTTTTGCCCAAACCGGGCCAGTCGCCTTGGCGCGTCTGGACACGGGCTAGGGCTACATACGGCGTCAGCATCTTCGGATTCGCCTCGATCGCGCTGGTGTAGGCTGAGATGGAGTCAGCGTAATTACGCTGAAAATCGTTCAGGACGCCGAGATTGTGCCAGGCTAGCGCGAACTTGGGATTGACGGCCGTAGCAGCCTTGAGTTGACTCATGGCGGTCGCGACATCATTTACGTTGATCGCCTTCATGGCGTTCTTCCATTCGACGCTACCTTTGGCCGGGACGTCCTTGTCGGCGCCACCCAACTGGTAGGGATCCCCGCCGGTGACCGAGAGCTTGATCGGAGCCAGATCCACGTTCACACCCGTGGCCGGGTTTACATTGGAGATCTCCACCTGCGTGGAGTCGAAGCCGTTGAGCGTCGCGAGAATATAGCAGCGGCGCGAGCCCATGAAATTCACGTCCATTCGCCAGGTGTACTTGCCATCTTTGTCGGTGAGTGGTCCGGGCGCGTTGCCGTAACCATCCGTGCACATTCGTTGCGTGCCGACCGACTTGCCCGGAGCCGAGCCATCGGCCATCGTTACCCGGCCTCGGAAAATGACAGGTGTGCTGTCGGCAAATACAGGAGCGGAGACCGCGAGAAGCAGGAATGGCGAAAGCGAAGTTAGCTTGAGCATATTCGCCTTAGGACGGTTCAAAACCACCTTAGAACAAGCAGATTTTGAGAACAACCGGAGGACCTCTTTGATAGAGTGAAGACTGCATGATTGTGGAAATCGAAGGCGTTCCGTTGCATCTCGCGCATCCTGATGAGTTGTCGGTGCGTTGGGTGGGCCAAGAAGAAGTCATGCGGCAGTTGTTGGCTGCATGGCTGGTGGTGGATCCGCAAGATCTGCCCATGAATCCGCGATTATTGGGTAAGCCCGGCGTGGGGAAGACCACGCTGGCGTATGCGGCAGCGCAGCGCTTGGAGCGCGAGGTATACATCCTCCAAGCCACAGTCGATACGAGGCCCGAAGACCTGTTGATCACGCCCGTGATCGAAGGCTCCTCACACTTGCGGTACGTAGCTTCGCCCCTGGTGACGGCAATGCTGCGCGGTGGGATTGTGATTCTCGACGAAGGCAACCGGATGAGTGAGAAGAGCTGGGCCAGTTTGGCTCCGCTGCTCGACAACCGCCGCTATGTGGAATCGATCGTCGCGGGCATCAAGATTAAGGCCCATCCGTTGTTCCGGCTGGTCGCGACGATGAACGATGACGCCAGCACCTTTGATCTGCCGGAGTACATCCACTCGCGCTTGCAGCCGCAGATCCTGATCGATTTCCCGGAGCGCCAGGAAGAATTCGCGATCCTCAAGGAGAATCTACCGTTCGCCGACGATCACATCCTGAATTACGTCACGGAATTTCTACAGCAGGCGCACGCCGCCGAAGAGCGGTATTCAGCTCGCGACGGAATCAATATTGCGAGGTTTGCGATGAAACTGGCGCACGATGGCGCGTTGCTGGATCAGGCATTGATGCGCACGGCGATCGTGCAGACGCTGGGCGAAGAGGCTCTGCGGTATGTCGGACGTCTCTGAGATCCAGGTAGGCAGTCTTGAGCGCGGCCGGTGTCGCTACTTCCCGGTAGTGCCCGGACGTGTTGAGTTCGCGATTGCACTGAGGCGTTTGTTGCTGGAGCAACGCCCGGCCGTCGTGGCCGTTGAACTCCCGGAGTTCCTGTCGGACGCGTATCGCAAGGCGGTCGCGAGACTGCCGGAAATGTCGGTGATCCTTTATACGGCCGACGATGAGGACCGGGCTGTCTACATCCCAGTAGAGCCTGCGGACCCCTTTACGGAGGCTCTGCGAACGGCGGATGAGATCGGCGCGGAAATTCTGTTTCTGGAACCCGATACCCAGGAGCGGCCGCATCTTCACGACGCGTTCCCAGACACATATGCGGTGCAGCGCATCGGGCTCGATCGCTACATTGAGGCGTATCGCGTCTACCCGCAGTCCCGCACCGATGAGATCCAGTCGCACGCGGCGGCCATGGCGTGGAAGCTGCAGGGTGCCGATCCGGAAGCTAGGGTGGTGGTGGTGGTGTCGCTCAACCTGCTCGATCCCTTACTGGATGCGATGGAGATGCCGCAGGAAGCCCCCGAGCGTCGGCGCTCGGCCGTCCCGCTCGACGTGCAGTTGGTGAATCCGCATCCGGAGAGCCTGACCGAGATCACCATCGAGTATCCGTATTTGCAGGAACGCTACGAGTTCTTCCGTCTGGAATTGTCCGGTGAGGAAAAGCTCGACCGGCCACGCGTGCAGTTTGAGTTGTTGCGCGAGGCCGAGGTGAAATACAAAGAGTCGACGGGCGACGTGCTGGCGCACTGGCATCGTCGGGCGATCGCCCGTTACACCCGGAATCTAGCGCACGTGAGCGGTGATCTGGTCGCCGGAGCCTACGATCTGGCCTTGGGGGCGAGGTCGATTGTCGATGACAACTACGGCTGGGAAGTGTGGCAGATGGCGAACCGTTATTTGGCGCAGTCGGAACATTCCAGCCTGGAGACCGTGCGACTCAGTGCGGGCGAGATCTGGCTGAACACCAAGCGCCTGCGCATCCGTCGCCGTCTGCCGCGCGCCAAACAACGCCGGATGCCCACCGGGCTGAAGCCGCGCAAGAAAGAGAAATTCGCAGGCGAGTGGGCGCAGCAGACCTCGGGCGAGGCGATCTGTTCGTATCCTCCCGAAGATCTGGTCATCGAAGAGTACGGGCGCTTTTTGAAGAAAAAGGCCAAGGCGCTGCTGTCCGAAGAACGTGTGCGCGTGGAGCCCTTCACGACGTCGATCCTCGATGGCGTGGACATTCGAGAAACGATTCGGAACTGGCACCAGAAGAAGATCTACGTCCGTCAGGCGGATCGCTTGGCTGGTGAAGTCGGCAGCGTCGTGGTGATTTTCGATGAAGACGAGGAGAATCGCTGCGACTACCTGACAACGTGGCTGGGCGAGCATCAGAACGAATCGGACATGGCGTTTTACTCTACGCATCCGTTCGAACACATCGTAGGGCCGGGCATCGGTCGAGCCGAATACGGCGGGTTCCTAATGACCTTGCCCGCGCGGCGCATGTTCGATGTTTGGTCTGACTCGGACTATGACTTTGCTGAGTCCAAGTCTGAGCGGCTGTTGATGGCCGCGCTCGACTATTCGGTGGAGCGGTTTGTCGTCTACGTCGCCGCTAAGCCGCCGCGTTCCATATTCCGCTCCATCGCGTCGCACTTGAATCGCAAGATTCTTTACGTGCCGATCGGGCAGCTGTCTCCCACCAAGATGAAACGGCTTCGCGTGGTCCACGTCCTGGATAATTACGATCGCCGGGCCGACGCCAAAGACTACATTTATTGATGCCCGCGTTATCCTGAAAAGACGCATGCAACACGAAGTTGTCGAGACGCAGGGCCACCTGATCGATTCGCATCTGATGGAGCGGATCTTCGATACAGTGGTCGAATATCGCGGGAAGTTTGAAGTCGAAGAGTTTCGCATTGGCAAGACCAACGCGGATCCTTCGTATTTGCGGCTGAAGGTCGAAACCCCGTCGGCCAAGGCAATGGAGGATGTTCTTAGCAACCTCCTCGATCTGGGCTGTACTCCCGTTCATACAGGCGACGCCCAGTTGGAGACCGTCGAACGCGATAGCTGCGCTCCGGAGGACTTCTACTCCACTACCAATCACAAGACCTTGGTTCGGCACGGCGATCAGTGGCTGGAAGTCGAGAATCAGCGCATGGACGGCATGCTGGTGGTCACTCCTGGTCATGCGGTCTGTCGCCGTTTGCGGGATCTCAAAAAGGGCGATCGCGTGGTGGTCGGTATGCGCGGGATTCGCGTGGTTCCCGAAGCGAAGGAGCGCGATCGCGAGTCGTTCGCCTTCATGAGCAACGAGATTTCGTCGGAGCGTCAACTGCGCACGGCCGTGCGACAAATCGTGTCATTGATGCGCGAGGCCAAGGCCGAGAATAAGAAGATCGTGGTGGTGGGCGGCCCCGTGATCATCCACACAGGCGGCGTCCCGGCGCTCGGTAAGCTGATCCAGACTGGTTGGGTGCAGGCACTGCTCGGCGGGAACGCGGTGGCGGTGCACGATATCGAAGCGTCGCTGCTGGGTACGTCGCTGGGTGTGCGCCTCACGGACGGGCGTCAGGAAGAACACGGCCATCGCAACCACATGCGCGCGATCAACGCGATCTACCGTGCAGGCGGCATCAAAGGCGCCGTGGAATCGGGCAAGCTGACCAGCGGCGTCATGTATGAGTGTGTGAAGGCCGGCGTGCCGTTTGTGCTGGCGGGCAGCCTTCGCGATGACGGGCCGCTGCCGGATACGATCACCGATATGAACCGGGCGCAGGACGCCTACGCGGAACAACTGCGCGGGGCCGGTGTGGTGTTGTGTCTGGGATCGATGCTGCATTCGATCGCCACAGGCAACATGCTGCCCAGTTGGGTGAAGATCGTGTGTGTGGACATCAACCCGGCCGTCGCGACCAAGGTCAGCGATCGCGGAACGGGCCAAGCTTTGGGCGTCGTGACCGACGTGGGACAGTTCCTTCAGACGTTGGCCGCAGCCCTTGAGGAGAATTCGAAATGAAGCGTCAATATACGGATGAACACGCAGAAGCCGGCGTAAACGCGCCGCTGCCGGAGATCGAAGTCTGGCCGAATCAGTACAACACTGGTTACGAGATTGAGATCGGGATGCCGGAGTTTACCTCGATTTGCCCCAAGACCGGACTTCCCGATATGGGCACGCTGACGCTGACCTATGTGCCCGACAAGTTCTGTCTGGAACTGAAATCGCTCAAGATGTACACGATCGAATACCGCAACCTGGGCATCTTCCAGGAGAATATCGTGAATCGCATGTTGGCTGACATCGTGAAGGCCTGTAAGCCGCTCGAAGCGACGCTCGAGGGCGACTTCGTGCCTCGCGGTGGCATCTCGACACGCGTCGTCGCGCACTATAAGCGAGGCAAGAAGAAGTGACCGAACAGGAACTCACGGCGACTATCCGCGAAGTTCGCGAGCGGGCCCGGGCGAATGCGCCGCAGGGTGCGTTGGGTCCGGAAGGCGTCTACGCAGCAGATCTGATGCCGCTGGTGCATGCTCGCGATGCAGCGGAGGCCAAAGTTGCCGCTATCGGCACCGTGAATCCGCGGCCGCCGGGGTTCAAGAATTCGATCGCGCAGGGCTTCAAGAAGTTGATCGCGCGTGCGCTCGACTGGCATGTGCGGGAGCAGGTGGAATTCAACCGGGCCGCGATGGAATGCGTACAGGCGTCTCTGGACGCGATGACGCAAATGACCCGAAGCATGGCCCAGCTGGCCGCGCGCCACGAGGAACTGCGTCAGGAATTGGATGCGGCCAAACTCACCAAAGAGAGTCTGGCTGAGTTTGAAGACCGGAATCTCCGCAATGAAGTTCGCATCCTTCGGACGATCTCTGAACTTCAGGCTGCGTACGCGCACCGCCTGACCGTTTCCGAACAATCCCACAAGGATCTGATGCGGGCGCAGCATCAGGATTACTTGAGTGCCCTGGATCGCAGCACTTTGGATGTGCAAAAGCGTCTATGGGATGACTTGGCCAAAGCCCGTGTGGAGTTCGAGCGCTTGATTCACAATGAGCTGCGCATCCTGCGTCAGCGGCCACTGCAGCAGGTGACGCTGGCGGCTCCGGCAGTCGCGAGTATGGCTGCGCATCCGGTGCAGGCCGAGATCCCGATCGATTGGCAAGCGTTCGCGACGCGGTTCCGTGGAAGCGAAGAGCGCATCCGCCAGCAGCAGGGCCGTTACATCGAACGCTTCAAAGGAACCTCGGGTGAGATTCTCGATATCGGCTGTGGTCGTGGCGAGTTTCTCGAAGCCGCGCGTGAGGCCGGACTGTTGGCGCGGGGCATCGATCTCAGCCAGGAATCGGTGGATGAATGTCGCGCGAAGGGGCTCGATGCCGAATGTGATGACTTGTTCGCGTATCTGGATGCGCAGACCGATGCGTCGCTTGCGGGGCTCTACTGCTCGCAAGTGGTTGAACATCTGACCCCTGCCGCCGTCGCTCGGTTCGCGGAGTTGCTGGGGCGCAAGATGCGCTCCGGGGCACTGGTCGCGATCGAGACGCCGAACCCGGAATGTCTTGCGATCTTCGCGACGCACTTCTATATTGACCCGACGCACACGCGCCCCGTGCCGTCGATCCTGCTGCGTTACTACCTGGAGGAAGCAGGCTTCGCGGGGATCGAAGTGGAGTATCTGGAGCCGGCAGTCGATTCGATGCCGGAGCTGAAGGAGTTGCCGACGTCCGTTCGCGAGAAGTTCTTCGGTGGCCTCGATTACTCAATCTTTGGGCGCAAGCTGTAGCAGCTCGCGATAGAGTTGCTTTTGAACGGTGGCCATTGCTGGCCACCCATAGACACGCTCGGCGCTTGCACGCGCGTGTGTTTCCAAGGCCTGACGTTCTGCGGGTGACTGCAGCAGCCGGTTGATGAACTCTGCCAGTTGCTGTGAATCATCTGAGACCAATACATCTGCGCCGCGTTCTAACTCCAGCCCGTGAATTCCAGCTTCGGTAGATACGATCGCCTTGCCCATGGCCATCGCTTCCACGATCTTCACGTTCGTGCCTGCCGATGCTACCAGCGGCGCGATCACCACCGTAGCGTTTCGATAGGCGGGCCGGACGTCGGAAACAAAGCCCTCGACCTGGACCCCGGGCTGCTGCAAGTCCCAGAATCGCGTGTGGTTCTGCCCGGCGATGACGTGAAGCGTCACGTCGTGCAACTGCGGGAAGACCTCTTTCAAGAAGAACTCCAGGGCCAGCACGTTGGGCTTGTGGGCGAAGGATCCGATGAACAGCAGGCGGCGCGGTTGGGGCGCGTCTGGTGAGGGCTGGAAGCGCACCAGATCGACTCCGTTGCCGATCGTGATCGCTTTGTCTCCTACGACGGCTCGGTCCTTCTCGGACATCGTGACAACCCGCGTCACGTTGCGCCATGCTTCCGTCTCAAACCCGAGCCATAGATCGTGCTGGCGGCGCGTCTCCCAATCGCTGGTTTCAGGCCGCGCGAGCATCTGCGCGTAGAGGTCGTAGGTGATGTCGTGTTCCACCAGGATCGTCGGCACGCGGCAATCCTTGGAGTAGGCGGCCATCTGCGTGAACTCCAGTTGCACGGTCTGCGGGCTCCACTTCGCGATGGATTGCTTGAGTGCCGCATGGAAGGTCGGTGTGTCGAATTCTTCCACCGTGTCGGGCCTGCCGCGCGAGACCACTGCATGCGAGCCCTTGCGATGAACTGTGACTACTTCGACGCACAGGTCCAGAAGCTCCCGCGGGACCGGGCGTGGCTCTTCGACGAAGGCGACCAGGATCACCTCGAACTCGTCCACCGTCTCACGAATCAGGTTGTAGATGCGGACGGCGGCTCCGTGCGAGAGCGGGAAGGGAAGATACGGGCTGGCGATCAGGATGCGCGGCTTGTTCGATGCTCCGCGGCCCGGAAACACAGCCACTTGTCCATTGAGCAGATCAAGGAACGCACAGTCGCTCTTGATTACGGGCAGCGGTGCCATCTCCGCGGCCTCGGCCAATACTTCCGAGTTGCCGAGTGCCTTCAGTCGCAGCACCTGATGGTTCCACATCGCCTCGAAGCGATTCGGGTCACTGATCGCACGCGCCAGGAAGCGCGTGTAGTTTACTTCGAGAGCCAAATTCAGTTCGTCCGACGTGAAGTATCGCGATGTGGTCGTGCGATGTTGATGCAGGACGCGAGCCCCGGCGCAGTACACGCTGGGCCAGTTACGCGACCAGCCGCGCACGCCCAGGTCCAGATCTTCTACGTAAGCCGGCGTGTAGACTTCATCGAATCCGCCAAGCGCGGCGAGCTTCGCTCCGTCGTACAGCGAACAACCGCCGCTGCCATAGAGCACGTAGCTCTGATCCTCGCCTTCCATGGGAATATCGCAGCGGAGGGGAAGGTCAGTCACTCCGGGTTCCGGATCCAGCACTGTCTTGCCGGTTTCTTCGCGACGCTGGCCTTCAGGCAGGAAGATCTGGGCAGAGGCACAAAACAGCTCCGGGACTTGGTCAAACGCCGCACGCAGAGCTTCGAGAAAGCCGGGCTCTACCTCCATGTCGTTATTGAGGGCGCAGATGTGAGAGTAACTGGCGCGCGCGATGCCCCGGTTCATAGCGACGGCGAACGACAACGGCTCCGGATTGAATTCGACGACAACGGTTGGGTACAACTGCCTGAGCCAGTCAGTGGTTCCGTCGGTCGATCCGTTATCGACGACGATCACCTCGTCGGCGGTGGCCAAACCCGGCAGGCACTTTGCCAGCAAGTCGCCTCCATCGCGCGACGGGATCACCACGGAGATGCCTGGCCGTTTCGGTTGCGCGGGCTTCGGTAGCTGCGCGATCGGTCGAGTCGCCACTAATTCCCGACCTCGCGCCAATGCACGGCGATAGAGGAGCGACAAGCGGAACTGTTCGGGGTTCAAGAGCCGGACAGCCGTATTCAGCTTCGCTTTCAGCCCCTGTTTCTTCTGTCGCGCGCGATGCTGTGCCACGGTGGTCGCGCCGGTTTCATCGAACCAGTCCACATCCTCGCCCAAGACTGTCTCACCAATGGAACGCAAAGCGTCGTACGGGGCACTGGGGTCCAGCAAGATCGCCCCGACCAGAATCTCGCGATCTCCCAAACGGGAGCCGAGGAGTTCCAGGTTTTCCTGTTCCGACCGTTTGATGTGGAACGGGATCCACTCTCCGTGTGTGGGCGCAAACTCCGAGAACACGACCAGCGGCAAGTCCTGCGGAAGGCGCGCGATCGTATCCTCAATCAGCCTCGGAGAGCCTGAGCCAAACAGAATACGGATGGGCGGCTGCTTCAAATCAGTTCCGCGAGCGCGAAGTTCCAGCGGTTGTTTTGATGGTCATCCCACAGAGCGAGTGCCTGCACGCAGAACCCGGTGGACACCGGATTCGAGAACGGCAGGATCTCCGAACCCTTGCGCCCGAACCAGAAGCCGCCGTTCAAGTGAGGATCGTTCGAGGTTGCCTGGAATGATGCCGCCCGCGCGGCTTCGTCCGCAGCTGCCGCTTCATTCAGGGGAACGATGCCCATGTGATGCGCCGTCAGCCGAACGCGAAGGATCTGCGCGCTGACGTCGGAGCGTTCGAACACCGGTGCGATCTGGCGGAGCAGCGTGCCGGCGCGATCGAGCCCCCAAGCCAGTGCGGCCCGGGCCTCAGCATGTTCGGTAGCCGCCAGCAGCGCTTCCAGGAAGTAGCTGTAGGCGTGCAGGCGATCCATCACCTTTTCCTGATTGGGCTCGTCCGATAGAAACGTTTCATGTGTCGCGAGCGCCATTGCCAGCGCGACGTTGAACATGCGCGCGGCATGTTCGTCATCCATCTCACGCCAAATCAGTGCTGACTTCAGCTGGTAGCATCCCGGCTGGCGGGACCACCGGGGCTCCTCCGCCAGTGGCTCCTTCATCGGAACGGAGATCACCGGATAGAAACTGCTGTCGCCCAGGAAATCGAACCCCAAAGAGAGCGCTGCGTCCTGAGCGCGGGAGCGGAAGCGCTCGTCACCCGTCGCGCGATACACCGCCATCAGCCCGCGAGCAATGATGCCCAAGTCGAAGAAGTAGGCTAGATCGGAGCCCGGCTCAAAGGGGAAGGTGTTCGCGGCCTCATCCCAAGCGATGTTGGTCAGAAAGTTCGCGGAGCGCACGGCCGCATCCAGATACGCCTGTTCGCCCGTCCGCTTGTACAGATAGACGAGGGTGCTCGCGGCGTAGCCGGTGATTTCACTGGAGACCGGGAGATTGGCGTGTTCCGCTGCGCGATAGTACCGAGCGACGCCGCCGTTGGGTTCCTGGATGCCGGATCGGAGAAACCACGTGCCGGCCTGCTTCTGGACAACTTCGATAGGTGCCAACTCACGATTGTATAATGAGGGCGCCATGAGACTGCACGGGTTGGCGTGGATTTTCGCGACCGTTGCTTGCGCTTCGGAGATGCCGACGGGCTACTTTCACGGCACGATGGTCGGCTGGACGGGTACTCCGAAGGCTGGTGTGCTCTCGGCGAAGGCCGCAAACGGTGACGTCTTCGAGTGCCGTTACGACGCCAAGACCTACCTGGAATACGAGAAACATCGCGTCACTGCCGACAAGTATCTCGAAGGGGATCCGCTCGAACTGCTGGTGCATCGGCGTCCCGGCGAAGCGGTCTGCTACATTCTGTCCGGAGAGTTTGTTCCGCCGGCGAAAGTAGTTCGCCCCACCAAGCAGCAGGAGCTGAAGGCCGCGAATATGGCGCGGGCGGCCCGTCCGCCTGTGGAACGCCACGGCACGCGCCGCGTCGCCGGAGTGGTGGCGAAGGTGACGGATCGTTCTGTCGTGATTCACACACGCGAAGGGGATGAGGAGACATTTGTCTTCCGTGTGGACACGCGGTTCGTGGGGAATGGGTTCCGGCTGGAGCGATCCGACGTGAAGGTGAATCAGCGGTTGGAAGTAGAGGCGGGTAGGAACGTAGACGGTGAGTTGGAGGCCTTCCAACTCACTTGGGGAACTCTATCTGTACCGAGCAGGCCCTAAGCCCACTCGCGTTCCAGCATCCGCGAGTATTCGCCCGATGCGTAGATCTCGTAGATGAAGCCGCAGTCTTTGATTTCGGTGAACGTCGCCGCGCCCTGCTTGCACTGGAAAATCTGGTCGGCGAAGCGATAGTAGTTGCGGATGAAATCGTCGGTCAGCATGTCGCGCGAAGGGATGTCCGCAAACAGGGCATTCAGGCCCAGTGCGCGGCCGAAGATGGCGCGGTAATCGATGACGCCCCACTTGCGCAGCTTGGCTTCCACGTCAGGCGGCGCGCATTGAATCAGGTGCGCGGCGAAGCTCTGTTCCTTGATGCCGCAATGTTCCAGTTCCGGCTGGCGCTTCACGAATTCCATGCACTGTTCGATCCAGCGCACCAGGTCGCGGCCCACATAGTAGAGCATGCGGATTTCCTGGTAACGGCCATCGAGCAACGCGCGATCCAAGGCGATCTTGTCCCGGTCCCCGGAAGGCAACAGACCCTGCAGCATCAGGCTGGCGCGCGAGCTTTCGACCAGCTTGCCCGGGCCGTTGGCGTCCGCAAACGGATGCAGAATCAGCGGGGGCAGCTTGTAGCTATTTTCGGTCGGGATGCTGGGGTTCGGGACTGTCGTTCGGGTCATCATTTCGCTCGTCTTGCGCCTTGATCGCAAGGCAAGTATGACAAATCAACGGCGTTCAGTGAGTAGTACTTTGGCCTCAATTGTTTGATCACCCCTAAGTACTTGCACTAGTACTTCGTCTCCAGCCTTATGGGACTGGAGTGCGTAGGTAAAGTCGTATAAGTTACTGATTTCTTTGGAGTCAAACCGAATCAGGATGTCCCCGGGGCGTAGTCCTGCTTTTGCCGCCGGAGTACCATCTCGGACGTCGGCGAAGCGAACTCCTTTGGGCGGCTCGTTGAAGTCTGGGACGCTTCCGAAGTTTGGTCCATAACCGCTGCTCACAGGAGTACCACCCGAATGTGGGTCGGCCGATTTCTCCGCGACACGCTGGAATACCGGCCGCTCGGGGGCGTTCACAATGGCAGTGGCGATATCGGCAACGTAGTCCACAAGGTCAGCTGCGCGAGGCGCATCAATCTTATCGGAGGTGTCGCTCGGTTTGTGATAGTCGCCGTGCAGTCCGGAGAAGAAAAACACCACCGGGATCTGTTTGCCATTGAAAGAAATATGGTCGCTGCCGCCGTACCCTGTCGACTCAGACAGATCCACATTCAGAGACGTGGGAACTTTCACGCCGGCCACCAGTGCGTCTAGCGTCGAGCCCGTACCCGTCCCGTTCACGTAGATCTTGCCTTCGCGGATGCGGCCGATCATATCCATGTTCAGCATGGCGACAGCCTTATCCAGCGGCAGCAACGGGTGTGCCGTGTAAAACGCGCTGCCCAGTAGTCCCAATTCTTCGCCGGCGAAGGTCATCAGCAGGATGCCGCGCTTCTGCTTCGGTTGCTTCGAGAACCACCGAGCCAGTTCGATGACGCCAGCCGTGCCCGACGCATTATCGTCGGCGCCGTGATGAATCTGCCCGATCTGCGACGGAGCCAGGGAGTGTTCGTCGCCCAGCCCCAGATGATCGTAGTGCGCGCCAATCACAACGTATTCGTCGGTGGTGCCGGGAATGTAGCCGATCACGTTGTGCACCGACTTCGATTCATGCACGATGTTCACCGTCATGCTCGCCGTCAGGTTCGTCAGCGGGAACGATTGCGGCTTCAGATCCTTGTCGATGCCGTCGATGATCGCGCGCAGGTCCTTGCCGGACGCCTTCAGCCAGGTTTCCGCTGTTTCGGCAGTCACTTGGACGAAGAACAACCCCGCGTCGGTGGGACCGCTGACCTGTCCGAACGCCATCATGGCGTCGCGTTCGCCCGGATGGTGAAATGTGTCGTTGATCAGAATCACGCCGCGAGCGCCGTGGTTCTTGGCGTTGATCGCTTTGTTGGTAAATGTCGCGTGGACGGTCGTTTCCTTGCCGTTGAAAACGCTCTTGGCATCGTCTTCCTGCGGCTCATGGCGCAGGATCAGGACATACTTGCCCTTCACGTCCAGACCTGCGTAATCGTCGTATTTCAGATCCGTGGCGGTGATGCCGTAGCCGCCGAAGACCACGGGAGCCGTCGGGCCCACTCCGGTGCTAGAGAAGCTGAACGGGATGAAGCCCGTATTCAGTGCATACGTCTGTCGCTTCCCGTTGAGCGTCGACCGCAGCTGGTTGTTCGCGCTCAGTTTCGCGCCGAGGTTGGCGGTGAACGCCTGTTGATACGGCTTACCGGGGATCGGCTTCACGCCGAACGATTCAAATTGCGACTGGATGTATTTGGCCGCCTGCTCCAGTTCGGGGGAGCCGGTGGCGCGCCCCTTCATCGCATCAGAGGCCAGGAATTCGACATGCTTCTGATACGCGGCCGGGTCGACGTTTGCCGCCAACCCGAGGGTCGAAACGAGTACGAAGGCCGCGAGGCGCATGTTATTTGGCTCCTGTGACTGCCGAAATCTCCAGCTTGAGTAACTGCTCCAGCACTTCCCACTGCAGGGTGCCTTCCAGCTTGCGGCCGTTGATGAACGAGGTGGGCGTTGCGTTGATGCCGAGTGACTTGCCCTCGGCGATGTTTGCGGCGACTTCGGCATCCGTAGCCTTCGTATCGATGCAGGTCTTCAGTGCCGCTGCATCCAACTTGTTCTCGCCCGCCCAGGTCAGGATCTTCTCGTTGAGCGTCTCCGGCTTGATGTCCTGCTGTGCTCCGTAGATCCAGTCGTGGAAGCCCCAGAACCCTTGCGCGTTCTGTTTGTAGACGCAGCGACCTGCATCCGACGCCGCGCGAGCCCACGGGTGAATCGATTCCAGAGGGAAATCCTTGAAGACCACTCGTACCTGATCGGTGAACGTCTTCTCCACGTTCTTTCGCACGATCTCAGCCTCGGCCTTGCAGTACGGGCACTGGAAGTCCCCGTAAATCGCCATGGTCACCGGAGCCTTGGCCCCACCACCGAAGCTCGGTTGCCCGTCGAGCTTCATCTTGTCGAGGTTGCCTTGAAACGGGTTGCGTGTCAGGTCGTAGGGTTCGCCCTTCACCATGCTGGTGCCGTCGGCCGACACGTAATAGCGCTCTTCCTTGCCTTGCCCGCTATAGGACAGGTGCACCACCACCTCGTTGAAGCCCTTCAAATACGGCGACGGCTTGGGGTCGTCGATCTGCACGGCGACCTGCGGGATCCACATTTCCATGTGCCGCAAATACGCCTCGAAAGCAGCCTTATCGAAAGCCTTGGGCGCCTGTGCGAAGGCGGCCGTAGCACACAGCAGGAGCGTCGCAAGTTTCTTCATGTGGGTGACCCTCATTATACTGGAGTGTTGCAGAAGCTCTGCCTCATCGCGGCACTCGTTCTCCTCTATCTGACCAACCTGGGCGGAGTCGGTTTCCTTGGTCCGGACGAGCCGCGCTATGCCTCCATCGGCCGTGAGATGGCGCAGTCCGGCGACTGGATCACACCTCGCCTAGACGGCCAGCCGTGGTTCGAAAAACCGCCGCTGCTGTACTGGACGACCGCCGCAGGGAATCGGCTCGGTTTAGAGGATGAGTGGGCGGCTCGCTTGCCCGTCGCCTTGATCGGACTGCTGTTCCTGTTGTTCTTCTACAACACGCTGGAACGCGAGTTTAACCGCAGAATCGCGCTCACCGGGACCGCAATCCTCGGGACCTCGGCAGGCTGGGCGTCGCTGAGCTTCGCCGCCGTCACCGACATGCCGATGGCTGCGACGATGAACGCCGCGATGCTGATTGCGCTGTTCGGGCCGCAGGCGCTGGGTGCCCGCAGCACCGGCGGTCGTGAATCCCGCTACGGGGCGCAGGGCTACCTGGCGGGCTTCTTATTGGGGCTCGCTGTACTCGCCAAAGGCTTCGTGCCGATCGTGTTGATCGCTCCGGTGTTCCTGGTGGCACGTGGCAAGCGCATGCGCATGATCCTGACCTGTATCGCCACAGCCGCCCCGTGGTACATCCTCTGCTACCTCCAGAATGGTGCGGCCTTCTGGGATGAGTTCTTCTGGAAGCATCACGTCTCCCGCTTCTTTAGCCCCGCGCTCGAACACGTGCAACCCTTCTGGTTCCCGACCGCTGTGCTGCTGGGCGGGTTGTTCCCGTGGATTCCGCTGGTGGGCCTGATCGGCAGACGCCGGTCGCTGGACGATGAGCGAGTCCGCTTCCTGGGCCTGTACCTGATCTATGGCCTGATCTTCTTCTCTGTATCCACCAACAAACTGCCCGCTTATGTGCTGCCCCTGATGCCTGCGCTGGCCGTGGTTCTGGCCGTCGCGCTCGAAAAGACCCGAGCGGCTGCTTCCTGGCTGGTCGCGTGCGCCTTACTGCTGGGCTTGATCCCGCTGATTTCCGCCATTTTGCCCGAGGCGCTCAATACCGGCATCACGCACGTGCAGTGGAATGGGGGATTTGGCTGGCCCCTGCTGCTGCCCGCTGCCGTAGCGGTCGCCGCTTGGGCGCTGGCGAAGGACGACGCCGACCAGGAATGGAGCGACCGCCGTCGCTGGGCGGCCCTGGTGATCGCCATCGGCTCCGTGGCGTCCGTCATGTATCTCAAGTCTTCGGCCTTTCCCGTCATGGATCGCACCGTGTCTGTCCGGGCCTTCTGGCGCGAGCATGGCTCCGAAACACAAGGCGCTTGCGTCGACCAGGTTAAGCGAGCCTGGGTCTACGGCCTGAACTACTACGCCCATCGGGGCATCCCCGATTGCATCGCCGGAGCCTCGCCGCGCATCGTAACAAAGGCGGGTTCGCTCGCCGTCGAATAAACGGGGCTTGCCCCGCTTGCTACCATAGGAAAATCGTGCAAAACGTCATTATTCTGGGCTCCGGCTGCGCCGGAAACACTGCTGCCATCTACACCGCTCGCGCCGGCCTGAAGCCGCTCGTGATCATCGGCCACGAACCCGGCGGTCAGTTGTCGATCACCTCTGAGGTGGAAAATTTCCCCGGCTTCCCGACAGGCATTAACGGCCCTGAGTTGGTCGAAAACATGAAGCAGCAGGCCGAACGCTTCGGCGCCGAGTACATGTACGGCACCGTCGATGCGGCTGACCTGAGCAAACGCCCGTTCCGCATCTCCATCGATGGCGAGTGGCATGAAACCCGCACGCTGATCGTCGCCACCGGAGCTTCGGCGCGCTGGTTGGGCCTCGAGAACGAACAGAAGCTGATCGGCCGCGGCGTGTCGTCCTGCGCCACCTGCGACGGCGCGTTCTACAAGGACAAGAAAATCATGGTGGTCGGTGGTGGTGACTCCGCTATGGAAGAGGCCAATTTCCTCACGCGCTTCGGCCGTGAAGTGACCTTGGTCCACCGTCGCGAAGAGTTCCGCGCCTCGAAGATCATGATCGATCGCGCCAAGGCCAACCCGAAGATCAAGTGGCTGCTGAACACCGGCATCGAAGATGTCTATGACGTCACCAAGGGAGAAGTCACCGGCGTGAAACTGAAGAACCTGAAGACCGGCGAAACCTGGGATCAGGAAGTCGACGGCTTCTTCCTGGCTATCGGCCACATCCCGAACACTAAGCCTTTTGTCGGTCAACTCGACCTGGACGCCGACGGCTACATCGTGTCCCACGGCGGTGCGCGCACCAATATTCCGGGCGTGTTCCATGCCGGCGACGTCGAGGATCGTATCTACCGTCAGGCGATCACGGCTGCGGGTGCGGGCTGCAAGGCCGCCATCGAAGTCGAGCGCATGCTCGAAGCCGAAGGCCACTAAAGACTAGAGCGCGGCCTGACCATCCAGGCTGCGCCACAAATACCAGCTGGCGACGGTGCAGTACGGCCGCCACGGTTCGGCGATTCGTTCCATCTCTGTGGGCTTGGGGAGCTCCTCAAGCCCATACGCTTTTTTCATCGCCATCCGAATCCCCAGGTCTCCGGTCGGCAGCACATCCAGGCGCCGCAAGGCGAACATCAGGAACATCTGCACCGTCCACACGCCGACGCCTTTGACTCGCGTGAGGTGCTCAATGACCGCCGCGTCGTCCAGTTCCAGGCAGCGCTCGAAATTGACCTCGCCATCTCGCGTCATCCTGGCCAGTTCCCGAATGTAGTCCGTCTTCTGGTTCGACAACCCCAGCGTCCGCATCCGGGTCCGTCGCAGCTTTAAGACGGATTCGGGCGTCAACGGGTCTGACGCCGCAGCCAGTAGTCGCCCAAAGATTGTCCCGGCCGCCTTGCCGCTCAACTGCTGATACGTGATGGACCGCGCCAGGTTGTGGAACACCGGGTCAGAATGCTGCATCGCGTACGGACCGACGCGCGTGATGATCTCCGCCATTACGGGGTCCGACCGCTTCAAATGGTTGATCGCCTTGCGCATGGGGAAAATCGGGTGAAACCGCCCGGCCGCCCGAGCGTCATACTCTATAGTATGGTCCGGAAACTATTGCTCGGCTGTGTGCTTCTCACTTCGGCGGCGATGCTGGTCGTGGCCCAGGACGATCAGGTCATCCGCGGCGGCGTCGATATCGTCAATGTCCTGGCTACTGTGCGCGGCAAGAACGGCGCACTTATCCCCGACCTCAAGCAAACCGACTTCAAGGTCTTTGAGGACGGCAAGGAACAGGAGATCAAGTACTTCACACGGGAAACGGATCTCCCTCTGACCATTGGCATGCTGATCGATGTCAGTGGCAGTATGGATGGCCTGATCCCGATGGAGCAACGCGCCGGGGGACAATTCTTCGAGCAGGTCCTGCGCAAGAACGATCTCGCCTTCATCATCAGCTTCGGCAAGGATTCGGAGCTGCTACAGGACTCCACCAATTCTCCGCGCCTGCTACAGCGCGGCTTGAATGAACTGAAGCTCAATACCCGCGTGGGCGGCATTCACCCCGGTCCTGTCCCGACCGCGAACAATCAGGCCGGTACCGTGCTGTACGACGCCGTGTATCTCGCCGCTGACGAGCGTCTCCGCAAGGAGAGTGGCCGCAAGGTCATCATCCTGATCACCGACGGCGAGGACACCGGGAGTCAGGTCTCCAAGCAGAAGGCGATTGAGGCGGCGCAGAAGTCGGACGCCATCATCTACGGCATCTTCTACTCTCAGGGCGGCTTCGGCGACAAAGGCACTCTGACCAAGATGGCCGAGGAGACGGGAGGACGGGTCTTTGACGTGGGCCGTCGCGGCAACCTCGACGACATCTTCAAGCAGATCCAGGAAGAAATGCGCAGCCAGTATTCGGTGTCTTACTCGCCCACCAACGCGGTCCGCGATGGCAGCTATCGCAAGCTGGACTTTAAGATGACGAACAAAGATTACAAGGTCCAGGCGCGTAAGGGCTACTACGCCATCGAGCAAGAGTGAAGCGACGACTCTCCATCCTGATGCTGGCGGTGCTCGGCTTGGCGGCCGCGCAGGAGCCCGTCATACGTGGCGGAGTGGATCTGGTGGATCTCCTCATCACGGTGCATGACAAGAAGGGTGCCTTGGTGAAGGATCTTCAGCAGTCCGACTTCACTGTGCTCGAAGATGGCAAGTCTCAAGAAATTCGCCGCTTCGCCCGGGAGACGGATCTTCCGTTGACCATCGGCATGCTGATCGATACCAGCGGCAGCGTGGCCACCGAGCTGGCCGAAGAGCGCCGCGCCGCCCGTCAGTTCTTTGAACAAGTGCTGCGTAAGCAGGACAAGGCCTTCGTGATCAGCTTCGGCCGCGAAGCCACGCTGGAACAGGATGTCACCGATTCGCTGCGCAAGCTAGAAGACGGTCTGGATTCGGTGCGAGCCGAAGAGATCAACATCCGACCGCGTCAGGTCGTCAGCCAGAACCAGTTTCAATTCCCGTTTCCCGGAGGAGGTGGAGGTGTCGGCGGTCGAGGGCGCAGTCGTTTCCCGATTCCCACTCCAACGCCGCAGCCTCGCCGCAACCCTCCGGGCGGTGGACGCGGCGGACAGATCACGCTCGGCGGAACGGTCCTCTATGACGCGATCTTCCTGGCCTCCGACGAAGTCCTGAAGCCGCAGTCCGGCCGCAAGGCGATCATCCTGATCACCGATGGCGAAGACCGTGGGAGCAAGCTGCGCCTATCCGATGCCATCGAGGCCGCGCAGAAGTCCGACACCATGATCTACAGCATCTTCGTGAAGCCGGATCGCCGTGGTTCCGGTGCTGAA
>CANIIC010000014.1 GCA_947467395.1 Bryobacterales bacterium
CGGGCCTCGAGGGTGCGCAGACTGCGAAGGCAGTTTTGCGCGACCTCGGGGTCTTTGTCGTCTTTCAGCCTGCTCAAGTACGGGACGCTATCCTGCTGCCCGGATTCCCCGAACACTGTACAGAGGCCGATCTTTTCGTCCTTGGTCGACCGCTCCAAGCTGGGGTACATGGTCAGCCGGGCAGCCGACTCGCGCGCGAGCTCGGTCAGGAACGCCAGCGATACGCCCCGGAATGCCGCCCGGTTCAACGAACTGATCAGGTAGCGGAAGGGGCTGAGGTCGTTGATCTCCATCCGGCCCAACGAAACCAATCCGAAGGCCATCGACAGGCGCGGGCTGTATTCTTTTTCGTCGTTGAAGGCCTGCAACAAGCGGTCGGCGTCGGCGGGATTCTTCACTCGCGCCAAGCCCTCGGCCGCGGCTCCGCGGAGTTCGGGATCTTTGTTGGCCAGGAAGCGGAGGAACACGCCGCGATCGGCCGGGTCCGCGATCATGGCCAGCGCTTCGACTGCCGCGCGGCTAGCCTTGATGCTGGGCTGATCGTCGATCACTGTGCGGATGTTCGGCGCCGCGTTGCGGGCCCGCAGGATGCCGGCCGCACGGAGGGCCGCGATCTGCACTTTCTCATTCAAGTCGCGAACCAGGAACGCGACGCCGGGACCGGCACTGGCATCGCGGATCTTCTGGATCGCGATCAGTGACTCGTACATCAACTGGTCGTCTTTCGAGTACAGCGCTTCGATGAGTTGCGGTGCGGCTGAGGTCGCCCGGAAGATGCCGAGCGCGCGAGCGGCGTTGGCTCGGGCTTCGAGGCTCTTCGAGGTGCGCAGGACTTGCGTGGCCGCCGAGATCGCTTCCGGCGCGACGGTCACGTAGCCGTCGACCACCAGGTCGCCTGGCTCGTTGAACTTCACTTTGACGCCGTCGGCGGTGCGGGTGGTGGTCTTCGAGATCCCGGACTTCAAGTAGCCGGGCACGAAGATGTTGATCAAGCCGTCGATGGCGTGGATCTGAATTTCAGGGTCGGCATCGCGGGAGAGTACGGCGAGGGCACCCATCGTGCGGGGACCGCCGATCTCGTTCAAGCGCTTGGCTGCTTCGAGGCGCACTTCGGCGGAAGCGTCGAGCGAGAAGGTCGTCAACACGGGGATGCCGTCGACGCCTTGCTTCACGGCTTCTTTCGCTGCGGCGATGCGTTGTTTGGGGTCCGCGGGAGCCGCGGGCTGCGCGCTCAAGAGCGCGGAGGAGAGGAGGAAGATCGTTGCGATTTTCACCACGCGTCCAATTGCTCCCATCATAACAGCGCGACTGCGTGGAACTGCTCTAAAAATAGAAGCGGCGGCTCAGGTCGGAGGTCCTGAGCCGCCGTAGGGTCCCGGTTTTCTCCGCGAGCGTGGAGAAGGTGACTGCGTCCGGGTCCCAAGCTTACGGATCGAGGCGGAGGTCGTTGGTGACGCTAAACGCGCCGGGTAGGCTGCGAATGCGGTTGTAGACCAGCGTTCGATCGAGTTCGTTGTTCACCACGCCTTCCAGCGAGATGTTGCCGCGCTTGACCACAATGTGGATGGGTGGGCGGGAATTGATCGCGTACCGGCTGAGCGCCGGATACCCGAAGATCGCGTTGTAGGCGCGAATCCGAATGTCGTTATCGAAGGGCGATAGAGGCAACACTTCGATTTGATCCACTACGCGCGTCACGCCGGGCACACCTCGGACGGCGGCGATCGCGCTGTTATGGACGTAGTACTGCATCACTTCGCCGGTCAGCGTCACGACGCCGTTGTCACCGATAGTGAAATTCAGATCGTCGAAGACGCCGTAGTAGGCGAGGCTGTTGATGGCATGTCGAACATCCTTCTCCAGATTGGGGTTGGCGGAGGGGATCTGCGCCCCGAAGGCCGAAACCGTCAATACTGCTGCCGCGAAGAAGGATGAAATCGTGTTCCCGATTTTCATTGTCCAGTTCTCCTTCTGCTGCATTTGACGTTTCTGTATACAGCTTGGTTGCAGGATTTCCACACTAGCCCGGAAGCCTCCCGTTCATAAGCCGGTATATGTAGGCGAGGATCTCGGCGACGGCGCGGTACAGGTGGCTGGGGATCTCTTGACCCACGTCGACGGACTTGTAGAGGGCGCGAGCGAGCGGCGGATTTTCGACGATCGGGATCTGGTGTTCCATGGCCAGCTTTCGGATGCGACCGGCGAGGTAGTTCTTGCCCTTGGCGACAACTTTGGGTGCAGACGGGACTTCCCCCGGCGCGGGGATCGCGTAACGGATGGCGACGGCGTAGTGTGTTGGGTTGACGATGATGGCGGTGGCTTTCGGGACCTCCTTCATCATTTGTTTACGCGCCATGTCGCGCTGAATGCGGCGGACGCGGGCCTTGATCTGCGGGTTGCCTTCCTGGTCCTTCGACTCTTCGCGGATTTCCTGTTTGGACATCTTGAGTTGCTTGGTATAGCGGCGGCGTTGCCAAACCAGGTCGATGAGGCCGATTAGCAGAAACAGCGCGGCGGCTCGCCACAGCAAGGTTTCGAGCGTCATCCCGATGCGTGCCATCGCGGCGCGCGGATGCAGCCATGGGAGTTCCATGAAGCCGTTCAGGTTTTCGGTGAGCTCGTAATACAGGACGACGCCGACCAACGGCAGCAGCAGCAGCGCTTGCACGAAGATCGGAAAGTTTTGTCCGGGCAGGCCGGTGAGCTTGGTGAGCGGGTTGAGACGCTTCAGATCCGGAGCGAGTTTCTCGCCTGAAATTCCGAGGCCGGTGGTGCCCAACTGCACGGCGATGACAACAACGGTGAGTGCCAAGCCGCCGAAGATGAGCGGGAGAAAATCGGGAGCGATCAAGTTTCGTGCGAGCGCGACGACTTGTTGCGCGGACAGAGATCCGGTGAAGGCGAAGGTGATCAGGCGCCGGGTGAGAATCAACAGGCGAGCGAAGAAGTCCGCGCTGAACATGCTGACGAGCGCGACCACGGTGGCGAAGTGCGCGGCGTTGACGAACTCGCGGCTGGTGGGGAAGTTGCCTTCCTTGCGGGCCCGGTCGAGCCGCCGCTGTGTCGGTTTTTCTGTACGCTCGCCTGCCATGTCAGCCCAGGAGCCGCCAGATTTGAGTGAGCGTGCGCTGGGCCGCGGTGTCGAAGATCTTCGGGAGCATGGGCGCGAGCGCGGTGAGCAGGACGAGCGCGGCGAGCATCTTTGCGGGGAACGCGAGGGAGAGTAGTTGGAGTTGCTGCTGCATGCGGCCGAGCAGCGCGAGTGCTACGTCGATTAGCAGGAGCAGTGCGGCAACGGGGAGCGCGACCCGCAAGCCGGTGACCAGCATGTTGCCCCCGAGGCGCACGATTCCATCAAGGCTCGCGGCGCTAGGTGCCCAGGAGCCGGCGGAGAATCGCTCCAGGCTGGCGGCGAGCACGCGGATCAGTTCCCGGTCGAAGCCGAAGATCAAGAACAGCCAGCCGGTGGCGAGCATGAACAGGATCTGCAGTACTCCGGAGTCAGCTTGACTGGTGGGATCGATGGTCAGCGCGTAGCCGTAGCCTGCCTGCAGGCCTACGATCTGCATCGCGACTTGGAAGCTCTCGAACAGGAATGCGATGGCGAGTCCAATGGCGAGCCCTAAGCCTGCATCGGAGAAGGCCCATACGATCAGCCTGGTCATGTTGGGAGCCTGGTTCGGCAACTCCGGCCACATGGGGAAGAGTGCGAAGGTCAGCGCGACGGCCAAGGCTGCACGCAGCTGCGGGGGCGCGCTGCGGAAGGCGGGGATGGGCAGGAACATCACGAAGGCCCCGACGCGCGCGAGCACGAGTAGGAAGGCGAAGATGGTCGCGAGTGGGAGGCCGAGGGTCATGAGTTAGTGGGCGAAGCGGCCGAGATCGCCGAGCAGCGCGCTGGTGTAAGTGATCAGGCGAGTGAGCATCCACGGCATCGAGAACAAGAGCACGCCGAGGAACACGGTGAGCCGCGGGACAGTGCTGAAGCTGGAGTCCTGAATCGACGTCAGGATTTGCGCGAGGCTCACGAGGATGCCGATCACGAAGCCGGCGGCGAGCACGGGCAGGCCGATCCAGAAGGTCGTGAGAAACGCATTGCGCAGTAAGTCCGTTACGGTGGCTGGGGTCATTGGAAGCTCCGGACGAGTGATCCGACGACGAGGTTCCAGCCATCGACGAGCACGAAGAGAAGAATCTTGAAGGGCGCCGAGACCATCACCGGTGGGAGTTGAACCATGCCGATGGAGAGCGTCACGGACGCGACCACAAGGTCGATGACGAGGAAGGGTAGGAACAGCACGGCTCCGATTTGGAACGCGGTTTTGAGTTCACTCAAGACATAGGCGGGAGCGAGAGCGCTGAGTGGCACGTCGGCTGGAGATTTGGGGGCGGGGGCCTTCGAGAGTTCCATGAAGAGGGCGATGTCTTTCTCGCGGGCGTATTTCAGCAGGAAGGTATGAATCGGCCCGGAGGCCCGATCCCAGGCCTCGGTGGTGGAGATTTGGCCTTGCTCGAGCGGCTCCCAACTTTGCTGTAGGACCTGTGTGCCGACTGGTTGGACGACGATCAGCGAAAGAAATAGCGCAAGTCCGACGAGCACCTGGTTCGAAGGCGTTGTCTGGGTGCCGAGGGCTTGGCGCAGGAAGTGTAGGACGACGACGATGCGGAGGAACGGCGTCACAGACATGAGGATCGCCGGCAGCATCGTGAGCACGGTGAGCAGCAGGATGATCTGCATCGGAGCTCCGACGGTTTGTCCGGTTTTGTCGGCGACCAGGGTCACGCCGAGCAGGGAGTCGTTGGGCGAGGCGAGGGCGGGTAACGCGGCGAGGAAGAGAAGGCGCTTCATGACTGGCCCTCACCTGTTGTCGCTAGCAGGGAACAGCCTTGAGGATGGGTGGCGACGACCAACTCGCGTCCATCGATTCGGACTAAGTGCACCGCATGTTGCGCGGTGAGTGCCACGCGGCCGACTGTTTCAAGTCGTGCGGCTTGCGCCGATTTCCAGGGAGGCGTCACGCCGCCGGACCGCAGCTTCCATACCGCGGCTCCGAGCAGCGCGAATACCATCAGTACACCCAACAGCTCGCGAATCAGATCTCCGTCAGCGACATCCATGTCGTCTACGCTTCCTCCTTGAAGTCCGTGATGCGCACGCCGAAGCGTTCTTCGATGATCACGATTTCGCCTGATCCCAGCAGGTGTCCGCCGGCCAGGATGTCGATGTTCTCGCCTGCCGAGCGCGGGATCTTGATCACGTTGCCCGGCTGTAGCGAGAGGATCGATTCGAGCGTCATCACTTTTCGTCCCAGTTCGACTTCCAGGTCGATGGGGACGTCGGCGTAATGCGCAGTTTGTTCGTGGGCGGTCACGGATCAATTACCGCTTCAGGTTGATGGTTTCCTGGCTCAGCTCGTCGACGGTGGTGACGAGTCGAGCGTTGGCTTGGTAGCCGCGTTGGTACACGATCAAGTTCGTGAACTCGCGGGCGATGTCGACGGTGGAGGCTTCGACGGTGCCGCCGAGCACGGAGCCGCGCCCGCCGGTTTCCGGGAGTCCGATGGCGGGCAGGGCGGAGCGGGCGCTCAGCTGATAGTTACTGTTGCCGACGGCGATTAGCGACTCGGGGTTACGGACGGTGGCCATCGCGACCTGGCCGACGACGACTTGTTGACCGTTCGAGTATTGGGCGAGGATCTTGCCGCCGTTGCCCAAGCCGACGCGAACCAGGTTCGCTGCTCCGGAGCCGTTCTGCGCCAGTGCCGAGCTCGCAGAGGGCTGGGAGAACTGAGTGAAGCGAGGAGTCTGGCCGTCGAACATTTTCCAGGTGATGGCCATGTCGGCGGCGCCGTCGACCAGGCCTGTGGCGTTGAGGACGGGTGGCGGATCGCCCACAGCGGGGCTGATCAGTTGGCCGGTTGCATCGAACTGAACGGTGCCTGTCACGGGAGTTCCCGGGGCCTGGAGGTCTGTATCGGGGAAGGCTAGTGAATAGTCCCATTCGTTCGCGTTGGCGGTCTTGGTGAACGTGGTCTTGACGATGTGGGAGTTGCCTAGAGAATCGTAGACCTCGATGGAGCTGGAGAACTGAGCGGGGGGCGGGCCGACGGTGGCGGAAGCATCAAGATTGAGGTCGACGGAGATGTCGGTGGTTGCGATGGGTGCCTTGAGGCTGCCCACGGGGACGGTGATGTCACCGAGGGTGGCATTGACGTCGAGCACGCCGTTCTGTGCGGTCCAGCCCTGTAGGCGTTCGCCGGTGGCGGTGGTCAGGTTGCCGTCGGTGTCGACCATGAAGTTTCCGCCGCGTGTGTACATCTGCTGGTTCGCACTGCCACGGACGACGAAGAATCCGTCGCCTTGAATGGACGCGTCGAGGGGGCCGCCCGAGGATTGAATCGCGCCCTGGGAAAACTGGCGAAGGGTGACGGGCGTGCCGACACCGAAGCCGACCTGCGTCTCACCCAAGCCCGCGCCTAGTGACTGGGTCACGAGGTCGTGGAAGGAGACGACGCTGGCCTTGAAGCCGGGCGTGTTGAGGTTGGCGAGGTTGTTGCCGATGACGTCGATCGCCGTGGAATGTGCGGCGAGGGCGGAGAGTGCTGTCGAAAATGAAGTGACCATGGGTGTCCTTGCTTTGCGTGTCCTTGCTTTCTGTGAAGTCTGAAACTATGCCTTACTGGGCGTGCCCTGCTTTTCGAGTGCGGCTCGAATGGCCGCGATGTCCTGGCTCATCGCGGTGGATTGTTCGAGCGAGGTGAACTGAGCCAGTTGGGTGACAAACTGGATGCCGTCGGATGGATTCAACGGGTTCTGATTCTTGAGCTGGGCGACGAGCAGTTTCAGGAACGTGCTCTTGTCGGCTCCCAGCTTGTCTTTGACCAGCGGCTGTATCTCCGTCGATGCGCTGCTTGCGCCGGTGCCGGTTACTGAGGTGGTGCTCATGCGAAATCCTCCCAGGCTTCTTTGGGCTGCCGCTGTTGGCGGCGCTGGTGTTGTTGCTGTTGCCGCGAGCCAGACTGATTTGGATCGGTGTCCCCTTCCCGACCATCCTGTTGCGACGATGTTTCACTGCGGCTGTCACCGCTGATTGCCGTGCTTCCGTGCGCGGCGAAGACTGGTCCTGCGTCGATGGTGATTCGGTCCGCGTGGGCCGGGGTGCTTTCGCGAACCGGAAGTGATTCTGCGTGGAAGCCGGTTTGCTCCAAGCGGTCAACCAGTTTGCTGAGGTCCTGACGGAGAGAAGACTGCATCTGTTCGTCCGCGGTTCGGACGGCGACTCGGACTTCGGTGCCGCGCTGGGTGACGTGTAGATCCACGGGGCTCGCGTCGGGGGCGGACACGCGAACGGCTATCTCGTGAGCGGCTTGCGTGGGTTTGGGGGCTTCTTCGGCTTGCAGCACGGGGGCTTGCAGCACGGGCGCGACATCCGTCGCCCGGGGCTGCGTGTCCAATGGGAGCGTGGGGGCGAGCTTCACGGATTCGCGCTGCGGGGCTGGCGCAGCTGCGGGGCCGGGCTGAGGCTCGGGAAGTGGTGCTGCTGCGATGCGGGGCTCGGAGTGAGCGGTTTTTTCGGGTCGAGACTTTTCGTCAAAGGCCAGATCTTTGAAGGTCTGCTCTTTCTCGTCGGCATCGTCGGTGCCGGAGGCCACTGTCACTGTTGGCTGCGGGACATCTTCGGACTTCACTTCCGGAGTAAGTTTCGCGGCTTCGATGGGCTTGGTCTTGATGGGGGCTTCGGTGCGGGCGGGTCGCGCGGGGACGTCTTCGGCGACGGTGAGGCGCAGGGCGAAAGCGAGGGGTGCTGCGGGAGCTTGTTTCGCGGTCGGCGGAATTTCGATCGACGGAGGGATCTCGCGAGGGAGGTCTCGCGGGGCGTTCGGAGTGCTCGGGATGTTCGGCACGGGCGCGGCGATGCGGAGAGGTTCTTCGATGGGTGTGGCCGCGGTGGGCGGTGCTGCTGGTGCGGGCGTCGCGACTTCAATGGGCGCGGGGATGGTCGGGATCGCCTTGCCAGGTGTGGGGACGAGGTCGAGTGCTGCGGTAAGCACGGGTTCGGTGATCGTGGGCTGGTCTGGCCTCTCGTCGGGTGATTTCTCGACGGTCGCGGTGGGTGCCGGAGCAGGGACGATCCATGTCAGAGCTGGTGCTGATGGCGCCTCGGTCTTGTTGGGGAGATCCTTCGCGCTCAGTTTGTTCGGCGCGACATCGGGGCGCGGGGTGCTTTCTTTGAGCATCGCTCGAATGATGGCGGAGGCGATCTGTTCGGGGGGCGCGGCGACAACTGCAGTGGGTGTTTCGTCGGGGACTTCGATCGGAGCGGTGGGATGGGTTTCTGTTTCTGAAACTTCTGGAGTCTGTGCCGATACGCCGAGTAGGGCAAGCAGGTCCGCGAAGCCGTTGGGTAGTGTTGGTGTGACCGCGGCCGCGTTGGCCGAGGCCGGGGGAGTTGCCTTTGCCAATGCGGTACCCGCGAGTAGACCTTCGATGGGTCCGGGAATCGCGGTGGTGAGCGTTACGCCAGTCACGCTGGAGGTTATGCAGTTCTGCGTCCAAAGCGGAAAGTCTTTGTTTCTCGCGTTGCGGGTGGGCGGAGTAGTTGAGCTTCGGCAAAGAATTGTCAGAATCCGAAACCAAAACGGCACGGTTTCGACGATCGCGTTTCATGCTGGAACGTCGCTAGTCGCGCTCTTTGCGATTTCTCAACAACTTCGGAAACGGCGCATCAATTGCATCCTCAACGGCGAGGAACATCCAGCATGGACCCGCTCTTACTTACGGCCGCTAGTGGCATGAAGGCTCGCATGCAATCGCTCGACATGCTCGCTAATAATGTTGCGAACAGCGGGACCTCGGGCTTCAAAGCCGATCACGAGTTCTACGGAATTTTCCGGGGCGAGTTGCCGGTGGTGGAAACGCGCTGGACGGACTTTTCGCAAGGGTCGGTGCTGCCTACAGGAAATCCCCTGGATCTGGCTCTCGATGGGAAGGGCTTCTTTGCGCTCAACTCGCCGGGCGGGGTCGTTTATAGTCGCACGGGGAATTTTCAAGTTTCGAAGGCGAACCAGCTGGCGACGGTGGAAGGCTACACGTTGCGGAACACGCGCAATAACGGGCAGCCGATGGCGGTGGATCCGAAGCTGCCGGTGGAGATTGATCGTGCGGGGATCGTGCGGCAGAGCGGGCAGGAGATTGGGCAGATCGAGATCTCGGGTTTCGATGATGCTGCTCGCAAGTTGAGCAAGCTGGGGACCAGCTATTTCTCGAACGCCGGGATGACCGCGAAACCCGAGGCGGAAACCGTGATCCGGCAGGGGGCGATCGAACAATCGAACGTACCAGTGACCGATGGCGCGGTGCGGCTGATCGATGTGATGCGCCAGTTCGAAATGCTGCAACGCGCGATGAGCGTGGGTGCGGAGATGAACAAGCGCGCGGTGGATGAAGTTGCGCGGACTACCTAGGAGAACGAATGATCCGAGCTTTGTATAGCGCTGGCAGCGGCCTGAACGCCCAGCAGATGAGCATCGATAACATCGCGAACAATCTTGCGAATGCGAACACGGCTGGCTTTAAGTCGCGCCGCACGCAGTTTCAGGATCTGCTCTATCAGAGCTTCCTGCAGCCGGGGGCGGCGGCAGGCACGCAGACGACGGTTCCGAGCGGGCTGCAGCTTGGGTTGGGCGCGCGGCCATCGGCGAACAGCATTGTGTTCACGCAGGGCAATTTTCAGCAGACTGGGAATCAGCTGGATGTGGTGATCGAGGGCAAAGGATTCTTCCAGATTCGGCGTGCGGCCGGGGATACGGCGTACACGCGGGCGGGGAATTTCCAGATGGATCGTGACGGCAACTTGGTGACGGCGGCTGGCGATCCACTGGAACCGCAGATCACGCTTCCGCAGCAGGCGCAGACGATCACGATCGCCGCCGATGGCACGGTGAGTTACACGCAGGCGGGGCAAACGGCGGCTCAGGTGGCGGGGCAGATCCAGCTGGCGAATTTCACAAATCCGGGCGGGTTGAACAGTATCGGTGGGGGCCTGTTCCTGCCTACGGATGCGAGTGGTGCTCCGACGGCAGGGAATCCAGGTGGGCAGGAAGGGCTAGGGACGTTGCAGCAGGGATATGTCGAGGCGTCGAACGTCAGCGTCGTTGAAGAGTTCATCAACATGATCACTAGCCAGCGGGCCTACGAGGCGAACACCAAGGTGGTGAAGGCGGCGGACGAGATGTATTCCCAGGTCAATAATCTGACGCGATGAGACTACTGCTTGGAGTGTGGTTCGCGGCGGTCGCGGTGGGGTGTACGCCGATCGAGGCTGATCGGGTGTATGGCAAAGATCTTGCGGCTGCGCATGCGCGTTTCGCGACGCTGCCGGCGGAGCTCGACTTCGGTGCGGCTCCGGTGGCTGGTGCTCGCCGAACGATTCGGACGCTGGAACTGGAGAGGATCGCCCGGGAACATCACTTGTCGATCGAGCCAGGAACGGAATTGTGTTTTGAGCGTACGACGATGCTGCTCGAAGGGGATTCGTTGCGCGAGACGCTGGCGGTAGCGCTCGGTCGGCCCGGGGAGATTGAAGTGTTGGACTACAGCCGGACGCCACTGCCGATGGGTCGGCTGGAGTTTCGTGCGGGCTCGTTGTCGCCGACCGGGTTGTGGAGTGGGCGGCTGCTGTATGGAGAGAACCGGAGTGTCCCGATCTGGGTGCGCGTGCGGATCACCGATGCGGAGAGCGGGAAGTTGATTGCCGCACCGGCTTCGTCGGCGGGGCCTGCGATCAACCGGGGCCAGACCGTTCGTGTGGAGGTGACCAGCGGTGGTGTGTTGCTGGCATTCGATGCGGCGGCGGAAAGTTCGGGCCACATCGGCGAGGCGGTGACGGTGCGCAATCCGGCGAACGGGCAGCGCTTCCGGGCGATCGTGGAGGCCAAGGGAAAGGCAGGTATCCGTAAATGAACCGACTGTTATGGCTGGTTCCGCTGATGGCGTTGGCGCAATCGCCGGGGTCGCTGTTTACCGACTTCGGTCCGTTGTCGAACGCGGCTCGCGATGTGCGGGCGGGGGCGGCGGGGGACATTGTGACGATCGTGGTCTCCGACCAAGTGTCGGCGACGGCGACGGGCGGGACGAACAGTTCGCGCGCGTCGAATGGGAAGGCGAGTGTTTCTTCGCTGGCGGGGACGTTGGCGGCTGGGAATCCGCTCGCGAGTCTGCTCGATTTTTCAAATGAACGGAAGATCGTCGGGGCGGGGGATACCAGTCGTACGATGGCGTTCACGACGACGGTTTCTGCTCGAGTCATCGCGACCACTTTGAACGGGATGTTGGTGGTCGAGGCCACCAAGGAGACGGTCGTGAATTCGGAGCGTCAGCAGATTGTGCTGCGAGGGTTGATCCGGCCGTATGACGTGACTCCGGCGAACACAATTCGCAGTGATCAGATCGCGGATCTGGCGCTGGTGGTGAATGGGAAGGGCGTCGTGGATGACGCCATCAAACGTCCGAACGCGCTGTATCGCGTCCTGCTGAGTCTTCTGCCCTTCTAGGAAACTACATGCCCAAACTTATGCGCTTGCTACTCGCCCTCTGTTTGCTGGTTCCGGCCGATGCGGCGACACGCATCAAGGAGCTAGCGTCGCTGGAAGGCGTTCGCGACAACCAACTGATGGGTTACGGTGTTGTCGTCGGGCTGAACGGCACGGGCGACAAGCGCCAGACCGTATTTTCGGCGCAGGCGCTGACGAACATCCTCAAGCGGATGGGTGTCAGCGTGAATCCGACGGCGATCCAGGTGCGCAACATGGCGGCGGTGATGGTGACCGCGACGCTGCCGCCGTTTGCTCAGCCCGGCACGCGAATCGACATCACGGCTGCGGCGATCGGCGATGCCAACAATCTTCAGGGAGGCCTGCTGTTGCTCACGTCGCTGCAGGGGCCGGATGGTCAGGTGTATGCGGCGGCTCAGGGGCCGTTGCTGACAGGCGGCTTTGTCGCGGGGGGCGGGGGGAATGCGCAGACGTTGAATCATCCGACGGTGGGCCGGATTCCGAGTGGGGCGATCATTGAGCGCAGTCCGCCGACGGTCGCGCCTTCGGAGACTTTGCGGTTGCAGCTTCGGCAGGCGGATTTCAGTACGGCGGCGAGGATTGCGGAAGTGCTCAATGCGCACTTCCCCGGCTCGGCCACGTCGCCTACGGCGCGGGCGGAGAGTTCGGGGTCGGTCGCGGTCCAGCTTCCGGCGGCGTTCCTGACGCGACCGGTGGAATTCGTCGCGGAGATCGAGAATCTGACCGTGGAGGCGGATCGGGCGCAGAAGGTGGTGATCAATGAGCGAACGGGGACGATCGTGCTGGGCAAGGAAGTCCGCATCTCTCCGGTCGCGATCTTGCATGGGGCGCTGAGCGTGGAGGTCCGGACGACGTTCGATGTGTCGCAGCCCAATGCGCTGGCTGCGGGCGATACGACGGTGGTTCCGAAG
This sequence comes from Bryobacterales bacterium, assembly GCA_947467395.1. Taxonomy (GTDB): domain Bacteria; phylum Acidobacteriota; class Terriglobia; order Bryobacterales; family Bryobacteraceae; genus Palsa-187. The sequence continues at coordinate 12,485 of CANIIC010000014.1, forward strand.
GTCAACGTAGATGCGAAGGAGGCTCGGGCGCAGAATGTGGTGCTGAATCAGGGCGCTACGGTGGAGGATCTGGTGCGGGCGCTGCAGGCGATCGGCTCGACTTCGCGCGACATCATTGCCGTGCTCCAGAACATGCGCGCGGCTGGGGCGCTGAGCGCCGAACTTGAGGTGATCTGATGGAGGTCGGGCTCAGTTCCGCGGCGGCGATGCTGCCGACGGGCGATCCGGTCGGGAAACCGAAGAATCCGGCCGAGGCGGCGCAGCAGTTCGAGGCGTTGCTGCTGACGCAGATGCTGCGGGCGGCGCATGCTTCGGAATTTCAGGAGGACCCGACGGCCGACAACATGTGGGATATGGCGGCGCAGCAGTTCGCGCAGGTGTTATCGAAGAACGGAGGGCTGGGGCTGGCCCGCATGATCCAGACGGGCCTCGAAAAACCTCATTTGGAGCGCAAACCCTAGCTAGGCTACACTTTATAGACGGGCCGAGCTGCCCGTCGCTGGAGTTTTCCATGTCCTCTTCTCACCTGACCCGTAAAGACCTTAAAAACGACGTGATCGATCATGAAGTGCAAGTCGGCGTCCAGTACGTGACTTCGCACAAAGGCCTGCTGACGAAGGCGGCCATCGGGGTCGGCGTGCTGCTGGTTGGCGCTGCTGGGTACATGTACTACAGCAACAGTCAGGGCGAAGTTCGCGAGAAGGCACTGCTGGAAGCTCGGCGTGTGATGGTGGCGACGGTCGGTACGGCGGCGAAGGCTCCGAACCTTAGCTTCCCGACGCAGGAAGAAAAGGACAAGGCCACCGAGGCGGCCTACACCAAGGTCGCCAATCAGTATCCGGGCAGTGTGGAAGCCGCGATCTCGCAGCTGTACCTAGCTGCGGCGAAGGCCGACCGGGGTGACTTGGATGCGGCGACTGCGGATTACCGTCAGGTGATCGATAAGGCTCCGGCGCCGTTCGTTTCGACCGCCAAGCTGGCTCTGAGCCAGATCTTGTGGGGTCAGGGCAAGATGGACGAATCCAAGAAGATGTTGGACGAAGTCGTCGCCAACCCGACGGAGTTCGTTTCCGCGGAACAGGCCAAGCTGACTTTGGCGCGGCTGCAACTGCGCAGCAACCCTGCGGAAGCTCGCAAGATCCTGGACTCGCTGGCGAAGGAACGCTCCGCCATCAGCACGGTCGCGGTGGAACTGATGGGTCAGCTTCCGCCCGTCAGCAACTAATCGGCGAACCCCTTGGCAGCAGGCTCCGAAACTCAGCACACTCCGCTGGCGCACCTGCGTTTTGCAGTGGAGCGTGCCCGGGGTCGCCGTTATCCTGAGTTCTCTCATCCCTACCGCAACGACTTCCAGCGGGATCGCGACCGCATTGTGCATGCGCGCGCGTTTCGACGGCTGGAAGACAAGACGCAGGTTTTCTCGTCCTATTATTCCGATCACTTCCGCAATCGGCTGACGCACACGATTGAAGTTTCACAGGTCGCCCGGACGGTCGCGGCCGCGTTAGGGCTGAACGGCGACTTCACGGAAGCACTCGCGTTGGCGCACGATATCGGTCATCCGCCTTACGCCCATTCCGGGGAAATTGAGCTGGATCGGATGATGCGGCGGTTCGGGGAACGCTTTGAGCACAACACACACGCGCTGCGGATTGTCGAGAGTTTCGAGACGCCGTATGCGCGATTCCCTGGGTTGAACCTGACGTTCGAGGTTCGCGAAGGCATCGTGAAACATTCGCGTGATCTGGTGCCGGGCACCGATCCTGCGTTGGACGAGTATCTGCCGACGCTGCGGCCACCGCTGGAGGCGCAGCTGATCGATCTGTGTGACGAGATCGCCTACAACGCCGCTGATTTTGATGATGCGTACTCCGCGGGGATGATTCGCGTGGAGGATGCGCAGGCTTCGATCGCCAAGTTCGCGGAACTGTGGGACGACGCCGAGTCGATGTTTCCGGGCGCCAGTGACCGGGTTCGCATGCATGAGATTGTGCGAGCGCTGATCGAAGTGATGGTGACGGGTTTAATGGACGGTACGATTGCGGCGGCTGCGGGACTCGCCGATGTGGATGCCGTGCGGTCCGCGCCCAACCGCATCGCAGTGTTCACTCCGGAGGCTGCGCAGTGCAGTCGCGAGATGAAGGCGTTCCTACGGTCGCACGTTTACCTGTCGGCGGAGGTTCGCAACGCGACGGAGTTTGCGGTCCGACGCATGGAGGCGCTGTTCGACTTCTTTATGGATCGGCCGGATGTGTTGCCGGAGGCGTATCGCGAGCAGTCGGCCGGCGAGCCGCTGCATCGTCAGGTGTGCGACTACATCGCGGGCATGACGGACGGGTTCTTCCGGAAGACTTGCGATCAGTTGGGGCTATAGTTACTCCGCGATCAACTTGATTTCGCCTACGCCGCCTTTTACGTCCACGCGAACCGTGACCGGAGAGTTCAGTTCACGCGGGTTGACCCAGCGGCCGTTGCGTTCTTCGAGGCCGCTGGTATCGATGCTGCCGATGCCGCCTGCGGCGGTTGCCGAGATGCCGACGTTCTTGGGCAAGTAGATGGTCGCCGAACCAACGCCGCCGTTCACGCGCACGTCGTAGCTCTGCTTCGGATTGCCGCGCAGGTCGAGCTTAAGTTCGCCGGCTCCCATGTTGACCTCGACGTTGCGCAGGGGTAGGCCGCCCAGGTTCATTTGTACTTCACCCGCGCCGAGCTTGGCCACGACCTCCGTGAGCTTGCTTTCGTTGAGGCGTACATCCCAGCGGTATTCGGTCTCGCCGAAGCCTCCGGGGCCCTCGGGTTGCGAGATTTCCAGGTCCGAGCGAGCGCCGGTGGAGTGGTAGTTCACGCGCGGCTTCCAGGCGGAGATGTTGTAGGTGAAGTCCGCCTCGGCCAGGTACTTCGACCCGCTGTCGATGTGGAGTTCGCCTGCGCCCATCTTCAGGTCGAGCCGGAGGATTTCGGAGCCGTCGAGGTCGAAGTGAACAGATTCGTGTTGCGTGGGGCCGATCGGGGCTTGATGGCAACTGGAGAGCAGGAGAAGGGCCGCCAGGGTTCCGCCGAGGTAGTTCATGGCTGAGGATACGACGGCGGGCGGGGAAACGTTCCTGAAATCTTGCGGTCCGGGGGAGCGGCATGGGCCGCTCCCGATCGGGTACCGTTGTCAGGGTCGGAGGTCTCTTGACCTTCCATTGTGTTGATCGGGCAATCTGACCCAATTCGTCATGGCGTAAGGTGATGTTGTCTAAGGCTTTAGGCCAGTACTGGGTGCTCTGGGAGGAGCCCGGTTATAATGGACTCCATGTCGAGTCTCGCGCCCGAAGCCGCCGTGATTGCACGTTATGAGCCGGTGATCGGTCTGGAAGTTCACTGCCAGCTGGCCACGCGCACCAAGATTTTCTGCGGGTGTGCCACCGGGTTCGGAGCCGCGCCCAATACGAACGTTTGTCCGGTGTGCCTGGGCTTGCCGGGTGCGCTGCCGGTGCTGAATCGGCAGGCGGTGGAGTTCGCGATTCAAGCCAGCCTCGCGCTGAATTGCAAGATCAACAACACGTCGGTCTTCGCGCGCAAGAACTACTTTTATCCGGACTTGCCGAAGGGCTACCAGATCTCGCAATACGACAAGCCGCTTTCGGAGCATGGCTGGGTCGATATCGAAGTGGACGGCCCGGATGGCAAGTATCAGAAGCGCATCGGCATCACGCGCATCCACATGGAAGATGACGCCGGCAAGAGCATCCATGACGGCTTCAAGGATTCCGAACGCTATACCTACGTGGATCTGAATCGCACGGGGACGCCGCTGATCGAAATCGTGAGCGAGCCAGATATTCGCAGTGCGGATGAAGCGCATGCGTATCTGACGGTGATGAAGCAGGTGTTGCAGTACGTCGCGGTTTCGACGTGCGACATGGAAAAGGGCCACCTACGCTGCGATGCCAACGTGAGCGTGCGGCTGAAGGGTGCGGAAAAGTTCGGCACCAAGGCGGAAGTGAAGAACCTGAATTCGTTCCGCTTCCTGAAGCTGGCGGTGGATCAGGAGATCGAACGCCAGGTGGGGATCGTGGATGGCGGCGGACGCATTGTGCAGGAAACGCGTCTCTTCAATCCTGCGACCGGCGAGACCGTCACGATGCGCAGCAAGGAAAACGCGCACGACTACCGCTATTTCCCGGAGCCCGATCTGGTGCCTCTGCAGATCAGCGATGCGTGGATCGCGCGGGTGCGAGAGACGATGCCGGAGTTGCCGGGGTCGCGTCGCAACCGGTTCGTGAATGAGTATGGGCTGCGCGAGTATGATGCTCAGGTACTCACCGCCGAGCGGCCGACTGCGGAGTTCTTCGAAGAAGTGGTGAAGACCAGCGGCGATGCTCGTGCGGCGGCGAACTGGGTGATGGGCGATCTGGCTGCGTTGTTGAAGGAAGCCGAAAAAGAGATCACCGAATCGCCTGTGAGTGCGGCGAATCTGGGCCGGTTGCTGAAGTTGATCGGCGAAGGCAAGATCAGCGGCAAGATCGCGAAGGAACTGCTGCCGAAGATGGCGACGTCGGGCGAGTCACCGGATGTGCTGGTGGAGCGCGAGGGGCTTTCGCAGATCAGCGATGAGAGCGCGCTCATCAAGATCATCGACGACGTGATCGCGGCGAATCCGAAGCAGTTGGAGCAGTACCGGTCGGGCAAGACGACGGTGATGGGCTTCTTCGTCGGTCAGATCATGAAGGCGTCGCGCGGACAGGCCGATCCGGCAGTCGTGAACAAGCTGCTGCAAGAAAAGCTCTAACAGCCGAATTGGCGCAAGTGGTGGTCGGCGTGACGCCACGCCCAAACGTTCCATTCGTGCGCGGTGAGAGGGCCGAAGATGGGATGACGGCGTCCGGCCTGTGCCTGGAAGTCGCGGATGAGGCGCTCAAGCTCCGCTCGATCGCGATCCCATTCGAAGGGTTTGGTGCCGCCAATTTCCTGATCTGCGCTGGGCACGGTCTTGATGCCGTGCGGCCATTGCATCGGCAAGTGAATCGCGACCCAACGCACGATAGTACGGCTGATCGGATTGTCCACGCGCGTGCCTTCGCGCAGACCCCAAGCCATGCGCATGGCGTCGCTCAAGTGACATACGGCTCCATGCGGTGACATCTTGCCCCACTGGCGTATCGAGTTAGGTTGCAGCTTCACGATTCGATCGAGCAGTGCCGCGCGGGCGGCGGCATCGGCTAAGGTGCTCATGCGTAGAATGGTAGCGTGAGATCCAAACTGTTGGTGATGATCGCGATCTGCGCGGCGCTCAGTGCGCAAACGTCTCTGACCGATCAGGTGCGCGTGCTGGCCTCGCGCGGAGACTTCGCCGGTGCGGATCAGTTGGCCACGACCTACCGCGCGCGTTTGGGGATGGACGCCGAATATGCGCTGGCGGTTTCGTGGGAAGGCCGCAACGCACTGGCGCTGAAGCAATACGATCGGGCGGAGACGTACGCGGACAGGGCTCGGGATGTTTCGCTGGAGTTGTTGAAGAAGCGCAGCTTGGACGCGGACTCGAAATTGCCGCTGGCGTTGGGTGCGTCGATCGAAGTGCATGCGCAGGTGATGGCGGCTCGAGGAGAAGTGTCGAGCGCGGTGGGGTTCCTGCAAGGCGAGCGGCGCAAGTATGCGGGCACGTCGATTGTGGAACGCATCTCGAAGAACATCAACCTCCTGAGTTTGGAAGGCAAGCCCGCGCCGTCGCTGGATGCGGCGGAGTGGATCGGCACGAAGCCGCCGGGGCTCGCGAGTTATCGCGGCAAGCCGGTGCTGGTGTTCTTCTGGGCGCACTGGTGCAGCGATTGCAAGGCGCAGATGCCGATTCTGGCGAAGCTGCAAACACGCTACGCGAATCGGGTTCAGTTGCTCGCGCCGACGCGTTACTACGGGTACGTGGAAGGCGGCGTGGATGCGGGGAAGGCCGCGGAGAAGACGTATATTCAGCAGGTGCGCGATCGTTATTATCCGACGATGGCGAGTACGCCGATTCCTTTGAGCAACACGATTTTCGAAACGTACGGATGCAGTTCGACGCCGACGCTGGCGTTGATCGATAAGCAGGGCATCGTGCGTTGGTATCACCCGGGGAACGCCACAGAGGCGGAACTCGTACAGAAGATTGAGGCGCTGTTATGATTCTTCGCCGAACACTTGCCGCTGCGCTGTTGGTGGCTTCGCTTGCGCTGGGATTTCAGGGGACGCATCCGGTTACGGGTCGCAGGATTGCGGGCGTGATGGGGATGTCGGGCGCGGATTGGTTGGTGCGCCCGGAGCGTGAAGCGGAAGAGAAGCCGGATCTGGCACTGGACGGCATGGGCATCAAGCCGGGGATGAAGATCGCGGACATGGGATCAGGCGTGGGCTACATGACGCTGCGCATGGCGAAGCGCGTGGGTCCGACGGGCAAGATCTATGGCGTCGATCTGCAGCCGGGGATGCTGCAGAAGCTTAAGGAGAATGCCGCGAAAGCAGGCGTTACGAATGTTGAGCCGATTCTGAGCACTGTCGATGATCCGAAGCTGCCGGCGAATTCGGTGGACATGATCCTGATGGTGGACGTGTATCACGAGTTCTCGCAGCCGCAGGCGATGATTCGCAAACTGCGCGAGGCGTTGAAGGCGGATGGGCGATTGATCCTGCTGGAGTATCGCGCGGAAGATCCGTCGATTCCGATTAATCCCGATCACAAGATGACGGTGGGTCAGGTGAAGGCGGAAATCGAGCCCGAAGGGTTCAAGTTGCAGACGCCGATTGAGAATCTGCCACGCCAGCACCTGCTGATCCTGACGAAGACGGCGAAGTAGCGGATGCGTCGGACGGCTCGGCTTGCGCTTGGTTACTTTCTGCTGTTCATGGCCTTGGTGGGAGGGCTGCTGCCGATCTTGCAGGGCTGGATCTTCTTCGTCGCGGCGGTCGGCGTGCTGGGGCTGGACAATCCGATCATTCAGCTGTGCCTGCGGCAGATGGCTCGGATCAAGAAGGTCCGGGTGGAGTTGGAAAAACGCGGCTGGCTGAAGTACGAGGATTATCCGCCGAACGGGCCGCCGCCGGCCTAAGCGCCGTGCTTGTTCTTGCGGTACATGCTGACGAAGTAGACCGATCCCCAGCGCACCAGTGCTCCGGGGATGGCGCGGACGAAGCCCATCAGTAACTTGTAACGCCAGTTGGGGATCACGATTAACTTCCGTTGGGCGAAGGCCCGGAGGCTGTCGTCGACCACGCTGTCGGGGGTGAGCCAGAAGCCCATGGGGATGGCAGAACGATCGGCTCCGGTGATGTCGTGAAATTCGCTGAGCGTGTAGCCGGGGCAGAGGGCTTGCACGGTCACGGGCGACTTCCAGGCGCCCAGCTCGATGGCGAGGCCTTCGGTGAAGCGGTTCATCCACGCTTTCGTGGCGCAGTAGCTGACGTTCTGCGGCGCTGATGCGAAGGCGGCAACGGACGCCACGTTGATGACGCCGGTTCCTGGTTGGGCGCGCGGGACCAGGTTCGCGATGGCGGCGTGCGTCAAGCGAGCGGCTGCCACGACGTGCAGGCGATGCATGGCGTCCTGCTGGTCAGCATCGGTCTGGAAGAAATAGTGATTCGTGCCGAAGCCGGCGTTGTTGATCAGGAGAGCAAGGTTCGGGGCGTTGCGGACGCGTTCGGCGAGGGCGTCGAGATCAGCTTGCTGCGTGAGATCGGCGATGACCGGCTCTACGTTGATGCGATGATACTCGCTCAATTGGCGGGCCATGAGGCGGGTGCGCTCTTCGCGGCGGGCGACCAGCCACAGGTCATAGCCGCGTGCGGCGAGCTTGCGCGCAAAGGATGCTCCGATGCCGGCGGAGGCGCCGGTGATGACGGCTAGGGGTCGGCTCACAGTGTCTTTCGATTGTCGTGATCCATGCGATGCCCGCGAGCGGCCCACTCCGCTCCGCCGAGCACCAGCATGGAGGTGAGGAAGCTCAAGAAGATCAGGGTAGCGGAATAACGGAAGACGCCGTATTCGCGCTGGAGCTTGGCGTCGAAGGCGGGCCAGGCCCACATATTGATGGATTTGAGCGCTTCGAGGAGAATCCCCACGCCGATGGCGGCGGGTACCACGCGATGCACGGGCGGGCGACCGTTGGGGAGGTAGCGATAGATCAGGTACAGCACGAAGACGGTGATCGGTACTGACGCGGATTTGTAGAACCACAGGGAGATCCAGCGGAATACAGCGAAATCCGAGGCGTTCTGCTGTCCGATGGCCGCGATCGCGAGGGAGAGCAGGGCCAGGGTTCCACAGACGAAGATGAGCACCAGGCTGATCAGTTGATTGCGCAGGAAGCTCCGGTTCTTGTGGATGCCCCAGACCTTGTTGAGGGCGACTTCGAGCGGCTCAAAGATGCCGTTGGCGGAGAACAAAAGGATGAAGATCGAAAGAAACTCCACGGGCTGGGCCTGGGGGAGGTTGTTGTGCATGAAGTTCCCCAAGGCGTCGGGGAAGAAATCGCGGAAGGCGATGTCCATGGCGGAGATCACGGCTTCACGAGGGAAAACCATGCGGCCAAGCGAGACGCAGACGATGAGAAACGGGAAGAATGAGAGAAGTACGTTGGCGGCGATGGAGAAGGCGTAGACGTGCACCTCGGTTTGCATCCAGTACCGCAGAGTGGCCCCGAAAGAACGGCGCGCGGAGACCCAAAGGTGCACAATCGCGTGGGGATTTGACTGCGATGACATGTTTCAAAGTATAAGATGAAGGGGTGCAGTCCTGCCCATGCGGGGCGATAAACCGTATGAAGTCGTAGGCGATTCCGGCCGATAGGACTAGTGCTTGGTTGGTCGCTGGAGTCCTGTGCGCACCCCACACGGAGGAAGATCGTTTTGAACGTAGCCATTCTTGGAACTGGATATGTCGGCCTGACGACCGGCGTTTGTTTGGCGTATTTGGGCCATAAGGTCACTTGTGTGGACCCGGACAAGCGCAAGATTGATGCTTTGGAGCGAGGCGAAGTTCCATTCCACGAACCGCATCTGGATCAATTGATCGATTCGGCACGCCACAACCTCACCTTTACTACCGAGTACGCGACGGCGATTCCGGATTCACAGGTGGTCTTCATTGCGGTGGGCACCCCCCCGGGCGAGGGCGGTGCGCCTGACCTGAAGTATCTGCGGTCGGCTGCGAATGGAGTTGGTCAATATTTTGGGTCGCATTTTACGGTGGTGGTGAACAAGTCCACGGTGCCGATCGGTAGCGGCAATTGGGTGGGTTCGCTGATTCGCGATGCCGTGCAGGAAAAGGGCGGAGCGCGCGGGTGTTTCGCCGTGGCGTCTAATCCGGAGTTTTTGCGCGAAGGCAGCGCTTTGCATGACAGTTTGTACCCGGATCGGGTGGTGATCGGTGCGGATGAGGCGAAGACGGCGGAAGTGCTGTATTCGCTGTATCGCCCGATGTTGGAACAGACCTTCCAGGCCCCGGCGTATCTGCCGCGTCCGGAAAACATGGGAGCAGTGCCGCTGATTTCGACTGACCTGGCGTCGGCCGAGTTGATCAAGTACGCCGCGAATGCGTTCCTGTCGCTGAAGATCAGCTACATCAATGAAATCGGGCTGCTGGCCGAGCGCGTAGGCGCGAACATTTCGCACGTGGCGCGCGGTATGGGCCTGGATGCGCGCATTGGTACGCGCTTCCTGCAGGCCGGCATCGGCTGGGGTGGCTCCTGCTTCGGCAAGGACACGGCCGCGCTGGTGGCCACAGCTGCCGAATACGGCGTGGACATGCAGATTGTGCGTTCGGCGCGGGATGTGAATCAGCGCCAGCGTGAGCGCGTGGTGGAGAAGCTGCTGGCGGAACTCAAGATTTTGAAGGGTCGTACGATCGGGATTCTGGGGCTGGCCTTTAAGCCGGACACCGACGATTTGCGCGAGGCTCCGGCGCTGGATGTAGCTAAGAAATTGATCGAACGCGGCGCGCGCGTGAAGGCGCACGACCCGGTGGCGATGGCTGTGTATCGCCGCAATTTCCCTGATTCGGCTGTGGTTCTGTGCGATACGGCGGAAGAAGTCGCCAACGGCTCCGATGCCGTGGTGTTGATCACGGAGTGGCCGGAATACCGCGAACTGGCGTGGGATGCGGTGGCACCCACGATGCAGACCCCTGTGGTGCTGGACGGGCGCAATTTCCTGGATCGGTCCCGGTTGGAAGCTGCGGGCCTGCGTTACATCAGTTTGGCCGGCTAAAGCCTGCGAGTGCTTGGTTCACTGCGTGCCACCGCGCGATACTAGAGGTGGCACGTGGATTACCTCCGGCAGTTGTTGCTTTCAGAGAGTGCGGCAGGCCGCTTGGACCGGGCGGCGCTGGATTTGGCGCGTATTCAATTCCCGGGGCTGGAGCATGAGCCGTGGCTCCAGCAGATGAACGAAATCGCCGCCAATCTGGGCGATCGTCTGCGGAACTTCAACGATGGACGGGATTTCGTCGAGACCGCCCAACGCTACCTCTTCGGCGAGCTTGGGTTCTCGGCCAACGAAACCAATTTCTTCGACCCCCTCAATAGTTGCCTGAATGAGGTGCTGCAGCGTCGCACCGGCATTCCGATCACGCTTTCCCTGGTGTACATAGAGGTCGCGCGTCGGCTGCAGATGCCGGTTTTTGGGATTTCGCTGCCGAACCGGTTCCTGGTCCAGTTCGATGACGGGCGCTACGCGACGTTTATCGACCCGTTTGGCGGGGGCCGCACGGTATCTCCGGTGGAGTGCTTCCAACTGGCCGGGGTGACGGAGCCGGATCCGGCGATGCTGGCCCGGGCGTCGAAGAAGCAGATTCTGATGCGGATGCTGCAGAATCTGCAGAGGGCGTACATGCAGGCTCGGGACTATCCGCGGGCAGTGGCGACCCTGGATTTCCTACTGGATGGTGCGCCGGGGACTGCGGGGTGGCACAAGCTGCGGGGTGCGCTGCTGCTGGAGCTGAAGCGGTTCGCTCCCGCCCGAGCGGACATGGAGGCTTATCTGGAACTGCATCCGGATGCGCCGGATGCCGGGTTTATCCGGGAGCAGATTCAATCGATTCGCCAGTGGTCGGCGCGAAACAATTGAATCCGAAACCACATCTAGAGTCGTAGCAGATATTTGAGTAGGAAGACTGTAGCTTTGCCCAGTTCTAGCCGATTAATGAATCGAGCGGAAAAATCTGAGATGATGCCCGATTCGGACGCCATACTGGCCCAATTTAATCGCCTCATGCAGGAGGTGTTGCGCGGCAATATGCATCGCACCACGTTCCGGCCATGGGAAGTCGAACTGTTGTTAGACATAGAAGGCTGTGGCCTGCGGGACGCGGCGCGCCGGGAGACGCTGCGGCGCTACCAGCGTGCAGTCCAGCGGCACATGGAGAAGGGTGGCAAGTCACCCTTGAAGCTGTCCGAGTATCTGGAATCCGTTAAGGCGAAGCGCGCTGCGCGCGACGTCACCACCGCCGCCTAATTCCCGCTTCCCTCGCCGATCGCGAAGCCCGTCCGGTATCCTAGAGACATGTCGACCAATCGGACGGTGATGTGCGTGAAACTACAGAAGGAACTCCCCGGCTTGAGCGAGCCGCCCTTCGATAATCCCCTTGGTCAGCGCATCTTCGAAACTGTGTCTCAGGACGCCTGGAAGATGTGGGTGGAACGCATGAAGATGATCATGAACGAGTACCGCCTGAACCTGGGAACGAAGGAAGCTCAAGACTTCCTGATGCAGCAGATGGAAGAGTACTTCTTCGGCGAAGGCGCGTCTGCGCCGCCTCCCGGCTTCGTGCCGGAAACTCACTAAACTCTAAAACCAACTAGCGGGGCTTGTAGGCGACGCAATCAACTTCCACCAGCATGTCTGCTTTGTGGAATTTCGATTCGATCGTGGTGCGGGCGGGCTTGTGTTCGCCGAAGAACTCGGCGTAGACGGTGTTCATTTTCGCGAAATCGTTGATGTCGCGCAGGAACACGGAAACCTTTACGATGTCGGTCCGCGCGGCGCCTGCCGCGTCGAGAACACGCTCTACATTTTCCAGGGTGAGGCGCGTCTGCGTGGCGACGTCGGTTACGACTAAGACGTCAGAGACAGGGTCGATGGGACCCTGTCCGCTGACGTAGATAAAATCACCGGCGCGAATTCCGGGAGTATAGGGACCACGCGGGGTGGCCCCTCCTTTAGGGATGATTCGCTCGATGCTCATGCGTCCTAGGCGTTGCCGCCACCGGTCGGTTTCTTGCGGCGAGAGCGGCGCTGGGCGGCTCCTGCGGACGACGACGAAGACGCGCCGGCGGCCTTGGGGGCACGCTTGCGGGCCGGAGCCTTCTTCACCTTGGGCGGCGGAGGATTCGGTTCGAAGATGGTGGGCTGGCCTTCGACGTACGGCTGGGGCTCGTCCTCTTCCTCGACGTCTTCCTGGGCCACCGGCTCGGGAGCAGGCGGTACGGCGGGCGGGTAGAATTCGGCGCCCATATAGACGGCCATCATGCCCTCTTCTTCATTGGGCTCCATGCGCACGACGGTTTTGTCCTGCGCGTAATTCAGGAACTCGCTGAAGGCCTGGAAGCCGTAGGCGGTGGTGTCGAAGCCGGGCTGTTCTTCCTTGAACCAGCCGGCGAGGTCGTCGACGGTGACGCCGTTCTCCATTTCCAGGCGATGGTTTTCGAGGACATCGCGGAGCGGAGTGAGCAGATCTTCCGGTTTCAGGTGAGACTGGGTGGCGGCGCTGCCGGAGCCCTTGCGTTCGATGATGTAGCGTCCGCCAGAACCGCTGACGTGGACCAGATCTTCCTTCTTCAACTTCTCGACGAAATCGGAGAAGCTGCCCGCGCCGTAAGCGCGTTCGTTGAAGGCGGAATCGAGCTGCAGCATCGTGGACTTGAGCAGGCCGAGCTGCGGCTGGACGCCGCGGCGTTCGAGGACCTGCAGCGCGCGTTCGACGAGCGGCATGACCTGGCCGAGTTCGAGAGGAGCCGGACGCTGACCCTTGGGGCCCTGCTGCTGTTGCTGCATGGGCGGGCCGTCCTTGGGACGATCGCCACGATCTCCGCGGTCGCCGCGATCCCGGTCGCGGTCACGATCGCGCCGCGAGCGGGTTTCGCCGGGCAGCAGCGAGGGAGCGCTGACCGTTGCGCCTTCGGGCAGCAACGATTCGAAGCTGATGAACTCATGGCAGTTCTGCTGCAGGATGGTGGAGGTAAACGCCTTGCCCCCGACCACGAACACGGTCTTACCGTATTCCTTGAGTTTGTTCACCAGCGGAATGAAGTCGCTATCGCCGCTGACGATGGCGAACGCGTTCACATGGGTGTGCGTGAAGGCCATTTCCAGGGCGTCGAGGGCGAGGTTAATGTCCGCGCCGTTCTTGTCGCCGCGCGGGGAGGGAATGCGCTGGACCATCTGGACCGCGTTTTCCGCCATCTGGCGCGTGGCGCCGTCCTGGCGTCCCCAATTCGCGTAGGCGAACTTTGCGACGATATCGCCGCGTTCTTTCAGGGCGTCCAGCGCGAGCGAGACGTCAAAGTCTCGTCGCAAAGTGGATTTAAGCCCAATCTCGATGTTGTCGTAATCGACGAACACCGCGATGTTCAACTTATCTTGCATCAATATGTCTCCTAGTGGCCGAGCGCCTCTTTTCGCTGGGCCGGGTGCCATCGTCAAACTGTTTGTTTCACGCTGGCTCGGATGAAATCCACAATATGGTCGAGAGAGGCGCCGGGTTGAAAGACCTCGGCGACGCCCAGTCGCTTCAATTGCGCGGCATCTTCATCCGGTACGATGCCGCCTACGATGACGAGCACATCACTCATCTGTTTTTGTGTTAACAACTCCATCACGCGAGGCACGATGGCGTTGTGTGCTCCAGATAAGATGGACAGGCCGATGACCTGCACGTCTTCCTGGAGCGCCGTGTTCACGATCATTTCCGGGGTTTGCCGAAGGCCAGTGTAAATGACCTCCATGCCTGCATCGCGCAATGCGCGAGCGATGACCTTGGCGCCACGGTCGTGGCCGTCGAGGCCAGGCTTGGCCACTAAGACCCGGATTTGATTGAGAACCCTAGGGTTCATGCTTGCCGCCCTTATCGTGCGGCCTAAATTGGGTTCACGCCATCCGTGCCTTGGTGTGGTACGGCCGGTGCGAACCTGACTTGACTATATCATGTTGTCTGCGCTGGGGTTGGGGTGGGTGTATCATTGATACGTTTCGGCTGCCCATGACCACAGCCTCCACAGCTACCGCGGTTCCGTTCGGGCACAACCGCCTGCTACAGCGGCTGTGTCTTGCGCTGGGCCTGTGGACGCTCTACGCGGCGACGCACGCCACGCAGATGTTCGATTTCTGGCTGGAAAGCGCGCTGGCGATCGTGTTTGTGGTGGTGCTGGGTTGCACTTATCGCCGGCTGGCGCTGTCGGACGTATCGTACGTGCTGCTGTTCTCTTTTTTGATGTTGCATGAATGGGGGGCGCAGCATAAGTACGCCTCGGTTCCGCTGGGAAACTGGATGCAGCACTACTGGGGCGATGCGCGTAATCCTTACGATCGGGTGGTGCACTTCGCTTACGGGTTGGCGTGCGCGTATCCGATGCAGGAGTGGTTCACGCGGTCGGCCGGGGTGCGCAATGGGTTCCGCTACTTCCTGCCGATCCAATTCACGCTGGCGTGCAGCGCGGTGTACGAGATGCTGGAAGCGTTCATGGCCAGCATCCTCTCTCCGCAGCGTGGTGAGGATTTTGTGGGGATGCAGGGAGACCTGTGGGACGCCCAGAAGGACATGTTCGTGGCAACGATGGGCGCGGTGGTGGCGATGGGCGTGGTTGCGGGGCTCCGCTGGATTCGGCAGAGGCAAAAACGCGCGGTGGTGGTGGAGCAGCGCCGTTCTGTGTACGCTAGCCGCTGATTGTTTTTGTTTCTTTCTTTAATTGGGCGACAATTCTGGCGCAATCCGCAGGCCTCGCGCGCCGCGCCCTTGCAAGGAGTTTTAAGCCGCGCTACGATGCGACGACTATGTCTGGGGACCTAAAGCTCGGGCGATTATTCGCGGAATCCGCTGGTATCTATTTTTCGCGGCTGCCCCTGTTCTTGATTATTCTGGCGATTCCGGCAATTGTGGCGTCGATTCTTTTTGTGGCGGCAGCCATTCTCCTGATCGGATTCTCCCCGGAGGCTTCGGGGTTGGATCCGAACACGTTGACGGTGACGATCACACCGCAGCAGTGGGTGCTGGTGTCAGCGGCGGGCATTCTGATTGCGATCGTACTGGCGTTGGGCATGTCGGCGACGGTGCATGCGGCAAGTGCGGGGCGGCGGGTGGGGGCTCGCGAGGCGTTCGGGATGAATACGGCCAAATCACTCCAAATCTTCTGGCTCCAGACGGCGATTTATGCGGTCGCGCTGCGGCTTTCGCCATTGGCGGCGCCGCTGCTGTGGTTTTCGGTGGCGTTCGGGAGCGTAGTCGCGTTGCGGGAGGACCTGGGTCCGAGTGAAGGGATGGACCGGGCGTGGGCCTTGACGGAGGGCAATCGGCTGAAGGTTCTGGCGGTGGAACTACTGGTTCTGATCCCGGTGGTAGTGGCGTGTGTGCTGGTGGCCGTCGCATTTTTGGTCCCGGGTCCGTGGTTCAATCTGAACAAGATCTCCCCGTATATTCGCTTGGGGCTTGCGCCCCTGATCACGGGTTGGATGCTGGTGCCGATGCAGTTCATGTTCGTGGTGTTTGGCCGCGCGTATGAGATGCTGAAGCAAGCTGAACAGCCGGCTCTGCACGCCCGGGCGGCTTCCAGCGTCAGTTCTTCTTAAGCCCGTGCTTCGGCGTGGGCTCGCCTGAACCCATGCCTGAATGGACGCTTAAATACGCCGATGCCCGCGGGGAGGTCCACCAACAGGTGGCCGAAGCCGATTCCGAGCGCGAATTGCGCGACCGGCTGACCGAGCAGGGCTACCTTGTGTATTCGATCAAGCCTCGCTCTGAGAGCGTGGCCGGAAGCATCGGGCCGAAGCGCAATAAGGTCAACCTTGAGAAGTTTCTCATTTTTAATCAACAGTTTGTGACGCTAGTTCGGGCCGGGTTGCCGATCCTGAAGAGCCTGGATCTGCTGTCGGAACGCCTGACCGATCCGAAACTGTCGAAGTACATTCTCGGCGTACGCGAAGAAGTGAAGAACGGTGCGTTGCTGTCCGATGCGTTCGCGCGGCAGAACGTCTTCCCTCCCATCTACGTGACCAGCGTGCTGGCGGGGGAGCGGAGCGGTTCGTTGGCGGACGTGCTGGAGCGCTACATCACGTATCAGAAGCTGTCGTTATCGGTGCGGCGCAAGTTGGTAGTTTCGTTGATTTACCCCGCGGTGTTGATCTGCCTGGTGGTGGGGCTGGTGGTGTTCCTGGTGACCTACGTGGTGCCGAACTTCGCCGAGTTGTATCGCAATATGGATGCTGAGTTGCCTGCGGCGACGCAGTTTCTGATCGCGATCGGGACGACGGCGCGGAGCTACGTGCTTGGTGGGTTTGTGGCGCTGATCGTGGGAGTCTTCGCGTTCCGGTATTGGGCTCGTACGGCGGCGGGTGGCGAGGCGGTGGATCGCTTCTTGCTGAAAGTCCCGGGTTTGGGCGAAGTGTGGCTGAAGTATCAGGTGGCGCAGTTTTCGCGCATGTTGGGGACGTTGCTGATCGGCGGCATTCCGCTGATGCAGGCGCTGAACACGGCAGCGGAATCGCTGGGGACGCCGGTGCTCAAAAAGGTGCTGACGCAGGCGGTGAAGCTGGTACGGGAAGGGCAGTCGCTTTCGAGTTCGCTCAGGACGACGGAGATTTTCCCGTCGTTGTCCCTGGACATGATCGAAGTGGGCGAATCGACGGGCGCGTTGCCTGCGATGCTGACCAGCGTGGCCGAGTTCTACGAAGAAGACGTTTCAACGCGCGTCACGGGACTGCTGAGCCTGATCGAGCCGATCATCATGATCGTGATGGCGGTGTTTGTCGGGTTCGTACTGGTGTCCCTATACCTGCCGATCTTCTCTCTGGCGGATTCGATCCGGCCGTAAGAGAATCGCCGGAAACCGCCGATAGACGGGCGTCTCTTTAGACGCTCATGCCGACGTTCAATCTCCGTAACGTGCTGCTATTCCTGGCCCTGCTGATTCCATAGGCATGGTTCGCCTGGCGCAATCGCAGCATGCCGCAGCTGGGCCGGGCGCATGATGACGCGATTTATCTGACGGTTTCCAAGTCGCTGGCGAAGGGGACCGGGTATCGGGTTCAGAATCTGCCGGGTGCGCCGGTGGAGACGAAATATCCTCCCGTGGTGATCTGGTTGCTGGCGCCGATGTGGTGGTTGAATCCGCATTTCCCCGGGAATCTACCGATCGCGAGTGCGATTGGGTGGGCCATTATTCCGCCGTTTCTGTTCCTGACGGGCGTGTGGCTGAAGCGCGTGGGGATCTCGCCTACATGGCCGCGATGCTGCCGTTCGTGTTGGGCTGGATGGCATGGGTGAAGCTGTATCGCGCGGCTCCGAGTGATATCGCCACGCGGTACAACACCGACTATCTGGGGTTCTTCCTGAAGGAACTGCAGCTTTCCGATGTGCCCACGCTGGTGTGGGAGAATCAGGGCCGTTTGTTGTACGCGATGGGCAGTTTGGTGTTTCCACTGGAGTATGATTCGATGCTGCTGGTGATGCTGCGCATTACGGCGGCGGTGGGAATCCTGCATGGGTTGTGGCTGCAGCGGCGGAATCGCGTGTTGTGGTTTTTCCTGGCGTTCGCGGGGCTGATGGTGGTGGAACTGCTGGCGTGGAATTTCCCGCCGAATCTGCGGCTGATGTACCCGCTGGTGCCGTTGGTGGTGGCGGGCCTGGTGTTTGAAAGCCAGCACATTGCGCATCTGTTCCGGGATGCGCTGCGGCACAAGGACCGCTCGCAGAGGATCGCGGCGGGGCTGTTGGGTGTGGCGTTCGGGATGCCCGGGGTGATGGCGCTGTGGATGCAGGTGGAGATGTCGTTCACGCAGCTGCCGGCGCTGGCGGACGAACAGGTGCGGGTCCGAACGGAGAGTGAGGCCGCATTTGCCTGGATCGCGGGACACACCGAGGCCTCCGCGAATGTGCTGTGCCTGAATCCGGCGCTGTATCTGTATACGGGCCGGTGGGCGGAATCGATTTTCCCGCTGCCCATTTACTGGTATCGCAAGGATGGCCAGGGGACGCTGCTGCCGTTCCGGAACCTTGCGGCGCAATCGGCGCACCTGATGGAGTACTTCTACGTCCACGAAAGCGATCTCAACGCGCTGGCACCGGGGCAGGCCGAGGAGTTGAAGAAGCTGCTTCAGGCGAGTACGGATCTGAAGCCGGTCTACCAGGGCAATCGTGGCGTCGTCTATCAATTGGCGCAGCGTCCGGTGGCGGCCTCGAAGGCTCCCTAAAACTCGCGTGTGTTCTGCACACTGGAGCCCGATCTTGCGTCATAGTTAGTGTAGGCTTCGTTACGCCGCTGGGTGGTTGGGATGAAGTCATTGAAAATAATAGCTTTATGGCTGCAAGTGACCGAATGACGCCGAACGTTCCCACCTCCACCCCCGCCGTCCAGGAGACGGAGCAGGCGCGCGCGTTGGCTCACCGGTACTATCACGAGTTCGTCGATCTACGGGAAACCCGCATCGACCACGAGCTGTTCACGTCGATTCCGGTCGACCTGATGTTCCGCTACAACTTCGTTCCGATTCAGGGGCAAAATGGCACGCTCGAAATCGCGCTGGCCGATCCGCGCAATCTGAGCCTGATCGATGAGTTGAGCGTCCTGCTGCAGAAGAAACTGCGGATCAAAGTCGCGACGCTGTCGCAGATTTCGGATCTACTGAAGAAGACGGAACAATCCCAGCGCGTGCTGGAAGAGGTCACGGAAGGCTTCACGCTGGACGTGGTGGGCGACGAGGAAAATCCGGACGAGACGTTGTCGATCGATCGCCTGGCGTCGGGCGATTCGGACATCGCGCCGGTGATCAAGCTGGTCGACACCACGATCTTCAACGCGTTGGAGCGTCGCGCGAGTGACGTCCACATCGAAACGCGCGATCAGGAAGTGGCCATCAAGTACCGCATTGATGGCGTGTTGCATTACGCGATGCCGCCGATCGCCAAGGACTGGCATTCGACGATCATCTCGCGCATCAAGGTCATGAGCGAACTGGATATCGCCGAGCGACGCATTCCGCAGGACGGTCGTTTCCGTGTTCGCTACAAGAACCGCTTGATCGATTTCCGCGTGTCCATCATGCCTACGGTGTTCGGTGAGGACGCCGTGCTTCGCGTGCTGGACAAAGAGTCGATGAGCGAGAAGTTTTCCAGCCTGAGTCTCGACGTCGTTGGGTTCGGCGGGCCGGATCTGGTGAAATTCCGGCGCTACATCAAAGAGCCGTACGGGATGGTGTTGGTGACGGGGCCGACGGGTTCCGGTAAAACCACGACGTTGTACGCGGCACTCAGTGAAATTAAGACGGACGAAGACAAGATCATCACGATTGAAGATCCGGTGGAGTATCAGCTCCGGGGCATCACGCAGATTCCGGTGAATGAGAAGAAGGGGCTGACGTTCGCGCGCGGGCTGCGTTCGATTTTGCGTCATGACCCGGACAAGATCATGGTGGGCGAAATTCGTGACCAGGAGACGGCGCAGATCGCGATCAACGCGGCGCTCACCGGTCACTTGGTGTTTACTACGGTCCACGCGAACAACGTGTTCGACGTGCTAGGCCGCTTCCTGAACATGGGAGTGGAGCCGTACAACTTCGTCAGCGCGCTGAACTGCATTTTGGCGCAGCGGTTGATCCGGCAGATCTGCCCGCACTGCAAGACTCCGGTGAAGTACTCAGATCAGGAACTGCTCGATAGCGGCCTCGATCCATCGAAGTGGCGCGGCGTGACGCTGTACGACGGACCGGGATGTTTCGAGTGCGGTGGCACGGGCTTCCGCGGCCGCAGCGCGATTACGGAATTGTTGGATTTGACGGAGCCAATTCGCGAGCTGATTTTGGACAAGCGGCCGGCATCGGAGATCAAGCGCAAGGCGCGCGAGGACGGCATGACGTCTCTGCGGGAATCGGCGTTGGAGAAGGTGGCTGAGGGTTCCACGACATTGAAGGAGATCAACAAGGTCACGTTTATCGAGGCCTGAGCCATCGCATGTCGTTCCTTAAACACATTTTGCAAGAGGCCGCTCCTAGCTACATTTTCGAGTTCTCGGAAGCGGGTGTGGCGTATTCGGCCAACGGGCAGCAAGGGTTCGCGGAGTTCGCGCCGGGTACGCTGGTGCCGTCCCCGGTGGAAGACAACATTCTTTCGGCGGATGCCGTGGCGTCGACGCTGCATCGGATCGCGCCCGGTGGCGGTGGCAAGAAGCGGCGGCCTGCGGCGGTGATTCTGCCGGATTCCTCTGTGCGCGTGAGCCTGCTGGATTTCGATTCGTTCCCGGCGTCGGCCGAGGAGCAGCTGGCGCTGGTGCGCTTCCGCGTGAAGAAGACGGTCCCGTTCGATATCGAAGCCGCAGCGGTCAGCTATTGGGTGCAGCCTGGATCAGGCGGCAAGAGCGTGATCGCGGTGACGGTGGCGTTTGAGATTTTGGCTCGCTATGAGGCGCTGTTCCGCGCGGCGGGTTTCCATCCGGGCGAAGTAACCTCTTCGTCGCTGGCGGCGCTGCGGTTACAGCATGGGCCTGGCGTGGCGGTGCTGGCGAAGTTGGCGGGCAACGTGTTGACGGTGATCGCGGTGGCCGATGGCCGGGTCAAGTTGTTCCGCTGCCTGACGCTGGATGAGATTACGGATCAGGAATTGTTGGGCGTGTTGCAGCCGACCTTCGCGTATGTGGAAGACGAACTGGGACAGCCGGTCAGCAAGCTGATCGCGTGCGGCTTCGGTCGCGCTCCGGAAGGGCTCACAATGCCGATGGAGCCATTGCGCAGCAGCGTGGGTTCAGTGAACGCCTTCAACGCGGGGCTGCTGGGATATTTGGAGTCGGTGCAATGACACGTATCCCGATAAACCTGGCGAGTGAACCGTTCCGTAAGGATCGCGGCGCGATTGTTGTGGCGTCCACGATTTCGGCGGTACTGCTAGTGCTGCTGGGCGTGCAGGGGCTGATGATTCTTTCGGCGCGTGACAGTGCGGCGACGAATCGCGAGATGGTGGCGTCGCTGCAGTCACAATTGACCACTGCCACCTCCGAGCAGGCCAAGGCCGATGCGGTGTTGCGCGAACCGATGAATGCGGAAGTGCTCCAGCAGAGCGTGTTACTGAACGCGCTGGTGCAACGCAAGTCGATCAGCTGGTCTCGGTTGTTCGCCGATATCGAAGGCGTGTTGCCTCCGAATGTGCGCTTGGTCCAGGTGCGGTTGCCGCAGATCAACTCTCGCAACGAAGTGACGCTGGATATGGAAGTGGGCGCGAAGGATGCGTCCGATGCCATTGCGTTCACGAAGAAATTACAGGAATCGCCTTTGTTTGGGCCGGCGACGCTGTTGCGCGCAGATCCGCCGACGCAGAATGAACCCTTGTACCGCTATCGATTGACGGTGAGCTATGGCCAAAAGTTCTAAATCAAAGGCATCGTCTAAGAGCCTGAGCGCCACGCAGATTGCGCGGGCGGTAATGGGGCTGCTGGTCGTTTTGAATCTGATCGCGGCGTGGCTGGTCTTCAATCCTCCGGGTGGTTCGGCGGAAGGGCTGGAGCAGGATCTGGCGAGCCTACAGAAGCAGGTGGCGCAGGCCAAGGCTCGCATGGAAGAGACCAAGCAGCACGCGGCGGCGGTGCAGAAGGGTCGCGGGGATGCGGATGCGTTCCTGGCGAAGTACTTCGTGACGCGTCGCACGCTGCCGTCGAACCTGCTGACGGAACTGAATGACATCGCCAAGCGGGCCGGGATTAAGGATCGTGGCAACGCGTTTTCGATTGACCTGATCGAAGGCTCCGAAACGCTGGGCATGGTGACGATCACCGCGAACTTCGAAGGCACGTATCGGAACCTGTTGAGCTTCGTGCGCGAGATTGACCGCTCGCCGAGCTTGCTGATTGTCGAGTCGCTGAATGCGGCACCGCAGCAGGGCGCGAACACGCTGATGGTGGCGATCAAGATGGAAGCCTTCATTCGTGAGGATGCGGGCGATGTGGCGCAGGTCGCGCAGGCGGGAGGCGATCGGTGATGCCGAAGTGGATGCCGACCGGCCTGGGTGCCGAGCCGAAGAAAGTGATGATCCTGATCGGGCTGTTGGTGTTGGCTCCGGTGGCGTATTGGTACGGGAACAGTTCGGACACGCCGACGTCGAGCACTCCGGTGGCGGTGACTCCGCGTGCGAGTCTGCCGATCGTGGAGCCTACGCGTGTGGCGGCCTCGCGTCCGAAGAATCGCAGCAAGGCGGGACGCCCGGTAACGGAAGATTTTCGGCCGACGTTGAATCTGCCGGACGATTTTGATTTGAGCAAGGTGGATCCGACGTTGCGTACGGATCTGTTGGCGAAGGTTCGGGAAGTGGGCGAAGCGGGCGGCTCGCGTAGTTTGTTCGAGTTCTATACGCCGCCTCCACCGCCGCCGCCGAAGGTGGATCCGATCAAGCCGACCGCGCCGGTGAAGCCGGTGGTATCGGAAGCGAAGCCGCAGCCGCCTGCGACGCCAGTGAAGCCGCCTGCTCCGCCGATTCCGCTGAAGTATTTTGGTTATGAAGGCGCGCCGCGTGCGGGCCGTAAACTGCGTGCGTTGTTTGTGGATGGCGAAGAGAACTTCATCGTCGGCGAGAACGACATGATCCGCAGCCGCTATCGCGTGGTGCGCATCGGCACGACTTCCGCGGAAGTGGAAGACACGGTGGCGAAGAACACGCAGACGATTCGCATTGTCGATCGCAGTGATCCTTGATTGGTGAACGATGATGTTGCGGCCCGTCACATCCCGGCGTAAGAAAGAGCAAGGCGGGTTCATCCTGCTGGTGGTCTTCCTGATGGCCGGTGCGATCGCGCTAATGCTGTACGCGCAATTGCCGCGTGTGGCGTTTGAGAGCGAGCGCGAAAAAGAACAACTATTGATCGAGCGCGGGGAGCAGTATATTCGCGCGATTCAGCTGTATCAAGCCGATAACAGCGGGCAATGGCCGCAGAGCATCGACGATCTGGAGCGCGGCAAGAACAAGCGCTACCTGCGTCGCCGCTACATCGATCCGTACACGGGCAAAGACGACTGGCGTTTGATCCACACCAATGGTGTGCAGCTCACCGACTCGCTGGTGCAGAAGCCACCGACGGATCCGAATAGCGGGTCGCAGAGCGCGTCGTCCTCTTCATCGAGCAGCACGCAGCAGAATCAGGAACAAGAGGTGAATGCGGCGGTGCTCGCGCGGCCCAGCGACACCACATTGCCGGGGGCGCAGCAGTTCAATGCTCCGACACCGCAGCAGATTCCGGGGCAGCCGAATTTCCCGGGTCAGGCGCAGTTTAACGCAGGTGGGTTCGGAGTTCCGGGTGCGGGACTGCCGGCAGGAGTCCAGTTGCCGGGGAATGTGCAGACGGCGGCGGGTCCGGGTGCGCAGCAGGGCGGGTTTCAACCGCAGTTTCCTGGGCAACAATTTCCAGGACAGACGCCGCCGCCGGGTGTACAAGTGAATCCGGCCGGATTTCAGCCGCAGTTTCCGGGGCAGCAGTTCGCGGGTCAGCAAGCGCCGCCGGGAACGCAGAATCAGAACCAGCAGGCGCCTCCGGGGTTTCAGTTCGGTCCGAACGGGCAACTGATCCCGGCTCCGATCGGTGCGGCGAATCCAGGGCAGGCTCCCGTCGCGACGCCGGGTGTTCCTGGTGGGACGCCGAACAATGCGGGCGCGAACGCCATCATGAATTTGCTGACGACGCCTCGTACGCCGCCCGCGGGTGTGACCACGACGACCAACAACGCCGTCGGTGGAGGCGGCATTGCGGGGGTCGCGAGCAAGCACACGGGCGCGAGCATCAAGGTTTACAAAGAACGCCAGAAGTATGAGGAGTGGGAGTTCGTGTACACGCCTCGGCAGGGCACCGGTGGCGTCGGTGGAGCTGGTGGTGCGGGTCAGCCGGGAGGTCCGGGGCAGCCAGGACAACCGGGTCAACCCGGGCAGCCGGGACGGCAGGGACAGCAAGGCGGCGGTGGCTTCACGGGCACTGGATTGGGTCAGGGCGGGGGCTTCGGACAGGGCGGCGCGGGTGGTGGGTTTGGTCAGCCGGGTGCGGGACAGGCGACGGGTCGCGGCGGGACGATCAACTTGCCTCAGGGCGTGGGCACGGGCGCGACGAAGGGCCGCTAGCGTTCTTCGAGATGCTTGAGGCGCGCGTCGAGCACTTCTTCGACGCGATGCAATTCGGAGCGCCACATGTCGCGCATGTCGTCGAACTTCCGGTCTACCTGAGTGAAGCGGCGATCCACTTCATTGAAACGGCGGTCCACTTCGTTGAAGCGCTTGTCCACATCGCCGAAGCGGGCGTCCATATGGGCGCGCAGGTCGCTTAACCGCGAGTTATTGATAAGAATCCCGATGAGAACGGTCACCATCGTGGGGACTGAGGCCAGAGCGATCGTCAATATTTGCGTTTCGTTCATGTCTCTCTAGTCCCGTACGGGCGACATTTTTCTCAACTGCCTAGAACAGGCGCACGCCGCGCGGACCGGGTTCTTCGGTCATGTGCACGGTGTCGACAAAACGGACCTGCTTTGAAGCGGCGGTCATGGCTAGCGTGTGCGTACGGCAGCCCTGGCCGAAGAAGCGAACACCGTTCAGCAGCGCACCGGACGTGACGCCGGCGGCGGCGAAGATGATCTCCTTGCCGGGAGCCAGATCCTTGGCGCTGTAGATGCGCTTCGGGTCCTTGATGCCCATGCGTTCGACGCGTTCTTCGAGCTGCTTGGTGTTGACGACCAGGCGCGCCACCATTTCTCCGGACAAGCAACGCAGGGCGGCGGCCGTCAGCACGCCTTCGGGAGCGCCACCGGTGCCGAACACGGCGTGGACGTTCGCGCCACGCACGGCGGCCGCGATACCCGCGGAGAGATCGCCATCGGTGATCAGGCGGATGCGCGCTCCGGCGCTGCGGATTTCGGCGATGAGATCCTGATGGCGCGGGCGATCCAGCACCATGATGACTAGGTCGGATACGCGGCGGTCGAGGCAGCGGGCGATAGTCTTGAGGTTGTACTTCACCGGAGCTTCGATATCCAGTGCATCGCGGCAGGCCGGGCCGGCCACGATCTTGTCCATGTAGCAGTCCGGCGCGTGCAACAAACCGTTGGGTTCGGACGCGGCGAGTACGCAGATGGAATTGGGTGCACCGGTGGCGCAGAGGTTGGTGCCCTCGAGAGGATCGACGGCGATATCGACGCGCGGGAACTGCACGCCGTCCTGTGCGGGAGCGCCGACGGGCTCACCAATATAGAGCATGGGCGCTTCGTCGCGTTCGCCTTCGCCGATGACGATGTTGCCTGCCATGCGGATTCCTTCAAACGCTTTGCGCATGGCCTGCACGGCTGCCTGATCGGAGGCTTCGGCGTCGCCTTGTCCCATGGTCCGAGCCGACTCAATGGCAGCTCGCTCCACTACGTGGACAAAATCGCCGAGAAGATCCTTCTCAATGTTGATAGACGGGGCCGCAGCGCCGGGAGCACTCATGCAACCGAGTGTAGCAAAGCGAGCCCGTGGGGCTCAAAAAGGCCCTACTGGACCGGGCCGGTGTCCGCCGTGCTGCCGTTGATGCCGGCGTAGAACTCGTCGACGCTTACGACTTTGGCGCCGGCGAATTTGACGAAGCGAATGATGCCGGGCGGCTTGCCGTAGATCCAGTCTTCGTAGTCTACGTCTTCTTTAGTCTCGCGGGACTTGCTGCGTGGCGGGCCAACGGCCAGGAGAACCTGTTCGCGATCCATGCCGACGACCGGTTTCTGGGCTTTGATGGCTTCACGGATCGGTTCGGGCAGCGAATCCATGTAGTTTTCGATCGCGGTGTGTTTGTCGAAATCCAGGACCTTGGCCAGCAGCTTTTTTACGCCGACGGAATCGATGCCGCCGATGGAATCCGGGAACGAGATTTCGATGCTGGTGCCCATCATCGCGTTCGTCTTCGGGCGGGTGATGGGGGCGGTCTGATTGCCGGTGCCAATCTGGACGCGATCCCAGAAGGAACCCTTCTTCGAACCGTCGTTGATTTCGAGCTTGACCTTGTCGCTATCCACTTCGACCTTGGTGATCTGGACCAAGTCGCCGGGGCGCGCCGCGGGACCGTTCTTATAGTTGGCGTCGCGCCAGACTTCTTCGTCGTAGGTGCCGATGGAATCGAACGGCAGGGCCTTCTTTGACATGGGCAGGACGACGCGTGCCGTGGCCCATTCAGCGGTGAGTCCGCGGATCAGTTCGCGGCGCTGCTCCT
The DNA here is from genome assembly GCA_947467395.1 of Bryobacterales bacterium. Taxonomy (GTDB): domain Bacteria; phylum Acidobacteriota; class Terriglobia; order Bryobacterales; family Bryobacteraceae; genus Palsa-187. The sequence continues at coordinate 38,896 of CANIIC010000014.1, forward strand.
CGGTGAGCTTGTGCGTATCGGCGTGCAGGATGGACGCTGCCACCAGAATTGAGATTGTTGAACACCAGAGCCGAAGCATCCGATCACCTCACTCGCCGCAACATCAGCAGCACCGCTAGACCAGCTGCCGTGGTCAGGAGGCCGCCTTCGGGTCCGTAGTCGCCACCACTCCAGATTTCACCGGCGGACCACACGAGGCGAACTCCTGTTGCCCCTATTGTAGTCCCGCTGAGGCTCGCCCCGAACAGGACTTGGGCAAGGTTCCAACCGTAGTGAATCCCGATGGGGAGCCAGAGCGTTTTCGTGCGCCAGTATGCGTAGCCGAGCAGTGCACCCCACAAGGCGGTGTTCAGTGTGCCGATCAGTTGGATGTTCTGGTTCAACAGGACGTGGGTCAGGCCGAACAGGATGCCGGAGCCGATGATGGTGCGGGTCGGCCAGGACTGCGCCAAGTATTGGAACGCGTAGCCACGGAACAGGAGTTCCTCGCCGGCGGCGCCGGCCAGAAGAGCTCCGGTGAGCCAAGCGAGGTTGCCTGCGTCGGCGGGTTCCCAATGGGCCAGCCCTGCGGCGATCGAGCCGAGCACCAGCAGGCTCATCGATCCGACGCCCAGGAGCAGGCCGAGCGCGAGCTGGTTGGCGGAGGAGGTGTCCCAATCCAGGCCAAAGTCGGAAAAGTGTAGAGTTCCGAACCAGCGGGCTGAGATAAGGTTGGCCGTGAGCCCAGCGACGAGAGACGCGGAGACCGAGCGGGAAACCGGATCCAACCCCGGCAGCAGGTTGGCTAGTAGCAGCCACAGGGGTAGAGCCACCGCGACGAACCCGCCCAGGCGTAATAGGATGTCGAAACGATCGGGGCGGGATATCTGTCTCATCAGTTGCCGGTGTCGTGAGAACATGGTACCAATCGAGGGAGCGGTCTACTGAGCAGGACTGCTTAGATGGGTTTAAGGCAAAATCCCCTAAGGGGCGTGGACTACTTAAGCGGCCGCGGGAGTCCGATATCAACTATAGAACGCCTATGTTAGACCGTCGAATCGAAACCCGAATGCTGTGCGCCGACCTCGTTGACTTCCAGTGGAAGGACGCAAATGGACGGAAGAAGCGCGGCGTAGCGAATTTAGAGGACATCAGCCTGTCAGGCGCCTGCCTGCAGGTGGATCGTCCGGTGCCACTGGGCAGCGCGATTCACATCAGCTACCCAAGCGGCGAGTTGAAGGGTGTGGTGAAGTACTGCGTGTTTCGCGACATTGGCTACTTCCTGGGGGTTGAGTTCGAGGCGGGGGTGCGCTGGTCGCAGAACAGCTACCGTCCGCAGCACCTGCTGGACCCACGCCGACTCATGGCGCAAGCGGGTCGTTCGGGTGATGACGAAGCTCGTGTGGCGAGCTAGCGCGCACCTTAGTCCTTCCGTGGGGCCCCTGAGTACTTGTGGAATCGGTACTTACTGCTGGCTCCGCGGCACAAAATCCCGCGCTATGCTTATAGCGAGCAGGGGTGCCTTGGCGCTCTCGTCGACGGAGAACTAAACCGACATGGACACCATTACCGAACAGGTGCAATCACAATCGGATGCGCGGTCGGAGTCGGAGCATGTGCCGATGCCGTGGGTCAAGATCGCGTGGTTCTCCGCTTTGCTGGTCGGGGTGTACTTCCCGATTCTGCGCAAGCTGGTGGATCAATGGATGACAGACGACGACGTCAGCCATGGGTTCTTTGTTCCGATCGTAGCCGGCTACATTGCCTGGCAGCGTCGCGAAACCCTGTTACGCTTGCCGAGCAAGCCCGCCTGGTGGGGTTTGGGCCTGTTGGTCTGGAGCGGTCTTCAGTCCTATGTCGGGGTGTTGGGCGCGGAATTGTTCCTGCAACGGACAGCGTTCCTGGAAGCACTGCTGGGCGTGCTCCTGATCCTAGGTGGAACGGCCTTGATTCGGGAACTGATCTTCCCGCTGTTGCTGCTTCCGTTCATGATTCCGATTCCAGCAGTCATCTATAACCAGATCACGTTCCCGCTGCAGTTGTTTGCGAGCCAGGTGGCAGAGATCTGCCTGATGTTGATCAATATCCCCGTGCTGCGAGAGGGCAATGTCCTGGAACTGGCCAGCCAAAAACTTTCGGTAGCGGAGGCCTGCAGCGGGATTCGAAGCCTGCTGATGTTGACGTTCCTGTCGCTGGTTTACGCCTATGTTTTCGACAAGAAAGTATGGATGCGGTGGGCCCTGTTCTTCTGTACGATTCCGATCGCGATTCTCTCGAATGCCGGCCGAGTGACGATTACGGGCATCCTGAGTGAGATTGATCCGGAATTGGCCACTGGCGTATTCCACGAGACGGAGGGCTTCGTGATTTTCGGGATCGCCCTGGTGATGCTGGCGGCCACGCATTGGGCGATTAACTGGGTGATCAGTCTGCGCCATACACCGGATCTGCCGACCGACGACATGAGCGACGACGCGTCGCAAGCGGCCTAGCACAAGAGGAAATTCGACATGTTCCAATTTTTCAAGTCCACGGCTGTCCAGGTGGTAAGCCTCCTGTTGTTGTTGCAGGGCTCGGTTGTTTACAGTTCAATCCGCCAGGAGTACATCCCAACCAGTCGCCCACTGGCGGAAGTTCCCCGGCAGCTGGGCTCCTGGCAGTTTCTGCAAGAGGGTGTCGTCGATGCCGAAACGATGGCGGTTCTGCAGGCAGACGATACTCTGGATCGGACCTACACCGACGGTAAAGTGGCCGCGAACCTCTTCGTAGCCGGGTTCCGATCGCAACGGTCGGGGAAAGCGCCCCATTCGCCGAAGAATTGTCTGCCGGGTTCCGGTTGGTTGCCGTTGGACGACCGGATTATCAGTATTGATTCGGGTCGCGGAGTGCCGATCGAAGTGAACAGGTATGTGATTGCCCACGGCGATAATCGCAGTCTGGTTCTTTATTGGTACCAGTCTAGGGATCGCGCGGTGGCGAGCGAATACAAGGCTAAGTTCTGGGTGGTGGCCGACGCCATGCGCTACAACCGCACCGATACCGCCCTGATCCGCGTGGTGATCCCCATCCAAAATAAGGACGAAGCTGCGGCGCAGCGGGAAGCAGAAGCCTTCGTGAAATCCTTCTATTCCACTGTGCTGGGCTACCTGCCCGCCTAAGCTGCTCTTGACTTTCGGTTGGCCGCTAGTTTACCGTAACGATTCGACTGATCTCGCGGCGATCACTATCTACGTATCGTGCGCGTGAGGAGTGTTGTGGCAGACCAGCATAGTCCGGCGGAGGTAAAGGAAGAGCTCGAATCCACTCTGGAGAGTGTGGACCATGCCGAAGAACTCGTCATGCGTACTGCCAGAGAAATGGGATTCGACGAGGACCAGCAGCATGAGATCGGCATCTCCTTGCGGGAGTGCATGGTCAATGCTGTGGTTCACGGCAACCGCTACAATACTCGCAAGAAGGTACACTTCACGGTGTCCCATACAGCGGAGCGCCTGGAAATCGTGATCGGCGATGACGGCGATGGCTTCGATAGCAACAAGCTTCCCGATCCGCTCGCAGAGGAGAACCTCTTGCGCCAGTCTGGCCGAGGCGTTCTCATGATGCAGGCGTTTATGGATGAGTTCACAGTATCCCGCCGCGACCCGCGGGGTACAGAAGTTCGCATGGTGAAGTACAAGACTAAGAGCGAGTAGCACGAGGAGGCGCTGTGAGTGTCAAATTGACCACCCGTCAGGTGGGTGACGTAACGGTTGTGGACGCGGAAGGCCGCATCACTCTGGGTGATGGAGCGACCACGTTCCGCGATACGGTTCGCGATTTGGGGAATGCGGGAAACAAGAAACTGCTGTTGAATCTGGCAGAAGTCAGCTACATCGACAGCTCTGGCATTGGCGAAATGGTTTCGGGCTTCACGACGATCACCAATCAAGGTGGCCAAGTGAAACTGTTGAACCTCACCAAGCGCGTTAAGGACCTGCTGCAAATCACCAAGCTGTACACGGTTTTCGAAGTCTTCGACGACGAGGCCACTGCGGTTCGCAGCTACAAGTAAACATCCCCGCAAAGTGGGGAGGATTCGTCCTCCCCACAATTGCGGAGAATTCCTTCCTTTCTGGCTCACTGTAGGATTGGGGCGATTACTGAGTCCGTGTTAAGGGTTTGGCCTTAGGCGAAACCTGACGCGGTCCGGTCCCCCGGTGTTCCTATGGTCCCTATTCGCGAGCCTAAAACTTACTCTGTTCTTCTTGCTGATGATCTGACGCTGGTCAGAGAAGGGTTGGCTGCGTTGTGCAACGCTCAGCCGCACTTCAAAGTCGTCGGTCAATTCTCCGAAGGGGCCGCCGCGCTCAAGATGATTCAAGCCCAGCAGCCGGATCTGGCGGTGCTGGACATGAACCTTGTCGATTTGTTCGCTCTAGAGATCGTACGGCGTGTGCGGGAGGCCGGACTCCGGACGAAGCTCCTGGTGTTGTCGACTCGGCGTGACCGGAAGACAGTCGTCGAAGCCCTGCGTTGCGGTGTCAACGGGTTCCTGCTGAAGTCCGCGCCCGCGTCGCAAATGCTGGAGGCGTTTGAGCAGGTTCTCGAAGGCAGCGTCTACGTTTCGCCGCAGCTGGAGCTGAACAAGATCTTCGCTTCGCATCACAAGAATGAACCAGAAGATCCCATTGACGCCCTGAGCGGCCGCGAGTATCAGGTGTTCTCGTTGCTGGTGGAGGGGGTGCGCGCGAAGGAAATCGCGGCTCGGCTGGAACTGAG
>CANIIC010000015.1 GCA_947467395.1 Bryobacterales bacterium
CCGCACGATTCAACCGTTCCAAGGAGCGTGCCACAGACTGCGCTACGGCTCCCAAGGACATGCCCAGCACCTCCGTGATGTCGCGATAGCGCAGGCCTTCGGCTCGCAGATACAAGCAGCGGCGGTCCTGCTCCGGCAGAGCTCGAACCACCGCGAGTAATCGCTCCCGCCGTTGCCGGCTGGCGGCCAGTTGCTCGGGGTCCAGAGTAGGGTCGACGTGAACCGCTGGCTCCACCTGCTCCACGGGGGCCTTGCGATTCGCCAAGCAGCGCTTCAGACCCAGATTGTGCGCCACCCGGAAAATCCAAGCCGGTAGATTCGTGCGGGGCTTGCCCTCGCGTAGATGCAAGAACAGCGCCAAAAACACTTCCTGCACGATCTCTTCTCCATCCTGCGACGCCAAGCCGAAGGACCCTAAGTAGCGCAGCAAGGGAGCCCGGAGGTCGTCAAACATCTGGGTGACCTCGATCTCGAGTGAAGTCGGTCCCTCCTGACGACCGGTTGCCGCCAGTGGAAGTGCCGAATCTGCCTGATCCAGGTTCATGCCGCTACAAGAGAATCCGCGCAGGGGAGGTTTTGTTCACGAAAAGTGTGAACAAACTACTCGCCCTTAGAATAGTTCAAACAGAATATGTCTCGCTTGCTCGTAGTGTGCCTCTTGTTTGCCGCCTCCGTATGGGCTCAGTCCGGCCAGATCAATCTGGAAGTGAAGGATGCCACGGGCGCCACCGCTGCGGCCACAGGGACGCTGGCTCGGTTGTCGGTGGGTGTGGTCCAGAGCTTTGAGACGGATGCTCAAGGGCGCTACACGTTCAACGGACTGGCTTTGGGCCGGTACCGGCTGGAAGTGGTTGCACAGGGATTCTCGAAGCAGGCCGTGCTGGTCGACGTGGATGCGGATACGCCCGTCAATCTGCCCATCACGCTGGAAGTTGGTTCTGAAGCTACGCGCGTCGACGTGATCTCTGCCGCTCCTCTGCCTGGCGTGGAGCTTCTGTTGAGCCAGATCGCCGCTCCGGTCCAGACGGTGACGCAGGAAGATCTGCAGCGCACGAATTCGATCAGTATTTCTGACGTCCTGAATCAACGCCTGAACAGCGTGTTCCTGAATGAAGTCAATGGCAACCCCTTTCAGCCCGACGTGAACTATCGCGGCTTTACGGCAAGCCCGCTGCTAGGTACACCGCAAGGGCTCTCCATCTACATGGACGGCGTGCGCATGAACCAGCCCTTCGGCGACGTGGTCAGCTGGGATCTATTGCCGCGTGTGGCGATTTCGGAGACCGCGCTGGTCCCCGGTTCCGATCCTCTGTTTGGCCTCAACACGCTGGGCGGCGCGATTTCGATTCGCACCAAAGACGGCTACACGAATCCGGGCACGTCGCTCCAGATCGGCGGAGGCCAGTACGGCCGGAGGACCGCCGATCTGGAGCATGGTGGCTCGCGCGGGCATTGGAACTATTACGGTGCCACCAGCCTCTTCTTTGAAGACGGATGGCGGCAGTCTTCGCCTTCGAATGTGCGCCAGTTCATGGGCAAGCTCGGCTGGCAAGGCGCGAAGACGATGTTGGGCGTCAGTGCCATTTACGCCAACAACCAGTTGAACGGCAGCGGGTTTCAGGAGCAGCGCTTCCTGGCTCGCGACTACACCAGCCTCTACACCAAACCCGACGTGTTCGGGAACCGCTCGCCGTTCCTGAACTTCACCGGTCGCCACTCCTTCAATGATCAGTGGACCTTCTTCGGCAACGCCTACTATCGCTACATCAGCACCAGTAGCTTCAACGCGGATATCAACGAGGCCTCGCTGGACCAGTCCGTCTATCAGCCGAGTGCCGCTGATCGTAGTGCGTTGGCTGCGGCTGGATACTCAGGGTTCCCCGTGAGTGGCGCGACGGCCGCGAATACGCCGTTCCCCTTCTGGCGCTGCATCGCGCAGGGGCTGCAGGGGGATGAACCTGGCGAAAAATGCAACGGTCTTTTGAATCGCGGCCGCAGCAAGCAGCACAATGCCGGATTCTCGGGCCAGGTATCCCGCGTAAGTTCGTCAGGCGAAAATCGCAATCAGTTCACGGCGGGTGCTGCGTGGGACCGCAGCGGCGTGCACTTTGATTCGCTCACTCAGCTTGGCTACCTGAATCCCGATCGCAGCGTGACGCCCATCGCGGCGTTTGCCGACGGAGTTTCCGGCGGTGTTGTCGACGGAGAGCCGTTTGATACACGGGTCAATCTCAACGGCACCATTCGCACTGGGAGCCTGTACGCGACGGACACACTTTCCCTCGGGCGAGCTTGGAATATCACGGTTTCCGGTCGATTCAATCGGACGACGATCGACAATCGTGACCAGCTCCGCCCGCAGGCGGGTCCCGGATCTCTTACCGGCGAGCATGCCTTCAGCCGATTCAATCCGGCCGTGGGCGTCACCTACAACCCGACCACGTTGTTGAATCTCTATGGCCGCTACAGCGAAGCGAACCGGGCCCCCACATCCATCGAACTGGGTTGCGCGGATCCCGATGTGCCGTGCAAGTTGCCGAATTCGATGGCGGGTGATCCGCCGCTGAAGCAGGTCATCTCCCGGACGGTGGAGGCCGGGTACCGCGGTGAAGTAGAGGGGCGCGCGAAGTGGAGCATCGGCTGGTTCCGCGCCGAAAACCGGAACGATATCATGTTTGTTTCGTCGCCCCAGACCGGCTTCGGCTACTTCAAGAACTTTGGCCAGACGCGCCGTCAGGGCCTGGAACTCGATCTGGATACCGACATCAAACGGGTCAACCTGGGCGTCAATTACACGTTCCTGGACGCCACATATCAGAGCGTCGAGGACGTGAATGGCTCAGCCAACAGCACCAACGTGGCTGCGCTCGCGGGCAGTAAGGGCGTCGAATCGTACATCGTGGTGAATCCCGGCGCGCGCATTCCGCTTGCCCCGCGTCACATGGGCAAGGCATTCGCTGACCTGAAGATCACCAGGAAGTTCAACGCGACCCTCACGATGATGACGTTCTCCAGTTCCTACGCTCGCGGCAATGAGAACAACCTGCACAAGGCCGACGGGAACATCTATCTGGGTCCCGGGAAATCGCCCGGCTACGCGGTGTTCAATCTCGGCGGGCGTTACCAGCTGCATAAGCGTCTGCAACTCTTCGGACAGTTGAACAACGTCTTCGATCGGCGCTATTACACGGCCGCGCAATTGGGCCCCACTGGCTTTAACGATCAGGGTAATTTCGTGGCCCGTGCCCTGCCGGCGAACGCCGATGGAAGCTTCCCTGTTCGTCAGGCAACGTTCTACGCGCCCGGCGCGCCGCGTATCGCATGGGGCGGGGTGCGGATTCAGTTCTGAGTATGGGACAATAGGGGTTACCCCCGAGTCGAGCGCACGGCCCAGTTGTGCGCAGCGGAAACTGGAGGCAACACCCACTTGAAGCCAGCAGTCCTCGCCCTGGAAGACGGAACAGTCTTCGAGGGTAGTAGTTTTGGTGCGCCCGTAGAAAGAACCGGTGAAGTTGTTTTCAATACTTCCCTCACCGGATACCAGGAAATTTTCACAGACCCCTCCTATTCCGGTCAGATTGTCGTCCTGACCAACCCCCAGATTGGCAATTACGGTGCGTCGAAACTCGATAACGAGTCCGTCAAGCCGTTCATCGAAGGTTTGGTGGTTCGCGAGTTCTCGCCGCTCTCCAGTAACTGGCGAGCGGATGAGACTGCCGACCAGTTCCTCGCCCGCCAAGGGGTGCCCATCATTTCGGGCATCGATACCCGAGCCCTGGTGCTGCACCTGCGCTCGCGCGGCGTCATGAGGGGCGTGCTCTCCACGCTCTCCACGGACAAGGCTGCCCTCGTCGAAAAGGCGAAAAACGCTCCTTCGATGGCCGGTCTGGACCTGGCGACAGGCGTTTCAACCAAAGATCGCTACGCATGGACTGAACCGATCGTCGGTTGTTCGCCGTCCGAAGATTTCGGTGCGCCCCGCGAACAGAAGTTCCACGTCGTTGCCTACGATTTCGGCATCAAGCGCAATATTCTCCGTCGCTTGGCCCACACCGGCTGCCGCATGACCGTCGTGCCCGCGGGAACCTCCGCCGCCGACGTGCTTTCGCTGAAGCCGGATGGGGTGTTCCTCTCGAATGGCCCCGGCGATCCGGAGCCGCTACTCGCTGGTCCGGCCAAGGAAGTGCAGAAGATCATCGGCAAGGTGCCGATGTTCGGCATCTGCCTCGGCCATCAGGTGCTCGGCCTGGCACTGGGAGCCAAGACCTTCAAACTGAAGTTCGGCCATCGCGGGGGTAATCACCCGGTGCTGAACAAGCTGACGGGGAAAGTGGAAATTACCGCCCAGAACCACGGCTTCTGTGTCGACCCGGACTCGCTCAACGCCAACGACCTCGAAGTTACGCACATCAACTTGAACGATCAAACGCTCGAAGGCTTCCGCCACAAGAAGTACCCGCTGTTCTGCGTGCAGTATCACCCGGAAGCGGCCCCTGGCCCGCACGATTCGGTGTACCTGTTCGACGACTTCATCAAGCTCATGGAGGAGTCCAAGTAAATGCCGCGCCGCAACGACATCAAGAAGATCATGATCGTCGGCTCCGGCCCGATCATCATCGGCCAAGCCTGCGAATTCGACTACTCCGGCGCGCAAGCCTGTAAAGCGCTCCGCAGTGACGGCTACGAAGTCATCCTGCTCAACTCCAATCCCGCGACGATCATGACCGATCCGAACCTCGCGGATAAGACTTACGTTGAGCCCCTTAGTGTTGAATACGCCGAAGAGATCATCCGTAAGGAACGTCCCGACGCGCTGCTGTCCACCGTCGGCGGCCAGACCGGACTGAATCTGTCCGTCGCACTGGCCGAAGCTGGTGTGCTCGACAAGTACGGCGTGGAGCTGATCGGCGCGAAGCTGCCGGCGATCAAGAAGGCGGAAGATCGCCTTTTGTTCAAAGATGCGATGAAGAAGATCGGCCTCGATCTGCCGGAATCGCAGTTGATCAACTGGGACGGCCAGACGCGCGAGAACAAGCAGGCGGCGCTGGATAGCGCCCTTGAATTCGCCGAAAAACATAGCTACCCCACCATCGTCCGCGCCAGCTTTACGCTCGGTGGCACCGGCGGTGGCATCGCCTACAACCCGGAACAGCTGGTCGAAATTGTCGACAAAGGCCTTGAACTCTCTCCGGTCCACGAAGTCCTGATCGAAGAAAGCGTGCTCGGTTGGAAAGAGTATGAGATGGAAGTCATGCGGGATCTTGCAGACAACTGCATCATCATCTGCTCCATCGAAAACTTCGATCCCATGGGCGTGCACACCGGCGACAGCATCACTGTTGCTCCGGCGCAAACTCTGACCGATCGCGAATACCAGATGATGCGCGACGCCTCGCTCGCCTGCTTGCGCGAGATCGGCGTCGATACCGGCGGCTCCAACGTCCAGTTCGCCATCGACCCGAAGACCGGGCGCATGATCATCATCGAAATGAACCCGCGCGTGTCGCGCAGTTCCGCGCTCGCGTCGAAGGCCACCGGTTTCCCCATCGCGAAAATCGCCGCGAAGCTGGCCGTCGGCTACCGTCTCGACGAAATCCGGAACGACATCACGCTCAAGACGCCCGCTTGCTTCGAGCCGACCATCGACTACGTGGTCTGCAAGATTCCGCGTTGGCAGTTTGAGAAATTCCCTGGCGCCGAACCCGTGCTCGGCACGCAGATGAAGAGCGTCGGCGAAGTCATGTCCATCGGCCGCACCTTTAAGCAGGCCCTGGGCAAGGCGATTCGCAGCCTTGAAACCGGCAAGTCCGATGCCTCGGTTATCTTCAATGATGAATTGATCAAGCCGCGCCTCATCACGCCGAATCCCGAACGCCTTGGTTACATTCGCTACGCCTTCGAACGCGGCTTTACCGAAGAGCAGGTCCAGCAGTACACGAATATTGATCCTTGGTTCCTGCGTCAGGTCAAGGAAATGGTGGACGAAGAAAAGGCACTGGCCGAAAAATCTCTTGTTTCCACCACCAGAGAAGAGTTCCTCTCGGCCAAGCGTAACGGCATGTCCGATTCGAAGCTGGCTCGCGGATGGAACGTAAACCAGCTCGATGTGCGCGCCCGCCGCAAGGAACTGGGCGTCAAGGCTGTCTACAATCGCGTCGACACGTGCGCGGCGGAGTTCGAAAGCTTCACGCCGTACATGTACTCCAGCTACGAAGGCAACTGCGAAGCTGCGCCTAGTGACCGTAAGAAGGTCATGATTCTCGGCAGCGGCCCCAATCGTATCGGGCAGGGCATTGAGTTCGACTACTGCTGCTGCCACGCCTCCTTCGCACTGCAGGGATTCGGTGTCGAGTCGATCATGGTCAACTGCAACCCGGAAACCGTGTCGACCGACTATGACACCAGTGACCGGCTGTACTTTGAACCGCTGACGCTAGAAGAAGTTCTCAACATCTACGACACCGAAAAACCGGATGGCGTGATCGTGCAGTTCGGCGGCCAAACCCCGCTGACGCTCGCGATTCCGCTGAAGAACGCCGGCGTGCCGATCATCGGTACGGATCCGCTGAACATCGACCTTGCGGAAGATCGCAAGCAGTTCGGCCGCTTGCTCGATGAATTGAAGATCCCGTCACCCGCCAACGGCTCGGCGACCACCGTCGAAGGCGCTTGCGAAATCGCACGTTCCATCGGTTTTCCGGTGCTGGTACGCCCCAGTTACGTACTGGGGGGCCGCGCCATGGCGATCGTGTATGACGAAGATAGCGTCCGCCGCTACATGCACGAAGCAGTGACCTTCTCGCAGGAACGTCCGGTCCTGATCGACCGCTTCCTGGAAGATGCCACCGAAGTGGACGTGGATGCCTTGGCCGATGTAGACGGAAACGTCCTCATCGCCGGCATCATGGAACACATCGAAGAAGCCGGCATTCACTCCGGCGACTCCAGCTGTGTTCTCCCTGCGAACACGCTCTCGCAAGCCACGCTTGACACGATCAAGAAATACACGGAGATGCTCGCGCGTGCGCTGAAGGTCATCGGTCTGATGAACATTCAGTACGCGGTTAAGGACGAAAAAGTCTACGTCATCGAAGTAAACCCGCGCGCCTCGCGCACGGTGCCCTATGTCAGCAAGGCGACAGGTGTGCCGCTGCCCAAGATCGCCGTGGGTTTAATGCTCGGCAAGAAGATCTCCGATTTTACGGACGCTAAGGGTGTCCTTCCGGTGCCGCAATACTTCGTGAAATCACCGGTATTCCCGTTTAACAAGTTCCCCGGTGTCGATCCGGCCTTGGGCCCGGAAATGCGCTCGACGGGCGAAGTGATGGGCGTCGGCGAGAACTTCGGCGAAGCCTTCGCCAAGGCTCAACTCAGCGCTGGAACGCCTCTGCCCGACAAGGGCATGGTGTTCTTCACGGTCGACGATCGCGATAAGCCGCAAGCTGCTGTACTCGCGAAACGCCTCCACGAACTCGGCTTTGAAATCTCGGCCACGCGTGGCACTGCCAACGTGATCCGAGCCGCCGGAACTCCGGTCAAAACCGTGTTCAAGGTGAACGAAGGCCGCCCCAACGCCGTCGATCTGCTGAAGGCGCGCAGCATCAGCCTCGTCATCTACACCGGTACCACCGGAGCCGCAGCGTTCGGCGACGAAAAAGAGATTCGCCGCAACGCGCTTACGTACCGCGTGCCCTGCATCACCACCATGAACGGAGCTCGCGCCGCCGTCGAAGCCATCGCTTCCCGCCGTCGCGATCCGGTGCGTGTCTGGAGCCTGCAGGAAATCCACGCCGACAAGGCGACCGCGACCAGCTAGGCCTGCGGCACCAGTCGAATCATCGCCAGCATCACACTCAGCGTGCGAGGATCACTCGGCACCGACCAAGTCGGTGTCGCGTGAATCTCCACGCTGTATTCGTCTGCATCCGGCAAATCCGCTTCCAGTACGAACATCCCTGTGCGATCGATCTGGAACGTCTTGAGCGATGCTCCATTGACGACGATCCGAATCTCGCCCGGAACACTCTGCTGATGCGCATGCCCGCGAATCCGCAGCCGCTGCGGCCCGGCTTTGATGCGTGTCAGCCGCGCATCCGCTCGTGCCCCGATCCAGCGATACATGTTTCCATGCACGCCTTCCAGCTTGTTCCACTCGCCCAGGAGTCGCTCTTCGTGACCCGGTAAAGAGAAGTCGATGATGTCGGCGCGTTCCCCCGGATACAGCTCGGCACGATCGGCGGAAGGCAGCAGGTTGTAGACTTCCTCTTCATTCATTGCCGCGTACGCGCATCCCGAACACTGCAACGTATCGCCATCCAGGCGCATGGACGCGTGACAGTCCGGACATCGCAGGAACTGCTCGAAGTGCTCCATCGATCGCGACGCAGGAGCCGTGCCCGCTTTCTTCAATGTGCCCGCGAGCGTTCCGCCCAGCCACCGAGCTGCGCGCCAATTCGACAACGCCGCGCGCTTGACGATCCGCTCGCCCCAGCCCCGCTCTGGAACAAAGGCGTCATATTCCTGAGCGACGAAATACTTCTTGGCCAGCGCGTCCCATTCCGCCAATCCCATCGAGTGATTCTGCCGGATGCCGAAGCTCTCTTCCTGATGAGCACCAATCACGTCGCGCACCAGGTAGCCAAGAAGCCCCCAATCGAACAGCTTCCGCTCCCACGGCTTCATCGTGTCATAGTACGGGCAGCGATACAGCCGCAGCGACAACTTCCGCAGTAGCGGTTCTTCCGCGAACAAGAACACCCCGCCCGGCTGCAACACCCGATGGACTTCTTTGAATGCCGCTTCGATGTCCATGAACTGGCTCAGCGTCTGAAACGTACACACGAAGCGCAGCGACTCATCGGCGAACGGCAAGTTTACGGCATCCCCCGCGAGCCGCACAGGAGCCTTCGACAACCGCCATGCCTCCATCAAATGCCTGCCATGGCGCAACGAATCGGCCGAGATGTCTAGCGCGAAGCCGTCTGCTCCAAACTCATTCGCCAACATGTACGACGTATGCCCGGCATTCGCGCCGATCTCCAGAAACGGAGTCATGCCGCCAATGAACTGCGCATGCTTGCGAATTACGGTGCCGCGGCGAGTGTTCTCCTCCGCGTAGATGCGCAAATTCGTCTCGGGCTCGCCGAGCGACGCGAAGTTATGAAACTCCACCTGCGCGCGTTTGACGGAAAAGGGCTGGGCTTCCATGAATGAAGAAAGAGAGGGCTAAGTTCGATTGTAAGCGACCTACAGCATCCCCACCCTTGACAGCCTCCACTTTCAGGCGCATGATTCATCCCAGCAGAAGGGGGATTTATGACGACAGTCGAAGCAATCCTGACCGAAGCCGTGATCGATATCGATCAACCGGTGCGCGCCGCGCTCCTTGAAAAGGAAGCCACGGTCCACACCATCGCACCGGACCAGAGCGTCCACAGTGCCATCACCCGCATGTCCGAAGCTGGCATCGGCTGCCTGATCGTGGTGGATCAGCATCAGAAGCTCGCGGGCATCATCTCGGAGCGCGACTACTGCCGCAAGGTGATTCTCATGGGACGTAATTCCCACGGAACTCGCGTGCGTGACATCATGACCACCTCCGTGATCACCATTGGTCCTCACGCCAGCCTGCGCGATGCCATGGAACTGATGACGGAGCAGCGCGTCCGCCACATGCCGGTGATCGAGGATGGCGCGCTCGTCGGAGTCCTGTCCATCGGCGACGTCGTGAAACGCGTTCTCGGTGAACAACGCGACACCATCCGCAGCCTGCGCGACCGACTCGCAGGGCATGCTGCGTAATGCGACTTATCCTGCTGATCTGCTTCAGTCTGACCGCAATGGCCGATGATTGGTCCGCCATCATCCGGAGGATACCGATCGCTACGGTAATCGAGGTGCGTATGTTGACTGGTCCGGAGCAACTGGCCGAGGTTGTGTCTGTTGGTAAGGCCGACATCGTATTAAGGATCAAGGCCGTATCCGCCACATACGCCCGGAAGGAGATCAAGCGCATCCGAATTGACACCCGACCGACTCGTGGACGCAACACGGCTGTCGGAGCAGCAATCGGTATCACAATTGGGGCGCTCCTTGGCACCAAGGCTGGGGAGGGTGGACCCCAATACCTGGGTCTAGCAGGGGGCCTGATTGGGACGGCGATCGGATCAATTCTCCCGACGGGTGGGTGGAAGACCGTCTACACCGCGCCCTGACCGTAGGAGCGCCTACAGCAATGCATCCCACTCCAGCGACTGCAGATCCGGCACCAGGATGTCCGGCGAGTGTAGCGCAAGCTCCTCCACGCCCACCACGCCGGTCCCTACGGCGATCGATTGAATCCCGTTGGCCTTCGCCGCGCGGATATCGTTGGGATGATCCCCGATCAGCGAAATCTTGCTGTCGCGCCCAATCCATCCCTGCCGCCGAGCCTCGCGGATCGCCTGCCTTGCCAGCCCGGCCCGATCCTTGGCCGTCTCCGCGAAGGAGCCGAACCAGAGATACTGCTTCAGTCCTGCCCGCTCCATCTTCTTCCACCCGATCCGTGTCAGGTTCCCGGTGACCAACCCCGTCGGAATCCCTCGCCGATGCAGCCGATACAGCAGCCCCCGGGCTCCTGGGCACACCCGCCGCCGCAAATCCGGGCACGACCGTGTGTATATATGTTGCGCGCGACTGACCAGGTCGGGCATGTGCCGCCGAGCCAGGGCTGCCGACTCACCCGCCTGCCGCAGCATCGCCGTCAGGATGTCCCGATCCAGCATCCCGGCCACCGGTACGCCGTCCAAAGTTGTCTCGATTCCCGTCACCCGGCGAACCGCCTCGATGAGCGCTTCCCGATGGTGCGGCCCCGCCTGGCGCAGCAACGTACCGTCAATATCGAATAGAACCAACGCCGTAGATGGGCTACCCATGAACCTCCATAATACCGGCGTACCCGCATAATCTGAGGGGAAATACCGCGTTTGGGGGCACTATCCTACAGAATTCCTCTTAGAGAGACCTGAAGAGTTAGGCGTTAACTGCCGATTTTGCACTTGAGAGAGAAGACCGTGGCAACGACCTGCGATTACTGTCACAAACCCCTCAGCCTGATGCGTCGGCTGCGTGGGGAACAATTCTGTTCGGTGGAGCATCTGGATCTCTACACGGCGCAGCAGGCCGAATTCGCCCGTCAGCGTCTGGCTGCATCTGTGGAGGACAAGCCCGCCACTCAGCGTCCCCCGGCGTTGCTGAAGCGGATCGCGCGCACGCCTGTCGAGGCCAACGGTCACTCGAACGGGAAAAACGGCCACGGCAATGGCACCCTCACCAAAGAAGCTCCGCCGGTGGAACTTCCTTCCGAGGATTTTCTGCGCGTGGCCGGAGCGCTCTCAGAGCCGCCCATTCTGCTTCGCCGTATCGATCCTCCGCTGAATCGTCCTTCTGAACCTGAACTTCCCGAGATCGCAGCCGCCCCAGACGTGGAATACCCGATGGCTGGCTTCGTACCGGATCTGCCGGGTCCCCCTTGCGAGCCTGCTGAGTTCCCCCCGAACTCGGTAGAACCGGCAGTCGCTGAATCCGAATCTCTGAAGCCCCGGCTTAGCTTGGACCCGCAGGCCGCGCCTCCGTACGCGCCGCTTCAGGAATTTGTCGCCGAGCCTGAATTAGAGGCACCGTCGATTCTTCCATCGGAAGCCGCCGAGATGAATCCGGCCGCTGCGCAGTTCCCACAGCTTCACGCGGACCCGGAATCCGTCGTCGCATCGTGGTCCAACGAACGTCTCATCGAACTTTTCGTGGCGCCTGCAGAGAATACCCGTCGCTCGTCTGAGCTTCTGGCCCGACCTGCTGAC
The DNA here is from genome assembly GCA_947467395.1 of Bryobacterales bacterium. Lineage (GTDB taxonomy): Bacteria > Acidobacteriota > Terriglobia > Bryobacterales > Bryobacteraceae > Palsa-187. The sequence goes on from CANIIC010000015.1 coordinate 11,838, forward strand.
CTTCCGGCGGAATTTACGGCCCCGAAACCGGACCTGTCGGCTCTGTACGTGGACAGCTCAGATCTGTTGATCGAGCCCCCCGCGCCGGCTTCGGTTCGGACCACATCCCTGCGTCTTTTGTCGGGACACTTGAAAGTAGCGGGCCTCGCCGAGTTTGCGCGCGACGCCCAGTTTGAACCGGAGATCGCTGCCCCACAGGCCGAGACCGTGTCTAAGCTGCCTCTGGCTGCCCGAATTCCCTGGACCCCCACGCCGCTGTTCAGCACACCGAGCTTCGGCAGCATGTTCGGTGCGCTGGAACCGCAGTTAGTGAGCGAACTGCCGTCGGTCCCCGAATGGTCGCTCTCGCAGTCCTTTGTAGCGTCTTCGGTGGCCCTGCCTGAAACAGAGCCCAGGTGCCTCCCTAGTGGAGCAGCGCTCGGCGATACAGCGTGGGTGGCCTCCTCGGGAGGCGTCCAGACGCCCCGCATGCCGGCGTCCTGGCCTCATTTCACCAAGACAGGCCCCAATTTTGGTTGGGAACTGGCTCGACCCAAGAGTAGCCTTCAAATCTCGGGGCTCCACCCTGAGACCGCAACGACACACGCCGTTGCCGAAATTGTGCTGCTGCCGGATGCCCCCGGGGCTCGCCCGGCGCTGGCCGACCTCGGGAACACCTCCGAACAGTGGTCGCGGCCCCGTAGCGCCGATCCGATCGCGGTCACCACAGAACCGAATCTCACGGCTCCTGGACTCGCTCCTCGCGTGCGGGATTTCCGTGCGCGCGTCGAAGCTCGCTTGGACGCCGTGCGTCGTCAGGAGCCACAGGGCTGGTCGAATCCGCGCGTGGATTCCACGATGCTGGAACCCAGTGTCGCCGCTAACGCCCGCCCCGCGTCCTCGCCGGTCGACCTTCGTTGGACCCCGATCTCCAATCCTTCGCCTGCGGGCCTAGGCATTGGCGGTCGCATGATTCCGCAGCGCTCCATGCTGACCGGTCCCGCTGTGCCGATGTCCGAGCTCAGTTCCTGGGCCTACCCGTCCGGCGAGCCGCAACCTGGCATTTCACTCGAACCGACCGCGACCCTTCGTCCTGGCAAGTTCAGCCCGAACGTCCCGCGCAGTTCCGAGAGACCGGCAACGCCGCTAGCGAAATTGCAGCCCGTGCGCTATCGCGCCGTTTCGCTGGTCGTTGTGCCACCCCCGAATTTCCGTCTGCAGCCCACCGCGCTTACCGAAGAAACCCGTTTCGTCGCGCTGGCTCCGCACGGTGCCTACCGGCTCCCGCGCATTCGTCACACCGGGTATCGCATGCCCGGTCCCTATCCGAAACTGCCGCGCCAGCTGCCGGAGCAGTATCTCGCTCGGCCGATCACGCAGATGCCGCCCCCCCATTTCGAGGTGTCCTTCGTTTGGGCACACACCCGTCAGGACGACGAGAGCCTCCCCCGTCTGGATGCTCCTGTGCCGACCCACATTCATCCAGCCGACTACTTTACTTGGCCGGCCATCAAGACCCCTCGCACCGATCGAATCCTTCCCGCGCGGGAGTATGACACCGTCCTAGGCCCTGCGGTAGGTGCAAATCCGACCGCCCGACGCTTCGGTCCGGCCCGTGCCGGACTACAGGTGAATTCCAAGAAAGCCGATGTTCTACCCAGGACAGGGGCGTAAGTTTAGAACCTGATTTTTACGTAATACCGAAAGGCATCTTATGGCAACGCACAGCTCGCTACCGACCTCCACTCCGGACATGGCTGGAATGCGCACCCCCAACCCGTCGCTCGAAAACTCGCTGCGCCACCTGGGCCGCGCAGTCTCTTTCCACCTGAAGAATGATCGCGAAAACGCGCTCAAGGCCCTCGACGTCGCCGAACAGTCTGGTGGTCATCCCGCAGAAATCCTGGCCGCCCGCGGTCAGATCTACTTTGAGCTGGGCCGTTTTGAAGAGGCCGCCGAAGCCTACAAGCAACTCGCTGTATTGCGTCCCGTCAGTGCCGATATTCAAGTCGTCCTCGGTCTCAGCCTATATAACCTCGAGCGCTTCGCCGACGCCTTGCAGGCCTTCCGTGGAGCGCAGGAACTGGATCCCAAGAACGTGAACGCGCAGGTCGCGGCCGGCACCTGTCTGCTGCGCCTGAACAAGCCCACCGAAGCCTTGAAGGAATTCAAGAACACCTTGGCCAACGCCCCTCGCTCCACCGCCGCCATGTTCGGCGAAGCGGTGTCGTTGCAGATGGGCTGGGAGTTCGACGAAGCCGCTTCCGCCTACGAACGCTTGCTGACCCTCACTCCAGACGCGCAGGATCCGATCATCAACATGATCGGCATCGGCCTCCAGCGCAAGGATTACGATGTTGTCGAGAAGTACGCGACGCGCTTGTTGCAGTTACGTCCGAACTCGGTGCCTGCCCTCGAAGGGCTGGCCGCCGCGGCCTTCGCCCACGACGATGCCAAGTCCGCCGCCGAATACACCAAGCGGCTCACGGAACTCGCCCCGGAATCGCATGACCACTGGTTTAACTACGGCGTCGCCTGTCAGAAGGCCGGCCGGTTGGAAGAAGCTTTGGAAGCCTACAAGATTGCAGCCGTCATTCGCCCCGACAGTCCCGCGGTTCATCTGAACCTGGGCGTCGCCTACGAACAGTCCGGCAAGCTCGAAGAAGCCCGTGCGGCGTTTGGCCGCGCCAGCAACCTGCTGCCCGATCGTGACGATTTGCGCCTCCAGATGGCCTGGATCGCCGAACGCCAGAAGCAGGGCGGGGAAGCCGAAGATCTCTACGCCAAGCTGGTGGATCGCAACCCCAACGCCGAATCGGCCTGGTTCCGCCTGGGCTACCTACGTCTGGAGCGCGGCGACGCGCAGGGCAGTGTGACGGCCTTCCGTCAGTGCCTCGACAAGCGTGCCGATTGGCCGGAAGCGCAGGTCAACCTCAGCATCGCGTTTTCGAAGCTCGGTCAGTACGCCGAAGCTGAAGTGACGCTGAAGAAACTGCTCGAAAAGCACCCGAATCACTCGGATGCACTGCAGGGTTTGGCGGAAATCGCATTGCAGCTCCAGAAACCGGAGGACGCGCTAACGCACTACACGCGTCTGCTGGAACACGGCGATGCCTCCAGCGACATTCTCTATAACTGTGGCGTGCTCTCGCAGCAGATGGGCGATTCCGGTGAAGCCGTACGCTTCTATGAAGCTGCGCTGCAGCGGGAACCGAATTTCGCCGAAGCGCTGCTCAACCTGGGCCATGCTCTGGAAGCTACCGGCTCCTCTGATCGTGCGCGCGATTGCTGGATCAAAGCGCTCGATCTGAAGCCAGAGCTCGCTTGCGGCTACTTCGCCCCGCGCGTAGATTCTTCCGCGCAGGCGTAAACAATCTTTGTCTTGTCTGAAGTCTTAACCTGGACTCTCGAGCGGCGCCAACCGGCGCCGCTCTTCTTTTAGTCCTCGTCTTACCGAATCCCTGTCAGCAGTTCATTGACGATCTTGTCCGCGCCATATAGCTTCCGCAGAGCCTCCGTCATTCCCGCCGTGTGGACCGCGACCGCACGATTCGCGCTGCCTTCGTACACAAAATCGCCGACCAGACTCTCGATGTTGCCATCGAAAATCAGACCCACGATCTCGCCCGCCGCATTCACCACCGGCGAGCCTGAGTTGCCGCCAATGATGTCGTTCGTCGTCACGAAGTTGATCGGAGTCGTCAAATCGAGCTTTGACTTCCCGTCAATCCACCGCTGTGGCAAATCGAAAGGAGCCTTGTTCGTGAACGATGCATTCCGGTCATACAGTCCGTGGAACGTCGTCACCGGAGGAGCGATTGTGCCGTTCATCGGGTACGAGGCCACCTTGCCGTAGGACAAGCGCAGCGTGAACGTCGCGTCCGGGAACGTCGTCTTGCCGAACGCCGCGAAACGAGCCTTGCCCAGCATCTCGCCCGCGCGCTGCACCACGCTGTCCACATTGTCTTCCTGCCACTTCACCAGCTCGCGACGAATCGGATCCAGCTTGCGAGCCAGTACGATCATCGTGTCATCCGACGCCGCGACAGCCGACTCACCGCCCTCGATTAGCTTCTTGCGATACTCCGCATCGCCCAGCTTGGTTCCCTTCACCAGAGCCTCGGCAACTTCCTTGGGCGACTTCCCGCCCATCACCAGCTTCACCCACGGATCGTTGGGACCCGCTTCGGCCAAGTCCAACTCCAGAGCCCCGGTGATGCGCGGGATCTCCATCTCCGGGTACAGCGGAGCCGGAGAGAACAACTGCTGCTTCAGAGATTCCAACTGCGATTCGTGATACCCTCCCAGCCGCTGACCATCCGGTTTCTTGATCTCCGTCACGTACTGCACAATCTGCTGCGCTAGCCCTGAGTAGCTGGAATAGAGGCCGTGGAAATACTGCTCTTTGAACCGGGTCTGCCCCTTCTTCTCTGCGGCCGCGATCTGATCCCAGGCCTTGCCGTAAGCCGCCTTCCACTGCGGATTCGAGTTCACCTTCGCTTTGAACGCGTCCTCATCCTTCTTCTTCGCGCCCATCACCGCCGCGTCCTGCAGGCCCTTCAAGCGGCCCAAGTACGCCTTCTGCGAATTCTCCAGCCCGAAGATCGTGGTGCCCGCCTGCCGAGCCGCCTCCGGGCTCTGCGCCGAATACTTTCGCAGTGAATCCAGCCGGTTTTTGATAATCTTCAGCGTCGCCGGCTCCACCACATCGCGCTCGGCTTCCAGCTGAGCCAGCGTGTCCAGGCGCGACGTCGACCCCGGATGCCCGCTGACGAAGGTGAGATCGCCATCGCCTACACCTTGGGGGTTCCACTTGAGGTAGTTGTCGCTCTTGATCGGCTGCCCGTTCTCATACACCCGGAACAGGGCCATATCGAGGTCATACCGCGGATACGTGAAGTTGTCTGGATCACCGCCATAGAACGCGATCTGCTGTTCCGGTGCGAACACGATGCGCACATCGGTGTACTTCTTGTAGCGATACAGCCAGTACTCGCCGCCCTGATACAGCGTGACGACATCGGACCGGAACCCAGTCTTCTCCAGAGACTCCCGCTCGATCGCTGCGATCACATCCTTGCGCTTGGCGAACTCTTCTTCCGCCGATTTCGCGCCCTTCAGCCCGTCCTGCACCTTCTGGGTGACGTTCTCCATCGATACGAGAACGTTCACTTCCAAATCGGGAGACTTCATCTCTTCCGCGCTGGTCTGCGCCAGGAAGCCCGTCTTCATGTAGTCATGTTCGGCGGTCGAATTCTTCTGCAACTGACCCCGAGCCACATGATGATTCGTCAGCAATAATCCGTTCGGACTTACGAATGATCCCGAGCCGCCGTCATTCAAACGCACGCTCGCGAGCCGCACGTGATCCAGCCACTGGGTGGTCAACGTAAAGTTGTACTTCTCTTGCAGTTGCTTCGTGGGAGGATTGTCAAACGTCCACATGCCCTCATCGGCGCGAACCGCGGTGAACAGAAAGAGAGCGCTGCCAAGCGCTGCCAAGGCTGTTTTCATGCTTTCATGGTAACGCTCGACCGTTGCATCCCGTCACAAGAAAGGAGCCCGATGCCGAAATCCTGGACCGATACAGTTCGCCCCCAGGATCTCGTGTGGCTGCTCTTCTTCGGGGCACTGGCCACCTTCAGTCCAGAGCGCGACCCTCTGGTCCTCACGCTGCTCGGTGCGCTGGGTGCCGTCCAGGTCCTCGAGCCGCGCATCGGAGCCGTGCCTTCGGTCATCCTGAAGCTTGTTCTCTGCTACCCGCTGCTCTATTTCGGAGGCGGCCTTGCCAGCAGTTTCTATCTGGTCCTGTTCCTGCCGGTGATCTCCGCAGCCACGAACTTCAACCTCTGGGGCACGGCCGCAGCGACATTCACCGCCTGTGCCCTTTACCTGTCGTTCATGGCGCTGTTGGAATCCCGCAACCAATTCATCCCCGAAGATCAGGTCGGCGAACTCATTTTGCGCGTGCTCTTTTTGCCGGTCGTCGGCTATCTGACGAATCAACTCGCCGATGCGAATCGCACTGAGGCGCGCAAGCTGCAGGCTACGGCCGCCGAACTCGCGCAAGCCAACGCGAATCTGACCAAAGCCGAAGCCGATGTGCGTCGCTCGGATAGGCTCGCCGCGCTCGGGCAGCTCACCGCGGGCCTCGCGCACGAACTCCGAAATCCCCTGGCCACCATGCGTAGTTCCGCCGAACTCCTCACTCGTCAGGTCACAAGCGAAAATGAGATCGCCCGAGAAATGGCTTCGAACATCACCGAAGAAGTGGATCGCACTGGCTCGCTCATCACGCGCTTTCTCGACTTCGCGCGCCCGCGCTCCCTGCAGCTCGAAGCTATCGACGTACATACGATGCTCGACCGAGCGATCGATCGCTTCTCGAAAGCCGGAGCCACAGTCTCCGTCTTTAAGAACTACTCCCCCGACATCCCGCCGGTCCGCATGGACGCGGCCATGATGCAACAGGTCATCCTCAACTTGCTCACGAATGCTGCACAGGCCAGCCCTGCCGGAGCATCAGTCACCGTGAAGACCGTCCGCAACAAGAACGCGGTAGACATCGCGGTGATTGATCGCGGTTCCGGCATCGCGCCCAAGAACCTGGAGTCCATCTTCAATCCGTTCTTTACGACGAAGCCCGAAGGTGTCGGGCTCGGCTTGGCTGTGGTTTCGAAGATCGTCGAAGAGCACGATGGACGAATCAGCGTCGACAGCACGCCCGGCGAAGGCAGCGTGTTCGTTATCCACTTGCCCTTAGGAGGCCCCCAATGAAGATCCTGGTGATCGAAGACGAAGAGAAGCACCGCCGCGTGTTGGGCCTGCATCTGGCTTCGCGCGGGTTTGAAGTGAAGGCCGCCGGCACTGCGGAAGAAGGACTCAAGCATGCAACCGATGCCGACCTGGTTCTCACGGACCTCAAGCTTCCCGGCATGGATGGTCTTGAGATGATGGAGCAGCTTCGCTCGATCAACGCCGTCGCTCCCGTGATCGTCATGTCTGCATTCGGCACCGTGGAAGTGGCCGTCGAAGCCATGAAGAAGGGTGCCGTCGACTTCCTGCCCAAGCCGTTCTCGCTGGACCACCTCACTGTCGTCGTCGAAAAAGCGCTGGAAGTCCGCAAACTCCGCGATGAGAATCGTGAGCTGCGCGAAGCCCTCGGTCACCGCTACCAGTTCGAGAACATCATCGGCCGCAGCCCTGCGATGCAGGAGATCTTCTCTACAATCGAACGCATCGCCCCCACGCGCGCGACCGTTCTGTTGTGTGGGGAAAGCGGCGTCGGCAAGGATATGATCGCGCGCGCGATTCATCACCACTCGCCGCGCAAAGATCGCCCCTTCGTGAAGATCAACTGCACGGCGATCCCTGAGAACCTGATGGAGAGCGAACTCTTCGGCTACGAAAAAGGAGCCTTCACCGGGGCGAATATCTCGAAGCCAGGTAAGTTCGAACAGGCCAACACCGGTACTGTGTTTCTTGACGAAATCGGCGACGTGCCGACCTCCGTCCAGGTTAAATTGCTCCGCATCCTGCAGGAGCGCGAGTTCGAACGCCTGGGCAGCAACAAGACCATGCACACCGACGTGCGTGTCGTTGCTGCGACCAATGTTGACCTACGCGCAGCCCTGGAACAAGGCACCTTCCGCGAGGATCTCTACTATCGCCTCAACGTCGTGCCTCTGAACATCCCGTCTCTGCGCGAACGTAAGGAAGACATCCCGTTCCTCGCCGATCACTTCTCCCGCAAGTTCGGTGGACAGTTGAGCGAGGGCGCCATAGAGCGCTTAATGAGCTACCACTGGCCCGGCAACGTGCGCGAGCTCGAAAACGTGCTGGAGCGCAGCATCCTTCTCGCCCCGCACCCCCGAGTCGAAGCCGACGACGTGCGCATTGAGATGGGCCAACGGTCCCGTCGCGCCGGCGAACCTGAACACTTCCTGCCCGAAGGTATGTCGCTGGATGAATTCGAGCAGTCCATCATCCGTGAGGCCATGAAGCGCTCCCAAAATAATAAGAGCCAAGCGGCGCGCTTGCTCGGGTTGACCCGAAATGCGTTGCGCTACCGCTTGGCTCAGATGGGACTGGAATAGTTCCAGTCGCGAAATTACATCTTGGTCTTGAGGACGTCGATCAGTTCCTGCACGGAAGCCGCGCTCTTGGCGAGCTTGGCCTTTTCTTCTTCCGTCAGCTGGATCTCGTAGATCTTCTCGATGCCATTGGCGCCGAGCTTCACCGGGACGCCGACGAAGATACCGTTGATGCCGTATTCGCCTTCAAGGTACGCGGCGCACGGCAGGACCTTCTTCTTGTCCTTCAGGATCGATTCCACCATCTCTACAGCCGAAGCCGACGGAGCGTAGTAGGCGCTACCGGTCTTGAGGTGCTTCACGATTTCCGCGCCACCGTTGGCAGTGCGGTCCACGATCTCGGCCAGACGGGCAGCCGGGATCAGTTCGGTCAGCGGGATGCCGCTCACGTTGGACAGGCGAACGACGGGAACCATCGTGTCGCCGTGGCCGCCTAGCACCACTGCGGTCACGTTCTCGACGCTGACATCCAGCTCCTGAGCCAGGAACGTGCGGAAGCGGGCCGAATCCAGCACGCCGGCCATGCCGATCACGCGGTTCTTGGGGAACTTCGAAGACATGAACGCGGTCCAGCACATCGCGTCCAGCGGGTTGGTGACCAGCACCAGGATCGCGTTCGGCGAGTACTTCGCGATCTGCTCGCAAACGCTCTTTACGACTTCGTGATTCGCGATCAGCAAGTCGTCGCGGCTCATGCCCGGCTTGCGCGCCAGACCCGCCGTGATCACGACAACGTCGGAATTCGCGGTCGGAGCATAATCGTTCGCGCCGGTGATCTTGACGTCGTAGCCTTCCACCGGGCCCATCTGGAGCATATCCAGGGCCTTGCCTTGCGGCACACCTTCGACGACGTCTACGAGGACGACATCACCAAGTTCTTTATAGGCGAGGTTCACGGCGCAGCTTGCGCCAACGTTCCCGCCGCCAACAACAGTGATTTTTTTGCGCATATCTTGTGTAATTGTATCATTCTTGTTGATGCCCGCTCCCACTCTGAATGAGCGTTCCGCGAGCCAATTTGCGCGTTTGGCACTTGCGTGCGTGACGCGCGAGTACCCGAACAAAATCGCTCATGTCCTCCATTCCAAGGCGGATGCTCGCCCACCGAGGGGATTGACGCCCGCGTTCTATGGATGTTACGACTGGCACTCCGCGGTGCATGGACACTGGTTGCTGGCGCGCTTGCTGCGCCTGTTTCCCGATGCTGAGTTTGCTGCCGAAGCGCGTGCGGCGCTGGCGAAGAACATCACGCCCGAAGCCATCGCTGTCGAGGTCGAGTACATGCGCGCCCGCCCCGGTTTTGAGCGACCGTACGGTCTGGCGTGGCTGCTGGCCTTGAACGCGGAACTTGGATCGCCCGTGTTGCGGCCGCTGGTCGATGTTGCTGTCGCGCACATCTCGCAGTGGCTGCCCAAGCTCGCGCATCCCGATCGTTCCGGCCAGCACTCGAACACCGCATTTGCGATGGGGCTGATGCTCGACTCTGAGCCTGCACTTCGACCGCTACTGTTGCAGCGCGCCCGCGACTTCTACCGCTCCGACCACGACGCTCCGGTGCGCTGGGAACCTTCGGGCGAAGACTTCCTGTCGCCCGCGCTGTGTGAGGCCGATCTGATGCGCCGCGTGCTCGACCCCACGGAGTTCGCGGTGTGGCGAACAGCGTTCCTGCCGGACGTGTCGAGCCTCCAGCCGGTGCGTTCCACCGATCCGAGCGACGGCAAACTCGCGCACGCCGATGGACTGAATCTCAGTCGAGCATGGATGTTGAAGAACCTGGGCTTCGAAGAATTAGCAGGGAAGCACTACGAGGCGGGGCTGACTGCGGTTACTGGGGAGCACTACGAAGGTGGCCATTGGTTGGCCACCTTCGCGGTGTACGGTCTGACGAACTAGGCCTTCGGCGCCGGCGCCGACTTCTGGGCCGCGTCGAACAGGAACTTCAGGGTCTTCTCGGTGCGGATGTGCCCGGCGATGCGTTCCAGCGTGCCGTCCTTCTGCAACTTGGCCTTCACGACGGGAACCGTTTCGCGCTGTTGGCGGGCGATGCGGCCCACTTCGGCGTCCACTTCCTCGACGGTCGCAGCGATCGCTTCCTTGTCTGCAATCTTGTCGAGCAACAGGGATGCCTTCACGTCACGGCGCGCACGATCGCCCTGGGCTTCCTTCACCTTCGCCCAATCGAGCTTCAGCTTGCTGGGGTCCATGCCCTGCGAGGCCAACTGGCGCAGCTGGTTTTCGACGTTGATCTCAACCTGACGATCGACGTACGCTTCCGGAATTGCGAAGTCGTGGCCGTCGACCAGTTTGTCCAGAATCTGGTTCTTGGTCGAATCCTGCGCCGAGTGATCACGTTCGTGGCGAATCGTGTTGCGGATGGCGGTCTTGAACTCTTCCAAGGTCTGGAAATCGCCCAGGTCCTTGGCGAACTCATCGTTCAACTCCGGCAGTTCGCGGCGACGAACAGCCTTGACGACCGCCTTGAAGCGCACGGTGCGTCCGGCGAGAGTCTTCTGGTCGTAGTCTTCCGGGTAGGTGATGTCGAACTCGCGTTCTTCATCCGGCGACGCGCCGCGCAGGTTGGTGCTGAATTCCGACAACGTGTGTTCGTCGCCCACCTTCAGCATCAGTTCTTCCTGCTGGATTTTTTCGTCCACACCAGCGATGCTTTCGAGCGAGACCACCGCGAAGTCGCCATCCACCAGGGGACGGGGATCTTCGTTCACGAATTCGGCCTTCTGCTCACGGATGCCGTCGATGCGTTCGGTCACGTCCTCTTCGCTGACGACAGGCTCGGCGTATTCGACCGCGAGGCCTTTGTACTCGCCCAGCTCAAACGACGGAGCGACTTCGAATTCCGCCTTGAACTTGATGGGCTGGCCGTCGTGGAAGTGCAGGTCGACGATGTTCGGGCGGCCGACCACTTGCAAGCCTTCCTTCGCAGCGGCTTCATGAAACGCGCGGGGCACCAAGCCCTCAATCACGTCCTGATTGATCTCGCTCACGAACCGCGTCTTGATGATGTTCAGCGGGGCTTTGCCGGGACGGAAGCCGGGCAGGCGCACTTTCTTTTGCAGATCGGCGACTACGCGCTCGGTTTCTTTTTGCACGTCCTCAACGGGGACAGTGACTTCGATGGAATGTTTGCATCCTTCGATGTGGGCCACAGCAGAATCTCCAATTCAATTGCAACTTAAAACATTTGGCGCGGGGAGCTTCGCAGCTCCGCCGCGCCGTTTGTACTTCTGATGTACTTCGAACTACAGTTTCGCGGCAGCTTCCTTCAAGGCGTTGGCCTTGTCGGTTGCTTCCCAGGTGAAGCCTTCGCCGGTGCGGCCGAAGTGGCCGTAGTACGACGTGGGGCGGAACACCGGGCGGCGCAGCTTCAAGGTAGTGATCATGCCCTTGGGGGTCATGTCGAAGTGCGCGCGGACCAAGGCGACCAACTGCTCTTCGTTCAGCTTGCTGGAGCCGAACGCGTTGACGGCCACGGAGACGGGCTCCGCAACGCCGATCGCGTACGCCAGCTGCACTTCGCAGCGCTTCGCCAAGCCGGAGGCTACGATGTTCTTCGCGATGTAACGGGCGAAGTAGCAGGCCGAACGGTCGACCTTTGTCGGGTCCTTGCCGGAGAACGCGCCACCGCCGTGACGGCCCATGCCGCCATACGTGTCGACGATGATCTTGCGGCCGGTCAGGCCGGTATCACCATGCGGACCACCGATGACGAAACGGCCGGTCGGGTTGATGTGGATCTTCGTATTTGCATCGATCATGTTCGCCGGGATGATCGGGTCGATGATGTGCTTCTTCACGTCCGCGCGGAGTTGCTCCGTGGTGACGTCGTCATCGTGCTGCGTGGACAGAACCACCGCATCGATGCGAACCGGCTTGTCGCCATCGTATTCGACGGAGACCTGGCTCTTAGCGTCCGGGCGGAGGTAGGTGAGGGTGCCCGCGCGGCGGATCTTGCTCTGCTGTTCCACTAGCTTGTGGCTCAGCATGATCGGCAGCGGCATCAATTCTTCGGTTTCGTCGCAGGCGTAACCGAACATCAGGCCCTGGTCGCCGGCGCCGCCGGTGTCCACGCCCATCGCGATGTCCGGCGACTGCGTCTGGATCAGGTTCACGATGCCGCACGTCTTGGCATCGAAGCCCATCTTCGCATCCGTGAAGCCGATGGAGGCGATCACTTCGCGGGCAATCTTAGGAACATCGAGAACGGCGGTGGTCGTGATTTCGCCGGATACGATGCAAAGACCGGTCGTCACGAGCGTTTCGCAGGCGACGCGGCCAGTGGGGTCGACGGACAGTACGGCGTCGAGTACGGCGTCGGAAACTTGGTCCGCCATCTTGTCGGGGTGGCCTTCGCTCACCGATTCCGACGTGAAGATATGTCTTACTTTGTCAGCCACTTGCTAGGATCCTCCAGAGAATTTCACTCTTTCGAACTTCGATACTGCGCAATCCATACGAGGTAAATCGGTTTCCGCCCCCCAGAGAGCACACCTCGCGTTGCGCTCCGGTCAAACAGTGCCAGCTGGATCGGTGAATACAGGCAGGCTCAAGAAAACCAAAGAGACAAGTATAGCAGAGGGAATGGCCCCGTCTTAGTTCTCTGTCGGGGTGGAATTGACCCTGTCGACGACGATCACATCCAGCTTGCCTTTGCCGCTGACCAGGCGCAAGCCCAGTTGCTGCTGGATCGCGGTGCCGAGGTCAAGACCCAGATCCGGAGCAGTGGGTGCATTGGAGGATTGCGCGGGTTGGGGTGCTGGGCCCCCGCCGGCCAGCATCAGTCCGCCCGGCCCGCGGCCATTCACCGGGAAGTATTCGACGGAAAAGTCGTACTTGCCCGTGAGCCCGGTTTGGTCGACCACCGGATGCCCGATCTCATTGGACAGCATGTTCACCAGCGCGGAGATGGGCTGCGCCTTCGATGTGGCCCGTGCCGTGATGCCGTTAGGGCCGTTGCCGATCATCATCATAAAGCCCGGCCGGTCCATGACGGGCGCGCCATCCTTCCCCGTTTGTAGCGCACGTGTCGCCGAAGGAGAAGGCGCGGGTGGAGGCGGTTGGGATAGGTCGAGGGCGGGAGGATCCGGGTCAGTATTCTCGGTGAGTTTGTGCCCGCGCGGCGCCACCGTTAGATCGTCGACCGAAAACTCCTTCTGCTCCACGTGAATCTTCATCCCGAAGCGCGAGGCGAGCAGGTTCCGCCACATGATCTGGACATGTTCCTTCGTCGCCCCCTCGGGCACCACCACCGCAAAATCGAACCGCAGTGAATCCAGCGTGTCGGGTCCCGTCACCTGGAAGTTCTTTACGTTGTAGGCGTTCATCACTATGTTCCGCAGGGTTTGCCCGTTGGTAGTGATGTGCGTGGGATCAGTCGTCCCCGGCCCGCCACGCGCGCCGAACATGAAGACCATGTTCCCCGCAGGAGGCACGTAGGGCTTGATGGAAGCGACGTCGAATTCCGGACCTTCCGCGAGCAGTAGCGTCGAAAAAAGGACCAGAGCCAGAAGGGGGCGCATATCGATACTTTACGCCGAAATCAGGTTTAGTTCCTGAATTCCCCGTGGACGGCTCCGTCGCCAAGGACGGAACCTCCCCCGGTTACCGGATTGTTGGAGACACATCCGGGGACGTGAGTGCCCTTCGCATATCGGCGATTTGCTTCCTGACGGCATCGAATGCCTGAGTGTTGGCCTGCTGTTCAGCGGTCATAAGTGCCGGAAATCCCTCCAACAGGTCCGCCATCTTCACCATGCACGGATAAAGGAAGAGATTCAGTTCCTGAACCATGGCTCGGGTTCGCTGCTCGAGGGCCGGGGTAATCTCCCGGGGCAGATAAGGCCCCCGCCCCAGGGCCAACTCGGACTCGTACTTTCGAGCATGCGCCTCGAATTGTCGCCGGCATTCCGTAACGCCTGTGCGGTCAGCCAAAGCATCCACTTCAGCCTGCTGCTGGGGGGTGAAGTGAAAGGTTGCCGACCAGATTCGCGGGGGGCGCATGTAGTCGTCGACGATTTCAGTGACCAGATCGGGCTGTACTGCCACTCTTTGGCCAGATTGGCCAGAAACCATGGGTGCGCTCGGGGCATTGGCGGGAGGGGGCGGCGGAACCGCGACCATCTTCTCCTGACGAACCGGATCGCGCCGGAGTTGGCTGCAGAGCATGTAGCCAAGACGACTGTTTCCATGGGGTTCGCGCACGGCGCACCATTCCCCTCCTGGCCCAACGATGCTGAACTCGATCGAAACCATATCACCGAGCTTTAGGGATTTCACAATGTCACGCTCAGATCGCTGTTGGTAGGTGTAAACAGGGGCTGGTTCCGCAGTGACAGTCGCCAATTGGCCCGCCACCGCAGTTCCCGCCAACAGCGAGAAACACAAACACAACGCAGCAGGAACGTCGTGAAGTCCTGCGTTGATCCCGAACACATGAGTTTTCATGATCGTGACTGGACACCATCTCTTTCGGTGCCACAAGTGGCTGCAATTAGGAGGCCAATCTGCAGTTTACGGATTCGAGGCGTGAAGTAACGGACGAGGAAGCAGAAGGAGGGAATGGCGGGGACGACGGGGCTCGAACCCGCGACCTCCGACGTGACAGGCCGGCGCTCTAACCAACTGAGCTACGTCCCCGCATTGCCATGTCGGCAGTCATCAGAATACCACAGGGCAAGGGCGTTGCGCGATTTCCGGCGCAACTTTTTCGTGCGACCGGGGCTTGAACCGGCAGGAGGCCTTCGGGAATGAAGCGAATGATGACCTTGATCCTGGTGATGCTGGCGCTGGGAACGTTGGCGAACGCGGGGCAACTGGCGGTGCAGAACGCACGGATTCGGCAGGGCTTACGCAACGGCACGCTGACCCGTGGCGAGGCCGCCCGATTGCGGGCAAGCGAGCGGCGGTTGCGCCGGCAGATGCGGCGTCAGAATAGGCGGATTACGCGACTGACGCGCAACGGGCGGAATCGGACTTTCTAGACAAAACTGGACACGGACCCAGGGCCCGGAGCGCAGCAGGCAGACTGCGCCCGGGCTTTTCGTCTGTTATCGTAGGGGTAGATGTTGCCCAGCGCCCGCCGGTCGGCCTTCTCCTAGATGAGGTCCACCGTACAGATCAGCCGTGGCATCGAGTCCCTGTTCGGGACGCGGGATGAGAACATTCGTCTCCTGGAAGATGCTCTGAAGGTCCAGGTCAAAGTGCGCCCGGACTCGCTGGAAATCGAAGGTCCCGATGCCGCCGTCGCTCGCGCGGAACACATCTTAAACGACTACGCGGACTTGATGGACCACGGACACGTATTCCAGAACGGCGATTTGAACAACTGCCTGCGTGTGGTGACGGCCGATCCAGAGACCTCGCTGAAGGCCTTGGTGGAAAGCGGCAAGCAGCGCGCATTCGGCAAGAAATTGATTACGCCGAAGACGATGACGCAGCGGCGCTACGTCACGGCCATCGAACAATCCGATCTCGTGTTCGGTATCGGGCCGGCGGGTACAGGCAAGACCTACCTCGCGGTGGCCATGGCGGTCTCGGCGCTGCTTTCAAAGCAGGTGAGTCGCATCATTTTGACTCGGCCCGCCGTGGAAGCGGGCGAACGGCTCGGGTTCCTGCCGGGCACGTTGCAGGAAAAGATCGATCCGTATCTGCGGCCGTTGTACGACGCGCTGTATGAGATGGTCGATCCGGAAAAGGTCGAGAAGTTTTTGGAACGCAATACCATCGAAATCGCGCCGCTCGCATTCATGCGCGGGCGCACGTTGAACGACGCGTTCATCATCATGGACGAGGCGCAGAACTGCACCCCGGAACAAATGAAGATGATCCTGACGCGCCAAGGGTTCAATTCGAAGATGGTGGTGACGGGCGATCCCACGCAGGTGGACTTGCCCGGTGGGCAGCGCAGCGGCTTGGCCGAAGTGGTCGATGTCCTGCGCGGCGTGGAAGGTGTTCAGTTTGTACGCTTCGACGATCGCGATGTGGTCCGGCATGCTTTGGTGCAACGGATCGTGCGTGCGTATGAGCAGTACAACAAGCGGATTGGCGCGGATCGGCAGATGAAGATCCGATTGCCGGATCCGCCAGTGGAGAATCCTCCCGCGGAGGCAGCCGCGGAACCCAATGACGACCTCACGACCTCCTAAGGACACTGCGGTGCTCCTGTTTCAACACCGGACGCGCAAGGTCCGGCGGGCGGAGCTACGTTCGTTCTGGCAGGATCTCGTCGCACGAGTAGGCAAGGGTGAAATGACGTGCCTGGTCAGCGACGACGCCGAACTACAGCGACTGAACAAACAGTTTCGCGGCAAGGATTACGCGACCGACGTGTTGTCGTTCCCGGAGGACGGGGGCGGGGAAATCGCAATTTCCTTCGACCGGGCGACCGCGCAGGCAGCCGAAATGGGGCACAGCGTGGATGAGGAGTTGCGCATCCTGATGCTGCATGGTGTTCTGCATCTGAATGGCTTGGATCATGAGACCGATAAGGGCGAGATGAGGCGGACCGAAGAGTGCTGGCGCAAGAAACTCGGGTTGCCGGCGGGCCTGATCAAACGGGTGGGCGCATGACGCTGCTGTTGACCCTGGCCGCGCTGCTGATGACGCTGCTCGTCACTCTGGTGACGTGTGTCCAGGTGCTGTATCTGGAATCGCTCCGAATTCGCACGCGGGAGACGGCCGCTCTGGAATTCTTCAAAGAGTTCATGGAGCCGAAGATTGGCCTAGGCACCGAACAGGGTAGTCGCGCATTCTCGCTGGTGAAGCACATCGGGCTGGCGGTGTTGGGCTGTTTGCTGCTGGCGATCACTTCGCAGAATTCGATGTTGTGGGAAGCTCTGACCGGCGCGATTCTGCTGGGCTGCATGGTTGTGGTGGTGTGCACGCATCTAGTGCCGCAGTTGATTTACCGCAAGAGCAGCGGGCATCGACTGATGGCGTTCGTGCCGTTACTGCGATTGCTGGCGTGGATCGTGCGTCCGTTGAGCTGGACGGTAGAGTTCATGTTTTCGCTGTTCGGATTGGACGGCCTCGCCACCGCTGAGGATGCGCAGGACGAAGAAGAACCCATCGAGAAGCTGATCAACGCCGGCGAAGAAGAAGGCATCATCAAGGCGGATGATCGTGAATTGATCCAATCCGTGGTGGCCTTCGGTGATAAGACCGTCCGCGAGGTGCTGACCCCGCGCAATCGCGTGGTCGCGATCCCGGTGGATGCGAGTTTAGAAGAGATGCGCCGCGTGGCCAAGGCTGAACAGTATTCGCGCATCCCGGCCTACGAAGGCGACATCGATTCACTGGTCGGGTTCGTGCATGTTCGCGATATGTACGAGTTAGATGAGGCTGAGCGCGCCAAACGAACGGTTCGCGACATTCTGCGGCCGATCCGTACGGTGCCCGAATCCAAGCCTGTGAACGACCTGCTGCGCGAAATGCAGGAAGAGGGCACGCACATGGCCGCGGTTGTGGATGAGTACGGCTCCACCGCGGGCATCGTCACCATGGAAGACATGGTGGAAGAAATCTTCGGCGAGATTCATGATGAACATGAGCCGGAACGCGACATCAAGTCGGAGCCCGATGGGAGCTATGTCCTGGCGGGGACGTTCGATGTGGACGGATTGAAAGATCTGCTCGGTTTCGAAGCGCCTGAAGGCACGGAATCGACAACGGTCGGTGGTTTGGTGACAGAGTGGTTGGGGCATGTGCCGCGCGTGAATGAAGAAGTGCGGCGAGAAGGTATCGTGATTCAGGTAACGGCTTCGAACGATCTGCGCGTGGATCAGGTTCGCGTGTCGCGGGCCCACGAGGAATAAAGGCAGGAATGAGAACAAAGAAGCACGTATCGGGATTTGTGTCGATCTTAGGTCGGCCGAATGCCGGAAAATCGACGCTATTGAATGCGCTGTTGGGCACGAAGGTCGCGATCGTCGCGCCGCGCCCGCAGACGACGCGCAACGCGATTCAAGGGGTTTTGACGCTGCCCGCCGCGCAGGTGGTGTTTGTCGATACCCCGGGGATTCACAAGTCGACGACGAAGTTGAACAAACGCATGATGGATTCGGTGCGTGCGTCGGCTGCGGCCGACGTGGTGCTGTTCCTGGTGGACGCGACGGCTCGCCCGTCGGATGAAGATGCCGACGCCCTCGATCTGGTGAAGAAGCTGGATGCTCCTGTGATCGCGGTGTTGAACAAGGTGGACAAGATCTCCCCGAAGCAGAAGGTTCTGGAAGTGATCACCCGCTATCAGGAGCTGCACGATTTCGCGACGTTTGTGCCGATTTCGGCGCTCACCGGCGATGGGTTGGACACGCTCAAGCAGGAGATCATCTCGCGCCTGCCCCTGGGTCCTGCGATGTATCCGAAGGACTACCTCACCGATCAGCCGGAACGCTTCCTGGCCGCTGAGATGATTCGCGAACAGGTGTTGAAGCTGACACGCGAAGAGGTTCCGCACGCGGTAGCCGTGATGATCGAGAAGTTTGAAGATACGCCGAAACTCGTGCGCATCTCGGCAACGATCTACGTGGAACGCCAGGGTCAGAAAACGATCGTGATCGGTGCGGGCGGATCGATGCTGAAACGCGTCGGAACCGAAGCCCGCAAGCAGATCGAAGAGATGCTGGGCAAGAAAGTCTTCCTCGAAACATTCGTGAAGGTGCAGCCGAATTGGCGCGAGGATCCGGAGTTTCTGCAGGCCACCGATTGGCGCACCACGAGCGGGGTGTAGGATGGGATCTATGAAATTGTGCGCACTGGTGTTGGCGGCAGGCTTGGCCGCGTTCGGGCAGACGGTGGATCGCAACTCCCCGGAACGTCTGGATGCGGTGGCCCGCGATCAGGTGAGCATGAAGCTGGCCTTGGATCGCGACGTGCGCGGCAACGGAATTCAGGTGGTAGTCAAGAACGGCGTGGCGACCCTAGAAGGCCGCGTGAATAACGCCAAAGCTCGCGAGAAGGCCACGAAACTGGCCAAGAAGATCAAGAATATCAAGAGCGTCGAGAACCACCTGAAGCTGCCCGACGATAAGTAGTCCTCGCCAACCGCGCCACTCTTTAGTGGCGGAAGTGGCGAACTCCCGTGAAGACCATCGCGACGCCGAGACGGTCTGCGGACTCAATCACCTTGTCATCATTCACCGAGCCGCCGGGATGAATGAACGCCGTGACACCGTGCGATGCCGCAAGTTCCATGCCGTCCGGAAACGGGAAGAACGCATCGGACGCAACCACCGCACCTTTGAGCGGCAGCACGGCCTTCATTGCGCCCACCTTAACGGAATCCACGCGTGACATTTGGCCCGCACCCACGCTGATCGTTTGACCGGCATTCGCGTACACGATCGCGTTCGATTTCACGTGCTTGCAGACCTTCCAGCCGAACTCCAAAGCAGCCCACTCTGCTTCGGTGGGCGCACGCTTCGTTTTCACAACGGCCTCAGCGCGATCCAGGCGATGCACGTCGGCCGTCTGAGCGAGGAAGCCACCGGTGATCGATTTCACCACGGGTTCCAGAGGTGCGGCGGTCACTTTCAGCAACCGCAGGTTCTTCTTCGGCGCCAGGATGGCAAGCGCTTCCGCGGTGTAGCCCGGCGCGGCGATCGCTTCAATGAAGGTTTTCGCAATCTCGGTCGCAGTCTCGGCATCCACTTCACGGTTGAACGCGAGCACGCCACCGAACGCCGATACGGGATCGGCTTCGAAGGCTCGTTTGTAGCTCTCGGCGAGCGTGGCCCCTTCGGCGCAGCCGCACGGATTTGTGTGCTTAATGATGGCCGATGCAGGCGCGTCGAATTCCAGCACCAACTGCCAAGCCGCATCGAGATCGACCAGGTTGTTGTAGCTGAGTTCCTTGCCTTGCAACTGCTCGGCCCCGGCGATGCCGGTCTTGCTAGTGGTGTAGAGTGCCGCGGACTGATGCGGGTTCTCGCCGTAACGCAGGGAAAGCGAACGCGGCGCGCGGATGTCGAGCGTTGCGGGCAGCGCTTCAGGAGCAGCGTGGACGTCGGCTGGCGTCGGGATCTGCGAGAGGCGCGCGGAAATCGCCCGATCATAAGCCGCCGTCGTCGTGAACGCAGCTTTGGCCAGGTTCCACAGCGTGTTCGGGGCGAGCTCGCCTGTTGACTTGAGTTCCTCAACGATGGCGGGGTAGTCGGCAACCGAAGTCACGATCGCCACGTCCTGCCAGTTCTTCGCCGCAGAGCGAATCATGGTGGGTCCGCCGATGTCGATGTTCTCGATCAGTTCATGTAGTTCCGCATCGCGATTCGCCGCGACCTTCTCGAACTGATAGAGGTTCACGCAGACCAAGTCGATGCGCGGGATCTTGTGTTCCGCGAGCGCAGCCATGTGTTCTGCCTTCGACCGCATCGCCAGGATGCCGCCGGTGATGCGCGGGTGCATGGTCTTCACGCGGCCGTCCAGCATCTCCGGGAACTCGGTCACTTCGGCGACTTCTCGCACATTCGCGACGCCTGCGTCCTTGAGAGCGCGGAACGTTCCGCCGGTGGAAAGAATCTCGATGCCCAGCCCGGAAAGAGCCCGAGCGAAGTCGACGATTCCGGTCTTGTCGGTGACGCTCAAAAGAGCGCGTTCAATGCGAGCCATGATGTTTCAGGTGAACCCTTATTGTGACATGGTACCCTCGTGATTTATGCGTCTTGTCACGTTTTTGCGCGCCGGAGCCCAACCTGAGGCCGGTGTGGTTCAAGGGGATCAGGTGGTTGGCCTGGGGATGAGCATGATCGAGGTGTGTGCCTCCGATTCAATCCCACAGCCGAAGGGACCTGCGTACCCCCTGAGCGAAGTGAAACTGCTGGCGCCCGTGCCGCGCCCGGCCAAGCTGATCTGCGTTGGCCTGAACTACCGCGATCACGCCGCGGAATCGCGCAGCGAGATTCCCACGGTGCCGACGATCTTCAATAAGTTCCCGAACGTCGTGATCGCGGCGGGCGATCCCGTGGTGCTGCCCAAGATTTCGCGCAAGCCTGACTACGAAGCTGAATTCGCGTTCGTCATCGGCAAGGGTGGCCGCAACATTCCGGCCGAACGAGCCATGGAACACGTGCTCGGTTACACGATCATCAACGACATCAGCGCCCGCGACTTCCAGACCGCAACCACGCAGTGGTTGATGGGCAAGACGTTCGACACCTTCTGTCCGATGGGTCCGTGGATCGTGACCAAGGATGAGATCGCCGATCCGCACGCACTCGATATTTCGCTCGAAATCGGTGGCGAGATCCTGCAGAAATCGAACACGCGGGAACTGGTGTTCCAGATCCCGCGCCTGATCGAATACGTGTCGTCCGCGGTCACGCTGGAACCGGGCGACGTGTTCGCCACGGGAACTCCGGGAGGCGTCGGTTTCGCGCGCAAGCCACCACGGTGGTTGAAGCCCGGCGAAGAAACGATTGTTCGCATCGAAGGGATTGGCGAATTGCGCAATCCCATCGTCGCTGAACAATAACGCTCCTGTATCATTGATGGAAGCCGCCGAGAGGGCGGAATCGGAGCATGTTTACAAGCGCTTTAGGTCTGGTGCGCGGCGTCATCCAAGATGCCCGCTTCGGAGCCCGCATCTTGCGGCGAACACCCGGCCTGACGGCGCTGGTAGTAATCGCATTGGCGCTGGGGATCGGGGCGAACTCGGCGATGTTCAGCGTCGTGGATGCGCTGCTGCTACATCCGCTCAGCTACGACAAGCCTGAAGAACTCACCATTGTTTGGGATCGCGACGCGCAGGGAAATTTGCGATCCACGTCCGCCGGTAATTTTCTGGATTGGCGGCAAGCCAAGTCATTTCAGGGCATGGCCGCTTGGGCGTCCTCTGTCTATGTGATGATGGGCGCCGACCGGCCCGTCCAGGTTCCCGGCGCGCGCGTCACGGCCAATATTTTTCAAGTGTTGGGTGTGAAGCCGATGATGGGTCGCACGTTCCTTACCGGAGAAGATGGCTTGGACGGAAGCTCCACTGTTAGTCGAGTGGCCGTAATCGGATACAGTCTATGGCAGGACGTGTTGGGTTCTGATCCCAATATCCTGGGTCGCACGATTCGCCTCAACGACAATCCCTACGCGGTCATCGGCGTGATGCCGAAGGATTTCGAACTACTCAATCGCCGGCATCAGGTGTGGGTGCCCGCAGTGCTGAACGCGGCGAATCGAGACTATCGCTACCTCAGTGTGATCGGTCGGTTGCGGACCACTCCGGCCGAAGCATCCGCCGAAATGACCTCGCTCTCGCTGCGCTTGGCCGAGGCGTTTCCTGGAAACAATCGAGGCTGGCTCGCGCAGGTGGACAGCTTCACGGACTGGTTGGTGGATAAGCGCATTCGCACACGGGTGTTGCTGCTGTTCGCCGCCGTGGGGATGGTGTTGTTGCTGGCGTGCAGCAACGTCGCGAGCTTGTTGCTGGCGCGTTCTTCGAGCCGTACTCGGGAAATCGCGTTGCGAGTTTCGCTGGGTGCTTCGCGTGGGCGCATTCTGCTGCAGATGCTGACCGAGAGCCTGATGTTGGCAGTTGCGGGCGGGGCACTGGGTCTAATCTTGGCCGCAGCATTGATCCAGATCGCGCCGTCGGTGGTTCCACCGAGCACGATTCGAACGACTGCTCCTCTACAGTTGAGCCCCCTGGTAATCGGTTTCACGGTTGGGATCTCCATGCTGACGGGCTTGCTGTTCGGCCTGGCTCCGGCCCTCACCGCCCTGAAGGCGCGCGTGCAGGAAACGTTACAGGATTCCACGCGTGGTTCCACCGGAGGCCGCGTCGGTCAGATTGTGCGTCAAAGCATGGTCACGATCCAGGTCGCCGTCGCACTCACGCTGCTGTCTGGGGCGCTGCTGATGGTGCAGAGCATGGATCAGATGTCGCGTTCAAACCTCGGGGTTGCTGCCGACAATGTTCTGATCCAACGTGTGTTCTTGCCAGCCACTACGTACGACGCCGCGAAATCGCTGCTGTTTTATCGGCAGGCCCTGGAACGGGTCGCTGCAATCCCCGGCGTCGTGCGCGTGTCGGCGGGCAGCAACCTTCCCTTGAACCGGCTAACCATGGAGGTGCCATTCGACTTGGAGAGCGCTCCCATACGCGAGATTGCGGATATGGCGAGTGTTGGTTACACCACGGTGTCGCCCGGCTACTTCGGCACGTTGGGCATTCCTGTGATGACCGGACGCGACTTCGCGGTGACCGATAACGAAGATGCTCCCAAGGTCGCCATTCTAAATGCGGCGATGGTCGCGCGCTATTTCCCGAATCAGAATCCCGTGGGTCGCCGGTTGCGGATGAATAAGCCCGCAGTGGGAACTAACGGATTCGGTGAGACCGAGTACGTCGAAATCGTCGGCGTGGTGGGCAACGTGACGCTCGCCGAAGTGGGCGCACCGGCCGATCCGATCCTATATGTTCCGATGGCGCAAAATATCTGGAGCACCGCGCACTGGCTGACTGTGCGCACCGCCGGTGATCCCGCGCGACTCGCTGGAGCCCTGCGTACGGCGGTGATGGACATGGATCCGAATCAGCCCGTGGATCCGGCCACGCCGCTGTTATCGAGCCTGGATGCTCAGTTCGCCGAACCGCGCTTCCAATCGGAGTTGATGGCCGCGTTCGCCGTGCTCGCCATGGTGTTGGCCGTCACCGGAATTTACGGCATGAACGCCTACGCGGTGATGCAGCGCCGCCGCGAGTTCGGTGTGCGCATGGCCCTGGGCGCCACGCAGAGCTCGGTGTTTCTCGATGTGCTGGGCCGCGGCATGAAGTGGACCATTTTCGGCGTCGCCATCGGTATCGCTGGAGCATGGGGCCTCAGCGTTGTGATGCAGAGCGTTCTTCTCAATATTGGAGCGCTGGCGTGGCTCCCCACTTTGGGTGCCGCGATCCTGCTTTTGCTGGTCGCCGTGGCTGCTTGCTACGTCCCCGCGCTACGCGCCACGCGAATTGATCCCTCTGTCGCTTTGCGGGACGAGTAGTCTCTGCTAAACTGAGAGAGTTCTGCTGGGAGATCGTCTAACGGTAGGACAGCAGACTCTGACTCTGCTTATCGGGGTTCGAATCCCTGTCTCCCAGCCAATCCTTTCCTCCTCATCACCTTCTCCGGCAACACGTGCAATAGCGCACCCAAGCCAAATCCAAGTAGCATCCCCGTAACTGAGAAGAGCCAAGGGGCTATCGGTATCAAGACCATGATTTCCATCACGAAGTAGGGATCTCTCCAGCCGTCGGCAAAGAACACGGTCGATCCCACCAAGCCACCCACGTAAGCCTCCCAAAGTGGCTTTGCCCACGGTGATCTGGCGACCGCAGCTGCCTGTGCCCAGTAGGCGACCAAGAAGAACGGGACATTCGCGACTGTTAAGCCTACGGCCAGGACGGGAACCATGCCTGCGATATTGCTAACTCCTAGGACTGGGGCTCCTCGAGCGACCAAGTACTGCCGCACGATCAGGCCGACGATGGCGGGGTAGAGGAGGCTAAACGTGGCAGCTACTGTCGCGGTTCGCAGGGGCGAGTTTCTGGCTGGCATACTGATTTGGTAGAAGCAAACATGCGGCCATTTGCATAACTAGCTGATGGCATTGGTGAATCTGAGGGTGTCCCTTGGGGCGACCGACCAGGCGGGGTGAAATAGCGCAGGATTTGTTGTAGATGTCGGAAGCTTCGGCTCACCCTCCACATTTGCGCCCCGGGCCTATAATGACCCTATGAAGGTTTCGCGGCGCAGGCTGGTCCAAGTGCTGTCGGCGGTGGCCGCGGGAGTTCCTGCGAACGCTCAAACGCCTCCGGGAGCGATCCCTGCAAGTCCAGATGCCGAACTCGAAGGCGCACGGCAATATTCGAAAGTGGCCGTCTCCATCGTCCGGCAAGTGACCCTGCCTATGTCCACGGAGCCCGCGACGCGATTCGTCCCGCGCAGCTAGATCATGGCGGAGATCCCGAACGACATCTTCTTCGCTTCGATCGCTGAGATCGGCGCGAAACTACGAGCGAGAGAATTCTCGTGCGTGGAATTGACGCGCGCGTATTGCGATCGGTTTGAACGTCTCGCCCCGCGCTACAACGCACTCGCGCTGTCCTTGCGCGATCAAGCCATGGCGCAGGCTCGCGACGTGGATTCGGAACTGAAACGCGGTCGCACGCGCGGTCCGCTGCAGGGCATCCCGTATGGCGTCAAGGACCTCATCGCTGTAAAGAATCAGCCCACCGCATGGGGCGCGCGACCGTTCGCCGGCCAGGTCTTCAAAGAAGACGCGCACGTGATTGAGAAGTTGAACGCGCAGCGAGCCGTGCTGATCGGCAAGCTCTCGATGATTTCGCTCGCCGGCGGAGGCAACTATCGGTATGCTGCGGCTTCCGTGACTGGTCCGGGGCGCAATCCGTGGAATCGCGATCACTGGAGCGGTGGCTCGTCCAGCGGCTCCGGCGCAGCGGTCGCCGCAGGCATCGTGCCGTTCGCTTTGGGCAGCGAGACTTCTGGCTCGATCCTCACGCCCAGCGCCTTCTGTGGCGTTACGGGCTTGCGCCCAACCTATGGACTCGTGAGCCGTCGAGGCGCGATGGCGTTATCCTGGACCCTCGATAAAATTGGGCCGCTATGCCGCTCAGTGGAAGACTGCGCGTTGGTGCTACATGAAATCGCCGGGCGCGATACTGCGGATCAAACATCGTCAGGCAAGAGTTTCACGTACACGCCGAAGATGCGGCAGAAGCCGGACGAAATCACCATTGGTTACGCGCCCGTAGATTTCGACGAATGGGCCGATCCCACCGCGCGCGAGGCCTTCAAGAACGCACTTGCCGTGATCAAAGGCTTCGGCTTCCGCGTAAAGGAAGTGGCGCTTCCGGAGTTCCCGTACGGAGCCGTGCTGGGCACGATCCTGGCTGGCGAAGCAGGGTCGATCTTCGAAGAGTTCATTCGGAGCGGCTCTGTCGATCTGCTGCACGACGCCCGTCAGATCGCAGGACTCAAATCCTACATCGAACTTTCTGCAGCCGATTACTTGCGAGCGATGCGCGTGCGCACCGTGATTCAGCAGGCGATCTACAGCTTGTTCCTTGACGTGAATGTGCTGATTACTCCGACCCGTTTTGAGACGGCGGACAAGATTGCGGATCGTCTCGATCAAGGCCGCGGCCCGACGGGAAGTTCGCAAGGCCTCAGTACGATGATCCCCGCAGGCAACCTCGCCGGTTTACCTGCGCTCTCGCTCCCGTGCGGTTTCGTCAACGGCTTACCTGTGGCGATCTCGCTGGTCGGGCGTGCGTTCTACGAAAATCAACTCATCCAGATTGGGAACATGTTCCAGTCACAGACCGACTGGCACAAACGTCGGCCGCCTGTCGACGCCTAGCTGCCGCGCTGCACCATCGACGCCGTAAGCTGCGTGAGATTGAAGCCCATGTGCAGCAGGAACGACGCTGCGGTGGAGTTCGTTCGTTGCCGCGCGATCCCGAACGCCAGGCCGGCCACAAACAGTAAAACGAGGTACTGCCACCGCCACTCATTCTGTGTGCCGTGCAGTGCGGAGAACGCCGCTGATGAAAGAATCAATCCCGCCATGGAGCCCCACCTGGATTCCAGCAAGGGCTGCAGAAAGCCTCGAAATACAAGTTCCTCAAACATCGGCCCCAACATGACGGCGAACACTGCGACCACCCAGAACGGTACATCTAGCGCCGTCAGTTGATCGATCGCATTCGGGATCAAGGGAGCGCGTAGCAGCACGCCCATAACCGATACGGCGATGGCCAGGGCTGGCGCAGAGATTACGTAAGACCATGCATAGCGGAAATCCAGTGTCCATTGGACCGCTTTGCCAAACTCAATATCGTGCCGCACACGTGCCAGCACATACAGAACGCTCAGCAATAGCACGTAGAGCAGCATCTGTGCCGTCAGGGCGCGTGCCCCGCTCCATGGCAGTATGCCGGAAAGGAAGCTGGCAAGAAACACGCTTGGCACAATCGCACCCAGGAAGAAACCCAGGTCCTCGAACGTCCAAGCGGTTTCGCGCTTCATCTTATTCGGATTCAATCAAAGCGGCGGCCAGCAGCGGAATCATGATCTCATGATGGCCAGTGATGGAGTAGCCCTGCCCGCCCGACCCCGCATGCGGCCGCTTCACGACGTTCGCATTCGGACGATAGTGCTGCAGGAAGTCGAAGTTCACGGTGGTGAAGTTGGCCAGCGGGTAGCCCAAGTTGCGGACTACGCTCACTGCTTTAAGAAAGACCTCAGGCAGCACCACTGCGGAACCGACGTTTAAATACACGCCGCCGTCATTCAGTCCGCGAACGATGGAGCACAATAACTGAAAGTCGTGATGCGTGGTGGTGCCGATCGACGCCCCATCGGCGGCCGGATGCGTGTGCGGAGTATCGGTCCCCACCGCGACATGCACCGTCAGAGGCACCGCGGCCTTAAATGCCGATGCAACGATGCTGTGCGGAGCCAACTCTGGTTTCGCGATCTGTTCTAGTTTGCGACCGAGTGCCTCGCCCATGCCGATCCCGTCGCGCGCACCGTCGCGAATCGCCAGGTTCATCTCACGGCCCGTTTCATCCGCCGATCCGAACCGCCCGTCCGGCAACACCGCCTCGACGTCTTCACTGGTGTGCCCGGCAATCGCGATCTCAAAATCGTGAATTGTCGCCGCGCCGTTCATCACAAATCCCGTGATCCAGCCGCGATGCATCAAGTCCAGCAGCACGTCCGCCAGGCCGCACTTGATCACGTGCCCGCCCATGCCCCACAGGATCGCCTTCTTCTTCGCGCGAGCTTCCTTCACGGCCTCGATAACGCCGCGCAGCGAATCCGCGGCCAGAATCGTTGGCAGTGAGTCGAGCAGCTTGGCCACGCCGTCACCCTTCTTGTACAGCTTGCCGAAGTGCTGCACCTGGACCTTGCCGCCGCGGGCATCAATCGGAATCGTGCTCAGTTTTTCGAAGGTGAGTGGTTTCTCGGTATAACGGCTCATGCGCGGAGCCCTTTCAATAGAGGTTTCAAGGCTTGCGCCGTGTAGCTGGCGGCCAATGTCTTCGGGTTGCCGACCAGATCTTCAGGAGTGCCGCACGCGATCAATGTTCCGCCGCGTTCGCCGCCTTCCGGTCCCAGGTCGATCAACCAATCTGCCGTTTTGATCACGTCCAGGTGATGTTCGATCACGACGACAGTATTGCCTAGATCCACCAGGCTGTGCAGCACCTGCAACAACTTTCGAACATCTTCGAAGTGCAGGCCCGTCGTCGGTTCATCCAGGATGTACAGCGTCTTACCCGTCTGTCGGCGGCTCAATTCCTTCGCGAGCTTGATGCGCTGTGCCTCGCCGCCCGAAAGCGTCGTCGACGACTGTCCCAGATGCAGATATCCCAGGCCTACGCGCGTCAGCGTTTCGAGCTTCGCGTGAATCGTCGGAATATTTTCGAGCACCGGCAGCGCGTCCTCCACCGGCATCTCCAGCAGGTCCGCAATCGACAGCCCTTTGTACTTCACCTGCAGAGTTTCGTGATTGTAGCGTCGTGCCCTGCAGATGTCGCATGTGACGTACACATCCGGCAGGAAGTTCATCTCGATGCGTTTCAGTCCATCGCCCTGACAGGCTTCGCATCGTCCGCCCTTGACGTTGAAGCTGAAGCGTCCCGGCTTGTAGCCGCGAGCGCGGGATTCGGGCAACTTTGCATACAAATCGCGAATCGGTCCGAACACCTGTGTGTAGGTCGCAGGGTTCGAACGCGGTGTACGCCCGATGGCCGCTTGATCGATCTCGATCACTTTGTCGAGCAGATCCAGTCCCGTGATCGAGGCATGCGCGCCCGGTTCCGTGCGCGATCCGTACACCATCTTCGCCGCCGCACGGTACAGAATGTCGTTGACCAGCGTCGACTTGCCCGAGCCCGATACTCCCGTGACCACCGTGAACGTGCCTAGCGGAAACTCGACGTCCACCTTCTTGAGGTTGTGTTCCGTCGCGCCGTGAATCACGATCGCGGGACCTGTTGGACGTCGCCGCATTTCCGGCACCGCGATCTCGCGAGCACCCGTCAAATACTGCCCGGTCAGCGAGTGCGGATTCGCCGCGATCTGCGCCGGTGTACCCTGAGCCACAAGTTCGCCGCCGAGTCGGCCAGCACCCGGACCCAGGTCAATCACATAGTCTGCGCGCTCGATCGTATCGGCGTCGTGCTCGACGACCAGCACCGTGTTTCCCAAATCACGCAAATTCGCCAGCGATGCCAGCAGGCGATTATTGTCGCGCGGATGCAGTCCGATCGAGGGTTCGTCCAGCACATACAGCACGCCACGCAATTTCGATCCAATCTGCGTCGCCAGTCGAATACGCTGCGCCTCACCGCCTGACAACGTGGCCGACGATCGCTCCAGGCTCAGATACTCCAGCCCGACGTCGATCAAGAACTCCAGCCGATTGCGGATCTCTTCAATCGGTCGCCCGCCAATCTGCTGCTCGCGCGACGTGAGCTTCCAGCCCTTCACCGTCTCGTGCGCGCGGATTAGCGACATGCGCGTGAGATCAGCGATCGTCGCACCTTTCACCTTCACCGCGAGACTCGAAGGCTTCAGCCGGGCACCGTTACAATCCGGGCACACCGTCGGCGACATGAAGTTCACGAACCATTCGTGATACTTCTCATCCGCCAGCTCATCCTTGTAGAACTTCTTCAGCGTCGCGATGATCCCGCCCTTGCCATCGACGCCGTCCATCAGGAGGGCTTGCTGCTTGTGAGTGAAATCGTCCCAAGCCTTATGGATGCTGATTTTGTTGGCCTGTGCCAGCGCCGTGATCGCGTGCTGCACGAAGCTGCGCCCGCTGCCCGGTCCCAGCCCGCCATCGAATAGCGGCCGGTTGGGATCCACGATCACTTTGTTCGGATCGAAGCTGAACTGGCTCCCGATGCCGTTGCACGTCGCACACGCGCCGAACGGACTGTTGAAGGAAAACGACCGCGGCTCCAACTGTGGCACGCTCGTCCCGCAGTTCGGGCACGCCAGCTTGCTGGAATAGAGTCGCTCGTCGCCATTCACTACCGCGACCAACACTAGCCCATCCGCCAGCTTCGATGCCGTCTGAATCGACGCCGCCAGCCGAGCTTC
>CANIIC010000016.1 GCA_947467395.1 Bryobacterales bacterium
GATTACGCGCATCCGCCGTCGGATTCGATCGAGAAGATCACGCACTCCATCTGCACCCTGGAATTCGAAGATCATCGCCCGTTGTATGACTGGCTAATCCAGCAGCTGGGGATCTTCGCGCCGCAGCAGATTGAATTCGATCGACTGAACATCACCTACACGCTGCTCAGCAAGCGTAAGCTGCTGGCATTGGTGCAGAACAATCTCGTTGCCGGCTGGGACGATCCCCGCATGCCCACTATCAGCGGCATGCGCCGCCGCGGCTACTCGCCTGAAGCGATTCGTACGTTCTGCAAGAACATCGGCGTCTCGAAAACCAACGGCACCACCGAACTGCAGTTGCTGGAATACTTCGTCCGTGATGACCTCAACAAGCGCGCCTCGCGTGTGATGGCCGTGCTGAATCCGTTGAAGGTGGTGATCGACAACTACCCCGACGATCTCGTCGAGCACATGGAAGCGATCAACAACCCGGAAGATGAAGCCGCGGGCAAGCGCACCGTGCCGTTTTCGAAGGTCCTTTACATTGAACAGGACGACTTCCGCGAAGACCCGCCCAAGCAGTTCTTCCGCTTGGCGCCGGGCCGTGAAGTGCGCCTGCGCTACGGCTACTTCGTGAAGTGCGTCAGCGTGGTGAAGGATGACGCAGGCAACGTCATTGAAGTCCACTGCACCTACGATCCAGAGACGCGCGGCGGCAACGCGCCCCCCGACGGCCGCAAGGTGAAATCGACCATCCACTGGGTTTCCGCCTCGCACGCCGTGGATGCCGAAGTCCGCATCTACGAAACGCTGTTCGCCAAAGAGAATCCAAACGATGTGCCCGAAGGTCAGGACTTTACCGTAAACCTGAACCCCCATTCGCTCGAAGTGTTGCAGGGCTGCAAGGTCGAGCCCAGCTTGCGCGGCGTCGCCAAGGGTACGCGGTTCCAGTTCGAACGCCTCGGCTACTTCGCGGCGGATCCCGACGGCACTCCAGACCGGCCGGTCTTCAATCGCACGGTCCCACTGCGCGATTCGTGGGCCAAGATCGAGAGCAAAGCGTAAATGTCAGCCATTCTTGGATTGGGCGGCCTGCTGGGTGACGCAGCAGCTGCCGTGCTGCACAACGGCGAGCTCAAAGCTGCCGTCGAACAGAACAAGCTGACGCGGAGCACGCGTCCCGGTGAGATTCCGCAAGCCGCGGTCGCAGAAGCGTTGCGGCTGGCGGGCGTTACCCCGGAGCAAGTCACCTGCGTCGCCATTGTGCGCCCGTTCGCCCATGGCCCGGAGCCTGACTTTCACCTCGCCCTGCGCGAACAGTTCCCGCGCGCCGAAATCATCGTCGTCGAACACCATCAGGCCCACGCGGCATCGGCATTCTACACTTCACCGTTCGAGCAATCGGCGGTCCTCACGCTGGATCATGCCGGCGATTTCCGCTGCGGCGCAAAGTGGATGGGCGAAGGCACACAGCTCCGCCTCGACCGCGAGTGGTATTATCCGGACTCGCTGGGCCGGCTCTATGGAGCCGTCACCGAACTGCTTGGGTTCCGGCCGGGTGCGGATGAACACAAGATCCAGTGGCTCTCGACAGCTGGTGATGCCCGGCATTTGCCGCTGTTCCGCGAGTTGCTATCCGACTCCGCCCGCCTCGACCCGACGTATTTCGACGGTCGCAGCGGCAGTGGATTGAATGAAAAATTTCTCAACCGTCTCGGCATCGGCACTCCCATCTCCAGCGCCGACGCAGGCCACATCGCGCATGCCCTGCAGAAGCGAGTGGAAGAAGTGGTCGCAGGCTTGGCTGGAGAGGGCGAGAATCTGTGCCTGGCCGGCGGCCTGTTCATGAACGTGCTGCTGGTGGAATCGCTGGAACGCTCCGGCCGCTGGAAGAACGTCTACGTACAGCCCGCTGCGGGCAATGCCGGAACCGCGATCGGCGCCGTTTATCACGTGTGGCACCAACTGCGTCGCCACCAGCGCCGCATGAACCCCAGCACCATGTTCCTGGGTCCCGCGGCGACGCCCGAGGAAATCAAGCAGATCCTGGAAAACTGCAAGCTCAAGTTCCAGCACATCCGCTCACAGGACCAGCTGTTAGCAACTGCTGTAAAAATGCTGGGCGAGCAGAAGATCATCGCCTGGATGCACGGTCGCATGGAGTTCGGACCTAGGGCCTTGGGCCACCGCAGCATTCTCGCTTCGCCACTCGATCCGTATTCGACC
Source organism: Bryobacterales bacterium (assembly GCA_947467395.1). Lineage (GTDB taxonomy): Bacteria > Acidobacteriota > Terriglobia > Bryobacterales > Bryobacteraceae > Palsa-187. Next base: position 2,209 of record CANIIC010000016.1, read on the forward strand.
GAGAACCTGAACGTCTATATCAAGCACCGTGAACCGTTCCGCAAGTTTGCCGCGTCCGTACCTGCAGAGTTAGCGTCACAATACTTTGACGTCGGCCCCAACGCGCGCAATCTGGCTACCGTAGGCCGCGTCCGCCCCGAACACAAAGCCACGTTCGCCGCGGCAATTCTGGGCAACGACAACCTGATCCGCGTCCACGTGGTCCACCAAGCCGACAACCCGCTCTACCATCGCCTGCTGCTCGAGGCCGGTAAAGCGACGGGACTTCCCGTGCTCTACAACACCAGCTTCAATCTGTTCGGCGACCCTCTGGTCTCCACGCCTCGCGACGCAGTCCGCAGCTTCTACAGCTCGGGCATCGACGCTCTGTTCGTCGGCAACTTCCTCATCGAGAAGTAACCCCGCAAATAGAAAGAGCCGCGGTTTCCCGCGGCTCTCGCTCCCTCGAATCGAAACTTCAGCCTTACCCGCGACTCCGTGCCGCCGTAGCTGTCGGTGCGGGCGCGGGTGCCGGAGCAGCTGCCGGAGCCTGAGGCGCGCCGTTCGCCGCTGCGGCATCCTTGGTCAACCCGAGCGCCTTGCGCAATTCGACATCCACGCGCTTGAACACGTCCGGATTGTCGCGCAGGAACTGCTTGGCGTTCTCGCGACCCTGGCCGATGCGTTCACCCTTGTAGCTGTACCAGGCACCGCTCTTCTCGACCAGATTCTTCTCGACGCCCAGATCGATCAGATCGCCTTCCTTCGAGATGCCTTCGCCGAACACGATGTCGAACTCGGCTTCGCGGAACGGCGGAGCCATCTTGTTCTTCACCACCTTGATCTTGGTGCGGTTGCCGATCACGACATCGCCGTCCTTGATCGCACTGATGCGGCGAATGTCGCAGCGCACACTGGAGTAGAACTTCAGCGCGCGGCCACCGGTCGTCGTTTCCGGGTTCCCGAACATCACACCGATCTTTTCGCGAATCTGGTTGATGAAGATCAGGCAGGTATTCGACTTATTCACCATGCCGGTCAGCTTGCGCATTGCCTGCGACATCAGCCGCGCATGTACGCCCATGAAGCTGTCGCCCATTTCGCCGTCGAGTTCGGCTTTCGGGACCAACGCCGCCACGGAGTCTACCACCAACACATCGATTGAGCCCGACGAGATCAGCGCGCTGGTGATTTCCAGAGCCTGTTCACCGTAATCCGGCTGCGAGACCAACAGGTTGTCGATATCGACGCCCAGCTTGCGGGCATACACAGGGTCCAGCGCATGTTCCACGTCAATGTAGGCAGCCATGCCGCCTACCTTCTGCGCTTCGGCCACAACCTGCAACGCCAAGGTCGTCTTACCGGAGGATTCAGGACCGTAGATCTCGGAGATGCGCCCGCGCGGGAAACCGCCGATACCCAGCGCGAAGTCGACGGAGATGGAGCCGCTCGAAATGGACGGGACCGCCTGCACAGCCTGGCTACCCAAACGAATGACTGAGCCTTTGCCGAACTGCTTCTCGATCTGGCCCAACGTGCTCACTAGAGCTTGACGGCGTTCTTTATCGTCCATGAGGTCTCCTTCTTCTCCTTTTATTCTCCTATGGTAGCAGACCCACCACGGGAACGTGCATCTCGGGGGAACCTCAAGTATACCCAAGAAAAAAGCTGGTTCCCGCGCAATTTCGTCGGGAACCAGCATCAAGGGGCAAACAACGGGGAAGGGGAAAGATTTAAGACTGCGGCGTGCCGCTGGCGAGGCGCAGGGCCGTCTGCTCCAGAAGCGTGGCGCGCGTCACCAAGGCCAGGGCTTCGCCCTGAATCACGCCGCGTTTCTTGTGCGGGTTGTCACCGGCCAGCAGTTCCGTCTTGCGGTCCTGGAACACGGTGAGTAGCGTGACCAAATCCTGCACCATCTTCCAGTCTTTCTGCTGCGCGGCGCTCAGATTCGGATTCATCGCGGCATATTCGGCCACCAATTCTTTCACTTTGGCCAGAGCCACATCCGCTTCCTTCATCTCCTGCTGCAGGTCCTGCGTGGGGAACCGCTTGTCCTTCAGTGTCACGGTCATCTTGCGATAGTCCGTCGCCAGGTCGCGAGCGTGATTCGCGATCTGGCTCATGTGATCGCCGGCAAGCGCCGCCGAAGCGGTGAGCGTCAGGGTCAGTGCTAGAGTCATCAGGTTTTTCATGAGTTGTCTCCTATCTGTCTACTGAGAGAATCGGGTCACGCGGCGGCTAGGCCGCGCGACGAAGAGCATGCATCGCACCGGGAACCGCGTGGTCCAGGCGATCCTGGCACGCCAGGCAATGCCGGGCCCACGGCACTGCGGACATCCTGCGTTCGCTGATCTGCATCTCGCACTCCAGGCATACGCCGTAGGAGCCTTCCTCGATGCGCGTCAGCGCACCGTGAATCTCGCGCAACATGTAAGCATTGTGATCCAGTGTCCGCACGGCCACTTCGCGCTCACTCGCCATCGCGAGTTGCTCCGTCTCTTCCGCCGTACGTTCGATGTGGATCGCCGTTCGGTCCTGCTTCCGCATTTGCCGCGTGATTTCCGCTTCCAGCTGGCGGAGGTTGTTTTCAAACGTCTTCACAATCGTCTCGTCCATTTGCGTCTCTCCTCAATCTCCAAATCGCGATGCGACACGAATGCGTGCCGTTCGCGGCGCGCGCAGCGAGCTCCGGTTCCGGTCCAGAACGGAAGCGGCCCGCTGCGCCGCCTGACGAGCGGCGGACGTGACGTCCGGATTCCGCTCGCTGACCACAATCGATTCACCGGTGCGTAGACGGAGTTGCACGTGAACGTTCATCCGCACTGGCTGCTCGACTACGACGTTTACAGCTCCCACCAAGCCAGCAAAGCGGCTCAGGGCCATCTGTAAGTCACGGTAGATCTGCTGGGCTTCTTGTCCCGTCAGTTCCCGTTGCGCCGTGATTTTGATTCGCATGGCTGTTTGCTACAGCCCCAAGATACGGAATTTGCATGAAATCGACAATAAGGAAGTCTCGACTCTTTCCATCGGTTTTGTCGATGTATGATAAGAGACATGGAATGGCTGAACTATCACCACCTGTACTACTTCTGGGTGGTTGCCAAGCAAGGCAGCATCGCACGCGCCGTGGATGAATTGCGGCTGGCGCAACCGACAATCAGCGGACAGTTGAAGCTTCTCGAAGATTCACTGGGAGAGAAGCTCTTCACGCGCGCCGGCCGCGGCCTCGCGCTTACGGAGGTAGGTCAACTCACCTATCGCTATGCCGACGAAATCTTCTCCCTCGGCCGTGAGTTTCAGGACGTCCTCAAAGGCCGCCCTGCCGGACGCCCCGTCCCTTTTCGCGTAGGCGTGTCAGATCTGGTCCCCAAGTTGATCGCGTATCGCATCCTGCAACCCGCATTGACACTGGGGGAACCCATTCAACTCATTTGTCGCGAAGACGCGCCCGAGGTCCTGCTGGCCGAGCTCTCGAATCATCAGCTCGACCTCGTGTTGGCCGACAGCCCGGTGCCATCGTCGATCCGCGTGAAGGCGTACAGTCACTTGTTGGGATCCTGCGGAGTGCTGCTGTTCGCGGCCCCGAAGCTGGCGGCGAAGTATCGGCGTGGGTTCCCAGGGAGCCTGGACGGAGCGCCTTTCCTGTTGCCAATGGAAGGCTCCACCCTGCGACGCGCACTCGACCAGTGGCTCGACCATTACGGCGTCCGCCCCCGTATCGTGGGTGAATTTCAGGACAGCGCGTTACTCAAGACCTTCGGCGAGGCCGAAGCTGGGATCTTCCCCGGACCTGCGGCGATTGAGAAGGAGATTCGCAAACATTACGGAGCGGCCGTGCTCGGTCCTGCCGGGGGAGTCAGTGAGCGATTCTACGCTCTTTCCGTCGAACGGAAGCTGAAGCATCCAGCTGTCCTCGCGATCTCCGAAGCGGCTCGCGAGACACTCTTCGCATAGAGACACGAAAGGCCGAACCCACGTGGGCCCGGCCTTCAAACTACAACGGCGCAGCTGATGCGGCGTTACGCCACCTGAGCAGCTGCCGCTCGGGAGAGAATCATGTTGATCTCATCCTTCAAGCGGAGTTTCTGCTTCTTCAGGCGATGCTCGACCTCGTCTTCGGCTAGCGTCACACTCCCCTTGGACTCCAGTTGTTCGAGCTGTTTGTGATACAGCGAGTGCTCTTCAATCAGAGACCGGAAATGCGCGTCCGTCGCCATCAGATGCGCCATCAATTCTTCGTTATTTGCTTGCTCCATCGGTGACACCTCTTTCCTTACATCTTTCTTCTTGAGGGCCACGCCGAGTCTGTCTCGGTGGGTCACCTAGCGATCCTTATCGACCGTAGGCAACCACAACGTATCACTTTTGCCGGGTCATGACAATGGCCGATTCGCCTGAATCCGCATAGTAGCCGGGGCGCGTTCCGGAGGCTTGAAAACCGGCCGTTTCGTACAACCGAATGGCCCCCAGATTGCTGGCCCGAACCTCCAGAAACCAGGTTCCCGGAGCCGCCTCCATCGCCGTCTGCAACAGGGCCCGACCGACTCCGGCACGACGCGCGGAAGGAGCCACCGCGAGGTTCAATATTTCACTTTCCCCCGGTGCGGTTTGGCGTGTCACGATGAAGCCGCACACCCCGTCCTTCTCTGCCACCCAGCAGCTGTAGTTCAAGTAGTCAGAGGGGTTCCATTGGGATGCCTGGGGGCAGGCCGCCTGCACTTCTCCAATCGCCGCAAGATCGACCGGTAACGCAGGGCGCAGGATCATTTCAGTTCGTAGGTCTGCACTTCGCCGACCGTCTCCCAGCGGATGTCTGCCTTCGCGTTGTGCACGACCTCGATGCGGCGCGGAGGACTCACCGGACCGCAGGTAAACACCGGCTTGCCGTCCTGCTCCGGATTCTTCTGCACCAGCACCGTGGTGATCGACGAATTGTCGAGCTGAATGTCGAGCTTCAGCACCGCGTCTACACACTGCACTTCGATCAGACGACCCGTGATGCGCGTGCCGGCGAAGCCTTCCTGGAAGGACACGGGAGCCTGCCCCGCGGTGAAAGTCGCCTGCGCGGCATTTTCCCGATTCGCCTTGGTTTCCGCCGCCCGCACCCGAGCCTCGGATTCTGCCATCACACGCCGTAATTCCCGCTCAGCTTCATCTTTCGCCGCCCTCGCCGCCGCGATCTCCGCATCCACGCGCTGCTGCTCGATGGCCGCACGTTCCTTGCGCAACCGGACCCGCTCGACCTCGGTCCCTGCGGCACGCTCGGCACCCAGCCACGACTTCGCCGCTTCAATGTACAGCTTCGAATCCATCTGCGCGTGCGCCAGCGCTTCCCAATATTCGACGTGACGCGGCTCCAGTTGCGTCGCTTTTTCGAGCGGAGCGATCCGAGCTTGCGGGCTCGACATCAACGCCGCCAGCCTCGCGTGCGGCGCCCCCCACTTCGGATTTGCCGAAGCAGCGGCGTAAAGGGACTCCTGCGTGCCCTGCGCCAACAGCCCGCGCGCACTGTCGGGCGGGAAGGACTTGCCTTGCGCCTTCAGTTCCGCCAACAGCGACGTGACTTCGTCTTCCGGCATGCGGCGTTCGTAAAACTCCTTGGCCGGGGTGATGGCTTCACCGAACACATCCACCGACTGCAACCCGCCGCGCTCCGCGTATGCGTTCATGCGCTTGTCCAACTCCGGAGCTGCAATCCCATACGTATTGAACGCCGCCAGGGACACATCGGCTCCCTGCAGATTCTTGAGATAGACGCGGAAGCGCCCTGCGTATTCCGGCTGCGTCGCCAGCATGTGCAGCCGCGCCCATTCGCGCTGCCGTGCGGGACTCAGGCCAACCACCGGAGCTCCGATCGCTACGCGGGTGGTCTTCACTTCAATACTCGCGAAGAGGTCCGCCAGAGCCGTCTCCACTTCGGGCGGCATCGTCCCGGCATTCGCTTCGATCAATTGCTTGGCGATCGCACTGCGCCACGCCGGACCCGGAGTCGTACTGAGATTCGCCGAGCCGCCTTCGACAAACGGCGTCGGCAAAGCGTAAGCCGCTCGGTCTTTGTCGCTATCGAACAGCACCAGCGTGATAGGCCACAGGGCTTCCAGTTGCTCTCGCCGGATCGGATCCTTGCCCAGCATCCCGCCGAGCACGAAGCGCAACTGCTCCATTTCGGTGAGTTGCTTGCGAGCATCGCCGTCGCCGGCGTTGCTGACCACCCGCAATGGGCCAATGCGATACTCCGTCCAATCCGCGGCGAAAGCCGAGGCGGCGAGCAAAAGCGCAACCAGAATCGCGCGCGTCACACCTTGATTGTGCCGCAAGTCGAGAGTTTTCGTACCCTCGGCCAACTAACTTTCGATGCGCGAACCGCTTCTGCTCCCGTTGTTGTGGATCGCCAGCGGGGTTGTGCTGGGGCAGGCCTTCGATTTCGGCGTTCGGGAGTCCATTGGGCCCGCCGTCTCATTCGCTCTGCTGTCCCTAGCGAAAGCTTCGCCTCTTCTTCGCAAGATTGCTCTTTCTCTTTGCTTCACCTTCCTGGGAGCGTTCTTCGTCGCTGCGCACCGGCCAGATCGGATTCCGTTGCTGGATGTTTCGTCGCGCGACATGGCACTGGCCGAAGGCTGCGTGGTCCAGCCAACCGTCTTCTCCAATGACCGGACGCAATTCGTGCTGGAACTGGAGCGCGGTGCCCGGGCGCAGGTACAGGTGCCGAACAACCCGATCCAGCTGCGCTACGGTCAACGCGTCGCCATCGAAGCCCGGTTTCGAGTGCCGCACAATTTCCAGAATCCAGGGGCCTTCGACTACGCTGCCTATCTCTCACGGCGCGGCATCTTCTGGACGGCGCTGGTTCCCGCAAAAGGCAGCGTGCAAGTGTTGCCGGGGGACTGTGGAACGAGATGGCTTGGTTGGGTGTTTGCGCTGCGCACAGAAGCCATCGATCGCATCGATGCACTGTATCCCGACAATGACTACGCCGCCGCCATGCTGCAGGCGGTTCTGATCGGCGAATCCAGCAACCTGGAGCGGGTGTGGACAGAAGATTTCCGGCGTTCCGGAACGTATCACGCGCTGGTGATCAGTGGGATTCACGTGAGCGTGCTGGCCAGCGTGTTGCTCGCGCTGCTACACTTCGCCCCCATCTCTAAGAACAAGTCGCTGGCGCTGACCTCGCTTCTCGCCTGGATCTACGCTCTGGTCTCCGGCTGCACCGTGCCGGTGGTGCGCGCGGCTGCGGGCTTCACGCTGTACCTGATCGCGCGGATTTTCTTCCGGCGCGTACGGCCTCTGAATCTGCTCTCCGGAATCGCCATCGTGTACCTGGCTTGGGATCCGCTGCAGTTGTTCGAGGCGAGCTTCCAGCTGTCCTTCCTTTCTGTCGCCGCCATTGGAGCGTTCGCCTCGCCACTCCTCGAAACATACCTGACGCCGTTCCGCCGTGCGATGCGCGACGTGAACACACTCAGCATCGATCCGCATCTCCCGCCGCGAGCGGCACAGGCACGTGTAGAGTTACGACTCGCCGCGGAAACCGTCGCGCTGTGGACCTGGATTCCGGCCCGTTTCGCAGGCATCGCGATCGCCCTGTGCGGACGCCTCTGGTTCTTTGCCCTGGAGTTGGGCGCCGTTTCGCTGTGCGTGCAGATCGGGCTGGCGCTGCCGATGGCGGAATATTTCCATCGCATCTCTTTCACCGGCTTGAGCGCGAATCTACTCATTGTGCCGTTGATGAATTTACTGGTGCCGGTCGGATTCCTGGCGCTGTTCACGGGCTGGCATTGGGCCGCACAGTTCGCCGACGCACTGCTGCGATGGTCCGCCGTGGTCGCACGTTGGCACGCGGCGCGCGAGCCGGAATGGCGCGTACCCGATCCTCCAGCGTGGTTTGGGATCGCGTTTGTGTTGGCGCTCCTGGGGACCGCGATACTGATCCGCCGGGAGCGGTTGCGTTGGCCCGCGCTGGCCGCGATTACCGCAATGCTGCCCTTGTTGGTCGCAAGTCCGTGGGCCATGGCGGCAGAACCCGGCTCGCTGGAGCTAACGGTGATCGACGTCGGTCAGGGTGACAGTCTGCTGCTGGTGTTCCCCCAAGGCGGCACGATGCTGATCGATGGCGGTGGGCGGCTGGAGTACGGCAACATGAAGCGCCGCTCCAATCTGGACATCGGAGAGGACGTGGTGTCCTCCTATTTGTGGTCACGCGGCATCCGGCACCTTGATGTGATTTCCGTGACCCACGCGCATCAGGATCATGCGGGCGGGATCAAAGCGTTGATCGATAATTTTCATCCGGACGACTTATGGACAGGCGCGAATCCGCCGGAGGAGCTGTTGAAGCAGGCTCGCCAGAAAGGGGCTCGCGTCATCGAGAAGAAGGCCCCGGAAGTGATGGATTTCTCGGGTGCCACTCTGGAAGTGCTGGCGCCGGGCAGCGATTACGTCCCGTCATCCCCCGGTAATAATGATTCCCTGGTGCTTCGGATCACGCACGGTCAGCGCACGTTCCTCCTGATGGGCGACTTGGAGCGCGTCGAGGAGCAACGCTTGTTGCAGCACGGATCGGTGCACGCGGACGTCCTGAAAGTGGGCCATCACGGCTCGCGGACCTCCACCACGCAGGGCTTTCTAGACGCCGTGGCGCCGTCGATCGCGCTCATCTCCGCCGGGTATGAGAATTCCTTTGGGCATCCGCACCCCGATGTCGTGGGTCGCCTGGAGGCCCGGCATGCCACAATCCTGCGCACCGACCGGTTCGGACTAGCTACCGTGACCACCGACGGAACCCGTCTTCACTATGGGATCGAGACGTGGCAACAGCCCTCGAAAATCCTAGGACTTCCAGAGCATTTGGTACACTGAACCCAGGGCGCTGTGTGCCCGAAATACGGTACCGAAGTGCGCTTACTGGTTCTCTTTCTCGCGTCCGCCCTCATCGCCAGCCCCGTCGCCTCTAAATTCCCTCCCGACCTCACTCCGGAGTTGAATGACGTTGTGCAGCGGTACGTTTCCGCCACCGAAAAACAGCGGAAAGCGATGTTAGGCGTCCAGATGGAGATGGAGATCGACGGCCGCTTCACGAAGCTCAACGAGCAAGGCCGCATGCGGGTAATGCGCACCATTTCCAAGCTCGGCGAACTGAGCATGAAGATGGTGGAATTCGTTGGCGACAACCGCATCAAGACAGAGTTGATCGCACGCTACCTGGATGAAGAACAAAAGGCCAAGGCGTATGGCGCCATTACGATCGCCCCGGCCGACTACGAATTTGAGATCAAGGCGATCCTGAAACACGGCGGCCAGAGCACCTATGTCTTCGACGTGACGCCGCGCAAGAACGACCCTGGGCGCTTCCGAGGAGAGCTGTGGGTGGATGGCGAGACCGGCATGCCGCTGCGCGAGGCGGGTCAGATGGTGAAGAGTCCCCACCTGCTTCTGGCGAACCTGCGCTTTGCGCGTGACTACGAATTGCACGACGGCATCGCCGTTGTGAAACACTTTCAGAGCAGTACCGACGTGCGCCTGCTGGGCGTGGGCCGGGCTGAGCTCGACGTTACATTCAGCAACCTTTCGCAGGCCCCTGCGGAAAAGACGGAACAACTGTAGGCCGGAGCCGAACACAACACGATGAGAACGCTTTTTCTAAATCCACCCTCCTTTGAAGGTTTTGACGGCGGAGCCAGTTCCCGCTGGCCGTCCACCCGCGAGATCGAATCCTACTGGTACCCGGTGTGGTTGTGTTACCCGGCGGGCATGATTCCGGACAGCAAGGTGGTGGACGCTCCGCCGCACGGCATCTCGATCGAACAGACCGTGCAGATGGCGAAGGATTTTGAACTGCTGGTGCTGTTCACTTCGACACCCGGTTTCAACGTGGACGTGAAGATCGCGAACATGATGAAGGACCTGAACCCGAAGCTGAAGGTGTGCTTCGTGGGTCCTCCAGTGACGACGGAGCCGGACAAGGCTCTCAACGCCACCACAGCAATCGACTTCATCGTGCGCCGCGAGTTCGATCACCAGATCGCCAACTACGCCAAGGGCGTGCCGCTCGAAGAACTGCCGGGCGTCAGCTACCGCAAGGACGGCAAGAACGTTCACAACCCGGAAGGTCCAGTGATTGAGAACCTGGACGAACTGCCGTGGGTGAGTAAGGTCTACAAGCGTGATCTGGATTTCCGTCGCTATAACGTTCCGTTCCTGCTGAACCCCTACATCTCTCTGTACACGTCGCGCGGCTGCCCGGCCATGTGCACCTTCTGCCTGTGGCCGCAGACCCATTCCGGGCACCGGTGGAGACTGCGTTCGAACGAAGACATCGTGAACGAAGTGAAGTACATCAAGGACAACTTCCCGGGCTTGAAGGAAATCTTCTTCGATGACGACACCTTCAACTATCGCGAAGCCCGCACCATCGCGCTGTGTAAGGAATTCGAGAAGCTGGACTTCACTTGGTCCTGCACGTCGCGCGTCACCACCTCGGAAGACACGCTGAAGGCGATGAAGGATGCCGGGGCGCGCCTGTTGATTGTCGGCTACGAAAGCGGCGACCAGCAGATCCTCAAGAACATCAAGAAGGGCGCGACCGTGGAAGGCGCCAAGCGCTTCACCAATCAGGCGCACAAACTGGGCCTGACCATCCATGCCGACTTCATCATCGGCCTGCCGGGTGAAACACGCGACACGATCCGTAACACCATCGACTTTGCCAAGAACCTGGACTGCGAAACAATTCAGGTTTCGATCGCCCATGCCTACCCGGGCACTGAGTTCTACGACTTCGCGAAGCAGAACGCACTGATCAACGTGCAGATGTCCGACGAACAGGGACATCAGCTGCCCAACGTGATTTATCCCGGGATCTTGGATGAAGCCGAGATGATGGAATGGGTGGAACGCTTCTACGGCGAGTATTACTTCCGCCCGAAGGCCGCGTGGCGCATCGTGCGCAAGGCGATCTTCGATAACAGCGAACGCAAGCGTCTGTACAAGGAAGCTCGCGAATACATGGCCTTACGGTCGAAGCGTAAGAAGTACGTGGAAGACATGCGGTCGGCCAAGGCGAACGCCTAAGTTCGGATGACAAGCTCGCATTTGCGGTGGAAGACACGCGCCTTCGCGGCGTACGTCATCCTCAGCAATTCTTTCGGGAACCTGTTCCTGGCGATGGGCATGCACCAAAGCCAGGAGGTCAATTCTGTCCTGAGCGCACTGGCCGCAATCTTTAATCCTGTCGTCGCACTGGGCATCGTGTTGCTGATCTCCTGGTTGCTCACGCGCATGGCGATGTTGAGCTGGGCCGACCTCACCTATGTACTGCCCGTGACGGCACTGGGCTACGTCGTGAGCGCCGTGCTGGGCTTGCTGTTCCTGCATGAAGTCATCACTCCAGTTCGTTGGGCTGGAACAGTGCTGATCATGCTGGGCACGATTCTGGTCGGCATTGGCGATCCGCACGCGGAGAAGTCCAAGTGAGGTCCTGGCTACTGCTCAGCGTCGTGGTCGGTGCAACGGTGACGTCGGACATGCTGCAGGCATTCGAGATGAAGCGGCAAGGCGAGGTGCAACAAGCGGGAACGTTCGTTGCGAGCATCTTCCAGAAGAAGCTGCTGATCCTCTCCATCTTCTGCATGGCGATTTCATTCTTCGCGTTTATGTCGCTGGTGCAAATCGCGGACTTGAGCTTTGCGGTGCCGGCCTCGGCCGCGAGCGTTGTGCTGGAAACCATCCTGGCCAATATCATCCTCAAGGAACGTGTCGACAAGAGGCGTTGGCTCGGCGTCGCCTGCGTCGCGGCTGGCGTATACTTACTGGCTCTGTGACGCTAGAACTCATTTGCGGGATTGCGGCGGGCTACCAGTTGTTCGCGCTGGTGGCGAGCCTCGCGTTCAAGGCGCAGCGCATTGAGACCATCGGGCAACAAGGGCCCGTCAGTATCCTGAAGCCGGTGCATGGGATGGAGCCCGCGATGCGCGATGCCATCGCGTCCCATGCGTCGCTAGAAGGCGACTATGAGTTCCTGTGCGGCGTGCGCGACGGCGATCCGGCCCTCCAGTTGATTCATGAGTTCCCAAAGGCACAGATCGTGCCGACGCGAACACAGACACCGAATCTCAAGGTCGGCGTGTTGATCGACCTGGGAAATGCAGCACGCAACCCAACGGTGATTGTGAACGATGCCGATATTCGCGTGGAGCCGGACTACATCGCGCGGGTGACCGGACCGCTGTCCGACCCCAAAGTTGGGTTGGTCACATGCCTGTATCGCGCGGAGGGCGACACCTTTGCCGCGCGGTTTGAAGGGTTGGGAATCGCGACGGATTTCGCGCCCTCAACCTTGGTCGCACGGATGGTGGGCGTGGACGAATTCGCGATGGGTTCCACAATGGCGTTCCGTCGCAACACGCTGGATCGCATCGGAGGCTTCGCGGCAATCGCCGACTACTTGGCCGACGACTATCAGTTAGGGCAGAGAATTCACGCACTGGGCTTGAAGTGCATGCTGAGCGATGTGATCGTGACCACACATCTTGGCGGTGGGTGGCGCGATGTGTGGCTGCATCAAGTGCGCTGGTCACGCACGATTCGCGTGTCGAACTTCTGGGGCTACATGGGCTTGCCCGTGACGTTCGCAACGTTGTGGGCCGCGGTCGCCGCGATCACCGGCAACTTCTATCTGGCGTCGATGCTCCTGGCGATGCGCCTCATGATGGCGATGGTCGCGGGCGGCGTAGTGCTCGGCAGCACGCAGGCGATGCAGCTCTGGCCACTGATTCCTGTGCGTGATCTGTTCGGCGTCGCCGTGTGGATCACCGCACTGTTCGGCCGCACGGTGGTGTGGCGCGGGCGCCGGCTCCGTCTGGATGATTCCGGCCGCATTCAGAACGCGGATCAGTAGTTTCGACTGCGTTCACGCAAACTTTACGGCATATAGAACGACCCTCACCGGGCCATCATCTTCACTCTTTTCAGGCACTTCGCGATTTGGCACGCGCCGTGCATTCATGAGGCCGACAGCTGATAAGGAGGCTGAACGCACATGGAAACGGTGAAAGCAAACAATACTCCGGAACAGAAGTCCGGTACAGCGAAGTGGATTGTGGCGGGAGCGATTGCAGCGCTCATGGCATCGGGCGGGTTCCTGGTCCAACGCGTGAGCCGGTTGGAAGCTCAGCTGGATGAGCAACGCACCACGGCACAGAAACAGCTCGCAGACCTCCGTGATGCGACCGCCTCTTCAACAGTGGCAATGAATCGCACAGTGGAAGAGTTGAATCATCAGGTGGCCGAAGGGAACAAATCGGCCTCTGCCTCGGCGCAGCGCGCGGCAGCGATCGCGCAGAAGAACGCGGAGAAACTGGTCGCGCAGTTGCGCGAACAACAGGACGAAGTCGACCAGAAGTTCACACAACAGATCGGTGAAGTAAAGACTGTTACCGACGAACACACGCAGAAGGTAACCGGCCTGGAATCGAGCGTCGGTGAAGTGAAGCAGTCTGTCGGCACAGTGCAGCAGGAGGTGGCGTCGACCAAGAGTTCGCTCGATCAGACCATCGCGGACTTGAAGTCGGTGCGCGGCGACTTGGGCGTGCAGAGCGGCTTGATCGCGACGAATTCGACAGAGTTGAAGGCCTTGAAGGACTTGGGCGATCGCACCTACTATGAGTTCACAGTGAACAAGAAGGCTCCGGTGAAAGTCGCGAGCATAACACTGGAACTCAAGAAAGTGGACACGAAGCGTAACAAGTACAACGTGAACATCGTAGCGGACGACAAGCGCGTCGAGAAGAAAGACAAGACGATCAATGAGCCGGTGCAGCTGTATGTCGGCGGGTCACGGCAGCCTTTCGAGATCGTGGTCAATGAAGTAAAGAAGGACACGATCATCGGTTACGTGGCGGTTCCGAAGGTTCTGCGAGCGGGCCGCTAAGTAAGTTCCCAACCCCTGAACACTCGTTTCACCACTCGGGCGCGAAGCAACCACTTCGCGCCTATTTTTTCGTTGGCACGGTACACTTGAAGAAATGGTGATTTGCATCAAGAATCTGCGTGTTTCCGGCATCCTGGGCGTGTACCCCGAGGAGCGCAACAAGGAACGCGACATTGTGATCAACGCTCGCGTGGAATACAACGCGCAAGCCGCGATCCGAAGTGACGCTTTGGAAGACGCGCTGGACTACAAGCTGATTCGGGACCGCATCCAAAAAGTCGTAGCGGAAACGAAGTTTAACCTACTGGAGAAGCTGGCGGATCAGTTGGTGAACGAACTCACCCAAGACACGCGCATCCTGAAGTTGGAGCTGGAAATCGACAAGCCGCGCGCGCTGCGGTTGACCGATTCGGTATCGGCCATCATCACCTGGGAACGGCACACCTAAAAAAGAAGGCAGAAGTCGAGGAATCAGGAGTCAGAATTGAGCGCTCGCAGGAACGCTCTGGCTTTGTGAGCGCTTTCTTCGAACTCGTCTGATGGGACGGAATCGGCGGTGATGCCGCAGCCGGCGTAGTAGCGGACTTTGTTGTCGGCGACGAAGGCGGTGCGAATGGCGACAGACAACTCCATGTCGCCTTGCATTGAGATCCAGCCGATGGCTCCCATCGCAGGACCGCGCAACTGCTGTTCCTCGCGCATCGCAGCGCGCATGGCCTCGATTTTGGGGGCTCCACTGATCGATGCCGGTGGGAACGCCGCTCGCAGCAGATCCACCGAACTCGCGTCATCCTTCAATTCACCGCGCACCGTCGAGTAGCTATGATGCACGGTCGGAAGCGTCATCAACGTCGCGTGTTCCGTTACCGTGACCGACCCGGTCTTGCAGACGCGGCCCAAGTCGTTGCGAACTACGTCGACAATCATCGAGAGTTCGGCGCGATCTTTGACGCTGCTGAGCAAGTCGGATGCGAGTGTGCGATCTGCTTCCGTGGTTGTTCCGCGCGGGCGTGTGCCTTTGATCGGGGAGGTCTCGACGACGCCTTGCCGCACGTTCAAGAACAGTTCGGGACTGATGGACAACACAGCGCGCTGGTCATCGATACGCACAAACGCTGCGTAACGCGCCGGGTTGATTTGGCGCAGGCGCAGAAACAGATCCCAAGCCGCTTCGTTGGGCATGCTGGCTTCGAGTCGCCGGCAGAGATTTGTTTGGAAGATGTCACCGGCGTGGATCGTGGCCACAGTGCGGGCTACCGCGGCTTCAAAGGCGGCACGATCCGGTCGACTGCTGATCGAACCTGCGGTGAACGGCGCCGCAAGTCCGGCCGGTTTTACGGGGTGCCAGGAATCATAGAGACTCAGGTACAACTGCGGTACGCCGGTGTCGTCGGCGGGCATCTTGCCTAGATCTTCGAGCTCCGCAGCCAGATCGTAAGCAAGGTAACCGGCCAGCAGAGCACCCGGAATTTCGCGCCACGCTTCAATCGCGGCTTCCAGCAATTGAAAGGCGGGTACCTCGAAGTCGAGGCGATGCGTGGGCGTCGTGACCGACGCTCGGCCATGCGAACAGGACAGGGTCGCCAGCGGCTCCTGGAGCTCGCAGGGACCATCGGGGCCGCTCTCGAGCAGCATGTACCCGGTCTGCTTCGCGCGCGAGGCCACGGCTGCGCGGAGTTGCGCCACCAGCTCCACCAGACGCGCTGCCGGGGTTCGATCAGACCACATGCGCCGCAGTTTCCAGGAAGTTTTTGAAGACGAGCGAGCCTTGTTCGGTGAGGAAGGACTCGGGATGGAATAGGACACCCTCAACCGGGCGTCCGGCCATGCGGCAGCCCATGATCAGGCCGTCTTCGCTCCAGGCGGAGGCTTCGAAATCAGGGGATGCAGAGGAAGAGTCGATGATCAAGGAATGATAGCGTCCGCCGGCAAACGGATTGGGTAGGCCGCGCAACACGCCGCGATTGTCATGACGAATCGGCGAGGTCTTGCCGTGTACCGGTTGACCGGACGGAATCACCTGGGCACCCAGAACGGTGGCGATCACCTGCATACCGAGACAGACGCCGAGCATGGGGATGCGGTCACTAAATGTGCGCACCACGTCCTGGCAGATACCGGTTTGATGGGGGCCAAAAGGACCAGGCGAGAGGACGATGCCCTGAGGCGCGAACGCCTCCACCTCAGAGAGGCGGAGGCGATCTGACCGGTGGACCTCACAGCGCCCACCGGCTGCTTCAAGAGCGTGCACCAGATTCCAGGTGAAGGAATCGTAGTTATCGAGAACGAGCAGTTTCATGGGGTCCTCGCCGGCTTTAGACCGGCGAGGCACAACCAATAGATTAGAGCGACACCTTACCGGTGCGCCAGCCTTCGGCGTAGGTGTTACGGGCAACTTCGCCGTAAGGAACCGGGCTGACCACGGCGCGGACTTCCAGCTGACGATGACGTTCGACAGTGGACTTGTTCGTACCGCCGTTTTCTTCGCCCCAGGTGAGGACCACTTCGTCGCCAATCTTGACGCTGGGATCGACGAAACCCAGGCTCAGCATCGACTTTTCGTTGAAGCTGTAGCCCGAGAACATCGACATACCAACGTGGTTGCCGTGGCGATCGGTGATCTTGTCGTAGGACGCCGAGGTGTAGTTCGAGATCGGCAGTTCCGCGTACTTGTACGGCAGCTGCGTCTTGTCGAACAGGGAGGTGAACAGCTTGCCGGAGTCTTCCGTGTTCCACGCGAAGGTGACCTTCGTGCGGTGCGGCTGGGTGGCGATCTTCTCGAGCGCTTCGCGGCCGATGAAGTCATGATCGAACTTCACGAACGGACCGTAGCCGAGTTCGTACGGAGTGGTGTAGTAGTCTTCGATGTTCTCGGAAACGAAGCTGCCACCCATGGAACCGCCGCGGCCTTCGTAGGAAGCAGCCGGGAGCCATTCGCGGTAGGACTTCATGCGGTCGTCGGTGTAGACGGCCGGCAGCGGCGAGGGGATCCAGCCGGATTCCAGGGTGTTGCTGCCATAGGCGCGCGAACCGACCTGGGCCAGACCGAACTCTTCACCCGCTTCCACAATGGCGGCACGGATTTCGTCGTATTCTTCGTACGGTCCCCAGATTTCGAGGCCGGGCGCACCCGCCATACCGTGACGCAGGGCGCGAACCGTGCGGCCACCGATCTTGATGGTGTCCATGCAGAAGAACTTGATGTCGGCGAAGGGGCCACCGTTCAGCTTCTGGATGAGCTTCTCGGCGTTGGGACCCTGGATCTGGAAGCGGTAGCTGATGCGCTTCACGGCCTTGCCCATCGGACGGCCGGGCGAACGGTCATCATAGGTGGTCTGGACATCGTAACCACCGGTCTTGGCGTGGAATTGGATCCAGTTGGCGGAAGGAGCGCGACCGACGTACACGAGCTTGTTCGGTTCCAGGTGGAACAGGATGCCGTCACCGATCACGTGGCCGGAGTGGCTGCAAGGCACGAACTGCTTGGCGCGGTTCACCGGGAACTTCGCAAAGCTGTTGATGGCGAGGTTCGACAGGAGCTTCAGCGCGTCGGGGCCTTCGATGTAGAGGTCGACCATGTGGTGCGACTGATCGAAGAGCACGCACGAATTGCGCCACGCCCACTGCTCATCACGCCAGTTCGAAAATTCCGACGGTACCACCGGGTAGATGTAGGCACCGATACGGGAATTGCGGAGCATGTGCACCGGATTCCCGACTTGCTTCAACAAAGCTTCCAAGCTTTGGCTCATAGCTGTCGTTAACTCCTTTTCTTCTTTTCTGAAACCCAGTCGTATGGCTGGTAAGCGCCCACATGCCTGTGGGCGTCAATTTCGTGGGGAAAGCCCTTTGGTCAGGATAGCATGCAAAGATTGGGGGGCCGCCGGGCGGCGCAGGTGACAAACCGGAGCCCGATGCCGTATACTCACGGTCCACAGATGGCGGTTTCGCACGGAGAGTTTCGGTTGTTGGAGACGATGCGGGTGGACCCAGGCCGTGAAATCGAGCTCCTGGAGCGGCATTTGGCCCGATTGGCGCGGTCCGCAGCGGCTTTCGGGTTCCAGTGCGACGTCAATAAAGTTCGAGAAACCGTGCTGACTGAGGCCGCCCGGCAGACGGAGCCCATCGTGATGCGGCTACTGCTGGATCGCAGCGGGGTGGCTGAGTGTCTGTATCGTCCGATCCCGGCGGGTCTGCATGCAGGAGTGCGACTGGCGGCCGCTCCAGTGAACTCGGGCGACCCGTTCCTAGCGAACAAGACCACCGCTCGGCAGGTTTACGATCAGGCTCGGGCTGGGCTACCGGAGAACTTGGACGCTCTCCTATTTAATGAGCGGGGCGAGGTGACCGAGACGACCATCGCCAACGTGGCAGTGCTGAGGAACGGCACTTGGGTAACACCGCCGGTGTCCTGCGGGTTGCTGGCGGGAACGCTGCGGGAAGAACTGCTAGAGAACGGCAGTATCGTCGAGGGCGTAGTTGGGGTGGCAGAACTGGTGCCCGGCGAAACGATCCGCTGCTTCAACGCCGTACGCGGCATGTACGACGTGCCCCTCGTTTAAGCGGCGTCGACCGGAACCACGCGCACCGCAACATCGACGGCCTGACCGCCACCACCCAGCGAAATCCCTTTGACCGGCGTGACATCCCCGTAATCGCGTCCCCAGGCGAGAGTGACGTGTCCCTCTCGCGGCAGCACGTTATTCGTGGGGTCGAGATCCAGCCAGCCGTATCCCGGCAGGAAGACGGCAACCCAGGCGTGCGATGCTTCCGCACCGAGATACTGTGCTCCGCTCCGGAGGTAACCGCTGACGTAGCGCGCGGCCAGGTGATACGAACGCACCACGCCGATCATGACATGCGCGAAATCCTGGCAAACACCCTGGCGGCGCTTCAGAACCTCTTCGAGCGGCATATCGATGGAGGTCGTCTTCGGTTTGTAGCTGAACTCTTTATGGATGCGGGTGGAGAGTTCGATCACGGCCTCGGCCAAGGGTCGCCCGGGCTTAAAGGTGGCGGCTCCATAGGCAGCCAGTTGCGGCGACGCGGCGATGAATGGCGAATCGAAGGTGAACTCGTAGGCAGACAGCGAATCTGGGTCGGGATGCAGAGACAGCTCCTTGCGCGCGTCCTCCCAGGTGATCGTGGGCAACGGCCTGGCGGGAGGCGGCTCCACATCGATCAAGCTGGTGGCCGTGACCACAAAACGATCATGCGTTTTAAAGATGCCGAACATCGAGACTTCGTTGCCGTAGTAGTCGCGATGGGATTCAACCACAGAGGGCTTCGGCTCGACTTCGATCTTCGAATCCACCACCAGTTGGCCGTGGAATGAGCGCGGTGTGAGATGCGTTTCGGAAAGACACTGCCCGACCGGCTCTTCGTAGCGATACGTGGTGGTGTGAACGGCTTTGTAGCGCATACGTGTCCTTTATAGAGCGGGCTGGAAGCGCGCGCTGGTGACGTGGCTGAAGTGCAGTTCCGTAAGCGCGTCGGAGATATCGTACAAGTCGCCCTTCAACTGGCTGAGCAGTTCTTCCAGCGGCAGCATGTTGCCGTCGCGGTCGCGCGCGGAGAGTTCGGCAACTGAAGCTTCACGTATCTTCCGAAGCGCCGCTTCAGCCAATCGCAAAGGCGGCGGCTGAATGGAATTCGAGTAACCGGGCAAGTAGCCCATGTGTTCCACGATCCCTTCGAACTGGAAGAGCAGGGAGCGCGGATTGGCGATGTCTTTGAGCAGCAGGTCCAGCACGAATTCCGGGCGCAGAGTAGTGAAATAGCGCGAACGATACGTGATGGAACTGTCGGCGATCTGCAGCAGCGTCTGCATTGCCGGATCGAGATCGAACGGGGCGTCGCCGAAGGTCGCCAGCAATAGTTCGGACATCTGCAGCGCACGTTCCAAACGCTTGCCGATCTGCACAAACTGCCAGCCATGTCCGCGCGTGGAGTTCTCCATCAACAGCCCTGCGAAGGCTGAAAGTGTGACGATCACGCGGTCCAGCAAGTTCATCTGGGCGACCAGCCGATTCTCGCGGTAGACGGGCACTGGGGCAGAGAACTCGGCTTCTAACTGCTGCAGCACGCGCCACGTGTCCTGCGACAGGCGCTCTTTGAGCGGCCACGCGACGCGGCGAATATTGTTGAGGTTCCAGCCGATGCCTGACGATCGGGCGGGGTCGTAGACCATGCTCGAGAGCAAGCGTTCAATGTGCCAGCGTTTCTGCGCGATGGAAATCGCGGGGAATTCTTCGCCCAGATAGCCGAGCGCGCTCAACAACTGGATCGTCGTCTCCAGGGTCGCGGTGCGGCCAAAATCTTCTTCGCCAGAGAGGCTGGGGATCAGCGCCCGAACCAGGCGCACACCGGATTCCACCCGTTCTCCGTAGCGGCCCAGCCAAAAGAGGTTGTCCGCAACGCGGCTCGGCAGATCCGTCGGGTTCGCGGGAGACTGGTCACGTTCAGAAGATGCGTAGGCCGTTTCCTCGTCGCTGTTGCTGTCCTTCAGAACCCACGTATCCTTACTGCCGCCGCCCATCTGCATGGAGACAACCAGCGACGTAGCACTCGTCGAAACGCGGGTCAAGCCGCCGGGCATGACGCGATAGCCTTGGCCGTCCCAGATGGCGAATACGCGCATCACGATGTGGCGCGGCTCCAGTTTGCCGTCGATGTGCGTCGGCGCGGTGGAAAGGCTCACCTGCTCCTGCGCGACAAAGTCTTCCGGGCTCTCTTCAATGCGGCGGATCAGTTCTTCGCGCTGTGCGGCGTTCATCTGCGCCGGGAACGCAGGCGTGTTGATCGGCCCGCGCGGGACAGGCTTGATCACCACTTCATCCAGATGTTCCTTGACGAACTTGCGTGCGGCTTCATGGCCACACCACCATGTGGCGACCGACGGCATCAGCAGAGATTCACCCAGCAGTTGCTGGCTGAGCGCGGGCAGGAACGCCATGTGCGCGGCCGCTTCCATGATGCCGCTGCCAAGCGTGTTCGCCATCGCCACATTGCCACTGCGGATCGCTTGGGTCAGTCCCGCAACGCCTAACAGCGAATCGCCGCGCAGTTCCAGCGGATCGCAGAACGTGTCGTCCATGCGGCGCATGATGACGTCGACGCGCTCCAGGCCATCCAGCGTTTTGAGGTAGACGTTGTTCTCTCGAATCGTGAGATCAGCGCCCTCTACGAGCGGGAAGCCCCAGTGATGCGCCAGGAACGAGTGTTCAAAGTACGTTTCGTTGTTGGGGCCGGGGGTCAGCACCACAACCCGAGGATTGTCGCTCTTCCGCGCGCCCAGCAATTGCAGCGCGCGACGCCGTTTTTCCAGAAACGCGACCAGCGGCCGGACCTGACACTGATTGAATACCGAAGGCAGCGTTCGCGCGCTGACCAAGCGATTTTCCAGCGCGTAGCCAATACCCGACGGATTCTGCGTACGGTCCGAGATCACCCACCACGTGCCGTTCGGCGATCGCGCCAAGTCCGCCGCGTACGTGTGCAGATGCACACCGTCTGGAGGCTGGATACCGACGCACGGACGCAAGAAGCTGGGGTTGCTGAACAACAGCGCGGCCGGCAGGTGGCGATCGTGAATCAGACGCTGCGGACCATAGATGTCGGCCAGCATGCTGTTAAGTAGCGTCGCGCGCTGCGTGATGGAGCGCTCAATGTGGTTCCATTCCTGGGAATCGACCACCAGCGGAATCGGGTCCAGCAGCCAAGGCCGTTCCTTGCCCTGCGGATCGCCGTAGACGTTGTAGGTGATTCCGTTGGTGCGGATCAACTGACTGCCGACATCCCAGCGCCGCGCAAATTCCTGCCCACCCATGCGTCGCATCGCAACCGACAGATTGCGCCAGGCGTGCCGAGGCAGACCGGATTCCCGGAAGGCTTCGTCCCAGTGCCCCGCAGTGGGCACGTAGCGCCACTGCTGTGCGTCGGCTGTTTTGCTGGGGTCCTTCACGTGCTTCACTCTCGCTGACTTCCTTAGCTGCGCGCCACGCGACTGCTGCGCCGCAAATCCAACGTCGCGGGGAACTCCGGATCGATCTCCACCGGCGGCACCGGCATCGCACCCGGCGTGTGACCAAACGCAAAGAACCGCGCACGCCGACGCGATTCGGCTTCATTCGAGTTTACCGGAAAGGTGTCATAACTCCTGCCGCCCGGGTGCGCCACATGATACGTGCAGCCACCCAAAGACCGGCCATTCGCGAGATCGAGCAGATCGATGATCAGCGGCGCGTGCACCGGAATCGTAGGATGCAAGCAACGCGGCGGCTGCCAAGCCCGGTAGCGAATGCCGCACACGAATTCGCCGTGCGTGCCCGTCGACTGCAACGGCAGGCGGCGGCCGTTGCAGGTCACGGCCTGCATCTCCGGCGTGAGGCCTTTGACGAAGACCTGCAGGCGCTCCACTGATGAATCGACGAAGCGAGAGGTTCCTCCACCACCCGGCTCTTCACCCAGCACGTACCAAGGCTCGATGGCCTGCCGCAGTTCGATGGTGACACCGTGATAGTTCACGGTGCCATAGACCGGGAAACGGAACTCAATGTGCGGATCGAACCAAGCAGGATCAATATCGTAGCCCTCGCTACGCAGATCCTCGGCAACTTGCTTGAAGTCCTGCGCGACATAGTAGGGCAGCAGGAACCGGTCGTGCAGGCGGGTACCCCAACGAATCAGTTTGGATTCGTAAGGTTGCTTCCAGAAACGCGCGACCAACGTGCGTACTAGCAATTGCTGCGCGAGGCTCATGCGCGCGTGTGGCGGCATTTCGAAGGCACGCAATTCGAGGAGACCCAAGCGGCCGGTGGAACTGTCGGGCGAAAACAGTTTATCGATACAGAACTCAGCCCGGTGCGTGTTGCCGGTCACGTCAACCAGCAGATGACGGAAGATGCGATCCACTAGCCAAGGCGGAAAGTTCATCACCTTGCCGTGCAGCTGTTCAAATGCGATCTCGAGTTCGTAGATCGAGTCGGCACGCGTTTCGTCGACGCGCGGAGCCTGGCTCGTTGGCCCGATGAACACTCCGCTGAACAAGTAGGACAGCGACGGATGATTTACCCAGAAGCCGAGCAGACTCTTCAAGAGATCGGGCCGTCGCAAGAACGGACTGTCCGATGGTGTGATCCCACCCAGCACCAGATGATTGCCACCGCCGGTTCCGGTATGACGACCATCCAGCATGAATTTTTCGGTGCCCAAACGCGTCTGGCGCGCCTGTTCGTAAAGCGTGGTCGTGTTCGTGACCAGTTCATCCCAATTGCGCGACGGATGAATGTTGACTTCGATCACACCCGGATCAGGAGTAACCTTGATCACCTGCAAACGCGGGTCAAAGGGAGGCGGGTAGCCTTCGAGCGAGACCGGCATCGCGAGCTTCGCGGCCGTGTCTTCGATGGCCGTAACCAGTTCCACATAGTCGCTCGCCGAACTCACGGGCGGCATAAAGATGTTCAGGCGACCTTCGCGAGCTTCGACGGTCAACGCAGTTCGGACTACCGGTCCCGTCGGATACAGCTCTTCGGGAAGCAACTGCTGGTTGCGACGATCACGCTGATTTTCGCCCGCACCGCGCAACTGGTCCTGACGGCGGCGATCCCGGCGCACAGGCACCGCCAGCGGAGCAGTCGGAGCCATTGGATCCACGCTCCAAATGCGGGAGATCTGATCTGGTGGTTCAAGCGGCAAGCTCTGTAGCGGCAAGCGGAAGCCGAGCGGGGAATCGCCGGGCAGCAGGAATAGGCGGCGGCCACGCAACATCCACAGGCCGCTCTGCCACTCGGGACCGTTCAAGCCAAACGCGCGCTGCAACGGCAGTACGAAGCCTGCGGGATTTCCCAATCCTCTGCTAAACACGCGCCGCAAGCGGTCGCGCTCTTCGGGGTCATCCAGATCGTTGTCGACTGGATCGACATTGATCGGCAACTGATTCTCTTTGTGGATGTAGGCGAGCGGATCCTCGTAGGCCGTAATGACGAACTGCTTGCCGACCTTCAATCGCTCCGCCAAACCTTCTGCGAATTCTTCCGCCTCGAGATCGGTGTAGCCGTAATCTTTGTCGGGCTCGGCCACCAGCAGAGGATCGTGCCACAGTTCGACTCCATCGGTGCGCCAGTAACAGGCGTACGCCCAGCGGGGCAGCGATTCGCCGGGGTACCACTTGCCCTGACCGAAGTGCAACAAGCCGCCCGGCGCATACGTGTCACGGATGCGATTCAGCAAAGTGCCACTCAACCGGCGCTTGTTCGGACCCATGGCGGCGGTGTTCCACTCTTCACCGTCCATATCGTCGATCGACACGAACGTGGGCTCACCGCCCATCGTGAGGCGGACGTCGCCTTGTTCCAATTCACGATCCACGCGATGGCCCAGTTCCAGAATCGCTTGCCACTGCGGATCAGAGTATGGCTTGGTGACGCGCGGATCCTCATGGATGCGCGTTACGTTCATCGCATGATCGAAGGACACTTCACACGGACTCACCATGCCGGAAACGGGCGCCGCGGCCGCAGGGTTCGGCGTCGCCGCCAGCGGGATGTGCCCTTCACCGGCGAATAACCCGGATGTGGGATCGAGGCCCACCCAGCCCGCACCGGGCAGATACACTTCGGTCCACGCGTGCAGATCGGTGAAGTCTTCTTGCGGGCCTTCAGGACCTTCCAGTGGTTTCAGATCAGGCTTCAATTGAATCAGGTAGCCCGACACGAAGCGCGCCGCGAGACCGAGATTCCGTAACACCTGCACCATCAGCCACGCCGAGTCCCGACACGAGCCACTCTTCAGCGTCAACGTTTCTTCCGGCGACTGCACTCCCGGCTCCATGCGGATCAGGTAGCCGATGTCAGACTGAACACGCTGGTTCAGCTCCACCAGAAAGTCGATCATCGCCTTCTTTGTGCGCGGGACCGAATCCACGTAGGCCTTGACCTTCCGGCCCATCGGCGGCGTCGCTAGAAACGGAGCCAGTTCGATGCGCTGCTCTTCGTCGTAATCGAACGGAAAGTGCGTGGCGTGCGGCTCCAGAAAGAAGTCGAACGGGTTGATCACGGTCATTTCCGCGATCAAGTCCACTTCGACAGAGAACTTTTCCGTTGGATTCGGAAATACCAGGCGAGCCAGGAAGTTCCCTTGCGGGTCCTGCTGCCAGTTGATGAAGTGATCCTCCGGCTCTATTGTCAGTGAGTAACTGAGGATCGGCGTGCGGCTGTGCGGTGCCGGGCGCAAACGCACTACTTGTGGCGAAAGCGTCACCGGCCGGTCGTAGCGATAGACGGTCTTGTGGTGTAGCGCAGCTCGGATGCTCATGCGCTCTGCCGCTGTTGCTGCTGATACACCGCGTTCATGAAATCGGCTCGAACCTGAGCATCCACGTTGTTCATCTTCTGCTGGAGGCTGTCCAGGTATTCGTGCAGACCGTTTCGGAGAATGTCCTCGACGGAACTGAAGTTCAGCTCACTATCGAGCAGGCCCAGCAGCTGTTCGGATCGGAATCGGAACGCGTCTTTAGGAGTCCCCGTAATGCGATGCAGCGACTCATTGGCTTCGCTGATGCAGTACAGAATGGCGCGCGGGAATTCGCGATCCATCACCAAGAACTCCACTACATGATTGGGGGTGATGCGGCCATATTTCTTCCGATACATCTCGAAGCCACTGACCGATTTCAACACCGCAGCCCAATGAATGTCGTCATACGGGGTTCCGACGTCTTTGACGGACGGCAACAGCATGAAGTACTTCACGTCGAGAATGCGCGACGTCTTGTCTGCGCGTTCCAGCTTGCGGCCCAGACGCAGAAAGTGCCACGCCTCGTTGTGAGACATGGTCGCGTCCGTGATGCCCTGGAATAAGTGACAGCCCAAACGGATCTCGCGGAAAGAATCCAGCATGCGTTCCGGCTGCGGGATCGTGTCATGCGTCTGGATGTGCAGATACATGCTGTTGATCTGCGCCCACATTTCCGGGGAGATGGTCTCGCGGACAGAACGTGCGTTTTCGCGCGCGGCCCGCAGACAGGAAATGATGGAGCTCGGGTTCTGCTCGTCGTAGGCCAAATACTCGATGACGGTGTCCTGCCGGGCTTCGCCGTAACGTTCCTTGAAGGCCTCGGTGTCACCGGTCGTATCGATCAATGGCTGCCACTGCTGCGCGGGAGCGAGCGGCAGATCGAGCTGGAGGTTCAGATTGACGCCAATATAGCGAGCGATGTTCTCGGCGCGTTCGACGTACCGCGAGAGCCAGTACACCGAGTCCGCTACACGGCTCAATAAGGGAAGCGACTCGGTCATCACGCCATCACCCACGTATCTTTGCTGCCGCCGCCCTGCGACGAGTTCACCACCAGCGATCCCTTGCGAAGCGCGACGCGAGTCAACCCACCCGGGATCACACGAATGTCCTTGCCGTAGAGAACGTACGGACGCAGATCCACGTGCCGGCCTTCCAGATGATCGCCGATCAACGTCGGAACGCGAGAAAGCGCCAGCGTCGGCTGCGCGATGTAGTCACGCGGAGCTGCCTTGATCTTTGTGGCGAACTCATCGCGCTGCGCCTGCGTCGCATGCGGACCCACCAGCATGCCGTAGCCGCCAGCTTCATTGGCGGCCTTCACGACCAGCTTGTCGAGGTTCTCCAGCACATACTTGCGATCGTCCTCGCGCCAGCAGAGAAACGTCGGCACGTTGGGCAGGATCGGATCTTCGCCCAGGTAATACTTGATCATGTCGGGCACGTACGCGTAGACGACCTTGTCGTCGGCCACGCCATTGCCCGGCGCGTTCGCCAAGGCGACGTTGCCCGCGCGGAATGCGGCCATGATTCCCGGTACGCCCAGCAATGAGTCGGCGCGGAACGCTTCCGGATCCAGAAAATCATCATCGATGCGGCGATAGATCACGTCCACCCGACGCAGACCCATCGTGGTCTTCATGTAGACCTTCTGGTTCTCAACAACCAGATCCCGGCCTTCCACCAACGGGATCCCCATCTTCTGCGCCAGGAAACTGTGTTCGAAATACGCAGAGTTGTACATACCCGGCGTTAGCAAGACGACAAGTGGCTTGTCCCGAGTACCGCCCGGAGCGATGGCTTCCAGTGTTTCCAGCAACAAGCTCGGGTACTCATCTACAGGACGAATCCGAAGCCCTTCAAACACCTGCGGGAACGTACGCTTCATCAGATCGCGATTTTCCAGCACGTACGACACACCCGAAGGAACGCGCAGATTGTCTTCAAGCACGTAGATCTGTCCATCGCCATGACGAATCAGATCCGTGCCAGTGATGTGGCACCACACGCCATTTGGAGGATTGATACCCGCGCACTGCGGCCGGAAGAAAATCGCCGACTTGATCACTTCCTCCGGGATGATTTTGTCCTTGAGGATCTTCTGATCGTGATAGATGTCGTCAATGAACTGGTTCAGTGCAGTGATGCGCTGTTTCAGTCCGCGTTCGATCCACTCCCATTCCTGCCCCCGAATGATGCGGGGAATCAGGTCGAACGGAAACGCTCTCTCTGTCCCAGCAGAATCGCCGTACACATTGAACGTGATCCCCAGCTGGATCAGCAGCCGTTCGGCCGCCATCTGGCAGCGCTGCAGCTGGCCGTCCTGGAGCGATTCGAGCGTCTCCAGAAGCAACTGCGCTTCCGGCCGAGCCAGACCCGCCTCATCGAACATTTCGTCATAAAACCCGTCTCTCTCATACGTAGAGAGCCGCATCGGATCATTCATGTGATCCGCATTCGTCCGGGCTGCTGTCCCACTCATATATTGCGCCTCATGTCGCTGGATGTGCCGCCTGCCGCGGGCACATAACACTTCAGGGTGTAGTCCATCACCATGCGATCCGCATTGAACCGCCAGCCAAGAGTGCGGATGGTGCGTTTCATGCGTTTGATCCAGCCGCGCGGCAGACCGTCGCGGTCACGCTGATAGAACAGCGGGATCACTTCATCGTGCAGCACGCGGTAGAGGTCATCCCCATCCCGGGCATCATGCACGTCCATATTCGAGTGGGTCCGCCCGTTGCCGATCGCGAACCCGTTCATGCCGTCGTAGGCCTCTGCCCACCAGCCATCCAGAATCGACAGATTCAGACCGCCGTTCAGCACGACCTTCTGGCCGCTGGTCCCGGAAGCTTCCAGCGGACGACGCGGGTTATTCAGCCACACATCGACGCCCTGCACCAGGTGCCGTCCGACGTTCATGTCGTAGTCTTCGATGAATACGAACTTGTCTGCGAACTGCGGATCCCGCATCAACTGCGCGATCTCCTGTAGCACCCGCTTGCCCGGCTCATCGTGAGGATGCGCCTTGCCGGCGAAGACAAACTGGACCGGGCGCTTCGGATCATTGACCATCGACGCCAATCGCTCGATGTCCTTCAACACAAGGTTCGCGCGCTTATACGTCGCAAACCGCCGGGCGAAACCGATCGTCAATGCGTCCGGGCTCAGTACGCGGAGTAAACGCTGGATGCTCGCCGGCGACTCCACGCGGCGCTCTGCTTGCGCCTTCGTCCGCCGCCGTACGAACTCGATCAAGCGAGCTTTCAGGGCCAAGTGCGTCTCCCACAACTCTCCGTCGTCGATCGCCTCGATACCCTCCCAAATACGAGCCTCACCGCTATGCTGCTGCCAGCCAACGCCGAGGTGCCGATCATACAACCGAACCATCTGCGGCGCCAGCCATGTAGGCACGTGTACACCATTTGTGATGTGACCGATCGGAACCGCATCCTCTGATTTGCCCGGATGCAGGACCTTCCACATCTCGCGCGAGACTTCTCCGTGCAGCGCCGAAACCGCGTTCGCGCGGCGCGAAAGCTTCAAGCCCAGCACCGTCATGCAGAACGCTTCATCGTGACTGTCCGGATTCTCGCGACCCAGCGCCATCAACTGGTAGTGCGAAAGCCCCAGCTCCTCACGCATCGGTCCCAGATGCTCTTCAATCAGGCTCTGGCTGAACCTGTCATGGCCGGCGGGCACCGGCGTGTGCGTCGTGAACACCGTCTCGCGCGAGACCTGCGGCCTCACCTGCTCGAAGCTCAGGCCCTCTTCCTGCATGCGGCAACGAATCGCTTCCAGCACGCCAAACGCGCTGTGGCCTTCGTTCAAATGCAGCACGCCCGGGGTGATCCCCATCGCCCGCAGAGCACGGAAACCACCAACGCCCAGCAACAACTCCTGCCGAATTCGCACGCGACCATCGCCGCCATACAAACGTGACGTCAACTGCCGGTCTTCCGGCGAGTTGCCTTCGATATTGGAGTCCAGCAACAGCAAGTCGCAACGCCCAACCTTTGCGCGCCACACCTTCGCCAGAATCGGCGCACCGCGCGTCTCGATTTGTACGGTCACCGGCTCGCCGTTCTTGCCGATCGCCGGCTCCATGGGGAGTTGGTTCACGTCCGTCAGCAGGTACTCTTCCTGCTGCCAGCCGTTCATGTCCAGATGCTGGCGGAAGTAACCCTGCGCATAGAACAACCCGACGCCGACCAACGGAATGTCCAGGTCTGAGGCGCTCTTGATGTGATCACCCGCCAACACCCCCAGGCCCCCCGAATAAATCGGGAACGATTCATGCAGCCCGAACTCGGCCGAGAAGTACCCCACCGGACGAGGCCGCAACACACCTGCGTGCGTCGCACCCCACGTCTTGTCGTCGCGCAAATATTCCTGCTGCCGGCGATACGCGTAGTTGATGCGGCCATGCAGCACCAGTTCACTCGCGCGCCGCTCCAGCGCTCCCAGCGGAACCTCACTCAACAGCGAAATCGGATTGTGGTTCAGCCCGCGCCAGCCCGAAGGATCCAGGTCCCGGAACAGCGCGTTCGATTCTCCATCCCAGCTCCACCACAGATTGCGAGCCAGCGCCCACAACTTCTCCTGCGAAGGCGCAATGAAGCGATCCAACGTGCGAGCTTCGCTCACGACAGGCGCGACCTTCGCGGCAGCCGCGACCAACGTGTCGATCTCCGCTTCGGTGAATTCACGCGGCGAGATCGTTTGCACCACCAGTACACCCTGCAGCATCCCGCGATCCAGCAGCGGCACGCCGAGGAAAGACTGCAACGCATCCTCGCCAATTTCGTGGAAATATTTGAAGCGCGGATGACGGGAAACTTCTGCCACTGCCAGCGGGCGCACTTGCTCCGCCACTAATCCCGTCAGGCCTTCATGCAGGGCCAGATGCAGCGTCCCGATGCAGGACTGTCGCAGACCCACAGTCGCCGCTAGCACTAGATTCGCGCGATCCGGCTCCAGTAGATAGACCGAACAGACGTCGGTCTTGTACTTGCGGGCGATCAGTCCGACCACCTCAAGCAGCGTCTCGGCCGGACGATCTACCTGCCGCGCTAAGGGCGCCAGATCTTCCAGGGTCAATAGTTCGTTGTTGGTTTCCACGCGTGCGGTACTCATTCGTCCTTCCCGATCCCCCTGCAAGGACGACTTGGCCGACGCAGTTGCCGCTATGGGCGGTTGAGTTCAGTTTACGCCAAAGAAGGCGATTTTCAGCCGTTTTCGCCGATCATAAGTAATGATCGAGGCCCAAACTTTTTTGAATGGCGTTCGGCTTATTTGTAACGCCTAAAGCCTTGCAGCAATTCAAGAAATTGGTGTAACCTCGGGATACTGCACCAGCCTGTCGTGGTGCCGTGCCTGCCTCGTCGTCACTCCCCGCAGCTCTGTTGGCTCCGACCGATAAGAACCCTGGGAGGATCATGCCTTCAGATTCGAGCCGCTCTTCGTCCATCCAGCCCGCCATCGCGCGGGTCACGGACCGGATCCGGGAGCGAAGCCACATCCTGCGCACCGCCTATTTGGAGCGTGTGCGGAAGCTCGCTGCCCGGCCTCGCGCCGCGGAGAAGATGGGCTGCGCGAACGTGGCGCACGCCTTCGCGACCCTGCCCAAGGACGACAAGCTGCGCGTGTTTCAGGATCGCGCTCCCAACATCGGCATCGTCACCGCTTACAACGAAATTCTGTCCGCCCATCAACCCTACGAGAACTTTCCCTGCCTGATTCGCGAAGAAGCCCGCCATCTGGGCGCGACCGCGCAGGTGGCCGGTGGCACGCCCGCCATGTGCGATGGCGTCACCCAGGGGATGCCCGGCATGGAGCTGAGCCTGTTCTCGCGCGACACGATCGCCATGAGCACGGCCATCGCGCTCTCGCATGACGTCTTCGATGCAGCGCTACTGCTCGGCGTGTGCGACAAGATCGTGCCCGGTCTTTTGATCGGAGCTCTCCACTTCGGTCATCTGCCGAGCGTGTTCATCCCCGCGGGACCCATGAGCAGCGGACTCTCGAATAGCGAGAAAGGCAAGATTCGCCAGAAGGCCGCCCAGGGCCTGGTGGGTCGCGAGGAACTCTTGCAGGCCGAATCGGCCGCCTATCACGGAGCCGGCACCTGCACCTTTTACGGCACCGCGAACAGCAACCAGATGCTGCTGGAGGCCATGGGCCTGCACGTTCCCGGCAGCGCCTTCATTCATCCTCATGCGCCGCTCCGTCAGGCTCTTACGCGCGAGGCCGTGCGTACCGTGCTCAGTGCGCCGCGTATCGGCGAACTGGTCGACGAACGGACCATCGTAAACGCGATGGTCGCGCTGCTAGCCACCGGAGGCTCCACGAATCACCTGATCCACTGGGTCGCCGTCGCCCGTGCCGCGGGTATCCTCATCGATTGGACCGACTTCAGCGACCTCTCCGCCGCCGTGCCACTGCTCGCGCGCGTGTATCCGAATGGCAAGGCCGATGTGAACCAGTTCCAGGCTGCGGGCGGCCCTTCGTTCGTCATTCGAGAGCTACTGCGCTCCGGGTGCATGCACGGCGACGTGCGGACCGTCACCGGAACCGACTTGTGGGCCTACACGAAAGTTCCTTCGGGCAACGCACACTCGGTCCTGTGGGAAGAGCTGCCGAAACAGAGCACCGACGAAAGCGTGGTGCGCACCTTCGAGGATCCCTTCGCCGAGACCGGAGGCCTGCGCGTCATGACCGGCAACCTCGGTCGAGCGGTGGTGAAGATCTCCGCCGTGCCCGAGCATCTGCGTGTGGTCGAAGCTCCCGCAGTGATCTTTGAGACGCAGGAAGCCCTGTTTGACGCCTTCAAGGCCGGCGACCTCGATCATGATTTCGTCGCCGTCATCCGCTTCCAGGGCCCGCGCGCAAACGGCATGCCCGAACTCCACAAGCTGACGCCGCCGATGGCTGTGCTCCAGGGCAAGGGCTACAAAGTGGCGATCGTCACCGACGGCCGCATGAGTGGAGCGTCGGGAGAAGTGCTCTCGGCCATCCACGTCAGCCCCGAAGTCCTCGCCGGTGGACCGCTAGGGCGCGTCCGTAATGGCGACCTCATTCGGGTCGACTCCATTAGCGGTACTCTTGAGGCGATCGTGCCCGCCGCGGAGTGGGCCTTACGCGAACTAGCCGTGATTCCACCGGCACTGGCAGAATCGAACGCGCAGGACCTGGGCCGCGAGCTGTTCGGCGGCTTCCGGCGCAATGTACTTACCGCGGAGGAGGGTGCCGTCACATGGTTGTAGAGCCCAGAGATCTCGCAGCATACGGGCCGGTCATCCCGGTCATCGTAATTCAGCGTTTGGAAGATGCGGTGCCGCTCGCGCAGGCCCTAATCGCGGGAGGAGTGCGCGTGCTCGAAGTCACGTTGCGCACGCCCGTCGCATTGCAAGCGATGAAGGCGATCGTCGATGCGGTACCCGAAGCCATCGTCGGTGCCGGCACGGTGCGCACGGTGGAAGATGTTCGCGCCGCAAAACTCGCTGGATGCCAGTTCGCCGTCAGCCCCGGCTACCTTCCGGAGATTGGCGATGAGTGTTTCGAAATCGAGCTCCCCCTGCTCCCCGGCGTCTCGACCACAACGGAAGTCATGTCAGCCACCGCCGAAGGCTACGACTTCCTGAAACTCTTCCCCGCCACCGCCGTCGGTGGCACCGGCTTGCTGAAAGCACTCGGCGGCCCGTTCCCCGACGTCGCCTTCTGCCCCACCGGCGGGATTACGCCGGAGACGGCTCCTCAGTTCCTGGCATTGCCAAACGTGTTGGTGGTCGGAGGAAGTTGGCTGACACCAGAATCCGCGATTCAGGCGAAGGATTGGGCGAAGATCACGCAGCTCGCGAGGGAAGCAACCGCGTTAAAGACCTAGTGAAAATCGTGCGACACCACGCCGACCCGCAACGGGTCCGGTAGCGCCACCACTCGCTCTGCCAGGATGTGGATCACGCTGTCCACGTTCTGCATCTTGCCTTCCACCAGCACCCACGCGTGCGTCAGGATCTCGCGTTTCTGCTCTTCGAACACCTCGGGCAGGATCACTACGTTTGAGATCCCCGTCTCGTCTTCGAGACTGAGGAACATCACGCCCTTCGCCGTGCCGGGGCGCTGGCGGACGATGACATTACCCGCCACGCGCACTTTCCGGCCGTCGCGAATCGAGGGCAGCCCCGCAGCGGGGATCACGCGCAGTTGATTCATCTCGTCCCGGCGGTACGCCATCGGATGTTTGCCGATGGTCATACCGATGCCGCTGCGGTCGGCGACTAAGCGTTCTTCCAATGTCATCGCCCGCAGCGGTGTCTTCGCCTCTAATTCCGACACGGGCTTCAACAGTTCGCCTGTAGGACGCGATGCCCTCGAAGCTTGCCACAGTGCGTTCCTGCGATGCTGCGCGCCGATCGAGTTGAACGCACCAATCGCCGCGAGCTGCTGCATCTCGTCTTTGTTGATCTCCATCACGCGACGGCTCACATCATCGATGGACGCATATGGCTGCCGGGATTCCAGCACCTTCGCCGTCGCCCCACGCAGCCCGCGCACGTAGTTGAAGCCCAGCCGCAGCTCCAGATTCTCCAACGTACACAAGGCCTTCGAGCGGTTGATATCCACCGGGCGCACCTTCAACCCGTGCCGCTGCGCATCCTGCACGATGGTCGCCGGATGATAGAAGCCCATCGGTTGGTGATTCAGCAACGCGCAGGTGAACGCCGGAAGGTAGTGCGTGCGCAAATACGCGCTGGCATACGCGAGCAGCGCGAAGCTCGCGGCGTGCGACTCGGGGAAGCCGTACATCGCGAACGAGGTGATCGATTGCACGATCTTCTCCTGCGTCTCCCCCACAATGCCGTTGCGCACCATGCCCGCGCGCAGTTTTTCCTCGATGCCGCGCATACGTTTTTCGGATCGCTTGAAGCCCAACGCTCGACGCAACTCCTCGGCTTCGCTACCGGTGAAACTCGCGGCGATCATCGCCATGCGCAGCAGTTGTTCCTGGAACAGAGGGACCCCGAGCGTCCGCTTCAACACCGGCTCCAGTAGAGGATGCAACGGATCAGGCCGTTCCCTGCCTTGCCGCCGCCGCAAATACGGGTGCGCCATCTTGCCGACGATCGGGCCTGGACGAATGATCGCCACTTGCACGACGAGATCGTAAAACTTCTCCGGTCGCAGGCGCGGCAGCGAGGCTTGTTGCGCGCGGCTCTCCACCTGAAACATCCCGATCGTATCCGCGCGCTGCAACGCAGCGTAGACTTTCTTGTCATCCGCCGGAAGATTACCGAGGTCGATCTCTTCGTCATAGTGATCGCGGATCAGCACGATGGAATCTTCCAGCACCGCCATCATTCCCAGCCCCAGCAGATCCACTTTGACGATCCCTAAGTCCGCACAATCTTCCTTGTCCCACTGCACCACCACGCGACCCGGCATCGACGCGGGCTCCAGAGGGACCACCGAATCCAGCTGACCCTGACAAATCACCATGCCGCCCGAATGCTGGCTCAAGTGCCGAGGCAGTTCCTGCATCCCCACGACCAGATCCAGAAACTTGCGCACACGCGCATCGCCCACATCGAGGCCCGCTTCCTGAAACTGTTTCTCCGGCGTGTCACCCGAATCCGTCCAGCCCCACATCGGCACCAACTTGGCGAGCCGCGCCAGCGTGGCTTCATCGAAGCCCAGTACCTTCCCCGCCTCGCGCGCGGCTGAGCGTCCGCGATACGTGTTCACGTTCGCCGTCATCGCCGCGCCCAACTGGCCGTAGCGTTCGTACACATACTGAATCGCCTTCTCGCGTTGTTCGCCCGAAGGCAGGTCGAGATCGATATCGGGCCACTCGCCGCGATTTTCCGAAAGGAAGCGCTCGAACAGCAGTTCCATTTGAATCGGATCAACGGCAGTGATTCCCAGCGAGTAACACACCGCGCTGTTCGCAGCCGAGCCGCGACCTTGAATGAGAATGCCCTGCTTACGGCAGTATTCGACGATGTCCCAAACGATCAGGAAGTAGCCGGAAAACCCCAACTTGTCGATCAACACCAGCTCGCGTTCCAGTTGTGACCGCGCTCCTTCGTACCGTTTGCCGAAGCGCTTGCGCGCGTATTCTTCGGTCAGTTTCCGCAACCAGCTCGATTGCGTGTGACCTTCGGGAACCGGATACAACGGGAACTGATAGCCGAGATCGGCAAGCGTGAACTCCAAGCGATCGGCGACCTCTTGCGTGCGCTCGACCGCATGAGGAACATCGGCGAAGAGCCGCAGCATCTCGCGTGTGGATTTCGGGTAGCGTTCGGCGTTCCACTCCAGCAAGCGACCCGCGCGCGCCAGCGTGGTGTGATGACGCAGGCAGGTGAAGACATCGAGCAGTTCACGTTGCTTGGGCTCGACGTAACAGGTGCCGTTGGTCGCAACGATCGGAACGCGCAAACTGTGCGCGAGATCGATGATCGCTTGATTGCGAGCTTCCTGCTCACGACGGAAGTGGCGCTGAATCTCCAAGTAGACGTTGCGCTCACCGAACATGCGTTGCACGCGTTCCAACGCGCTGCGCGTGGGCGTGTCGCTCAGGCAGATCCAGTGGCCACTGAACTCTTCGAGTTCTTCGGGCGTAGCTAGCGCCTGCTGATGCTTGGGAACGCGCAACTTGGTTCGCGTGATCAATCGGCACAGGTTCTGATACCCGGTCCGGCTAGTCACCAGCAACGGGTAGCGATGGCCGTCAGTGCACGCGACTTCAGCACCTAGGAAGGGCCGCAATCCGGCCTTGGTCATGGCCTGGTGAAAGCGCGGCGCGCCGTAGACTCCGTCGAAATCCAACAGCGCCATGCCGGGTTGATCAAGGCCCGCGCACTTGGATGCGTAGTCCTCCGGCACGCAGGCTCCATTGAGGAAGCTGAAGGCGGATCGGGCGTGAAGTTCGACGAAAAAGGGCATTGACGTCCGTGTCCAGTATAGGCGAAGATAAGGCGAATATGGCAACCGCCGTCGCTACTCTCCGTGAAGAAATTCAGTCCCGGCTGGGGGTGGTTCTGCGCACAAAACCCGCCGAAGCGGAGACCTTGGCGACGGTGGCGGGCGCGATCCCACGGGGGGCAATGACGGAGATCGTGGGCCCAGCATCGTCGGGCCGGACGGCAGCGCTGTACTCGGTTCTAGCAGCGGCGACGGCGGGACAGGAGTTCTGTGCGCTGCTCGACGCCCAGGATCGCTTCGATCCGCTGAGCGCGGCGGCGGCAGGCGTGCGCTTGTCGCAACTGCTGTGGGTGCGCTGCAACGGCAATGTAGAGCATGCGTTGAAGGCGGCCGACATGCTGGCGAACGGCGGCGGTTTCGGCGTGATCGCGATCGATTTGGCGGATGCTCCGGAATCGGCCGTGCATCGCGTTCCGCTGGCCGCGTGGTTTCGCTTACGTCGCGGCGTAGAGAATACGCGGACGGCACTAGTGGTGTTGGAACGATCGGCGCATGCACGTTCGTGTTCCGCGGTGAAGATCGAACTGAAGCGCGCGCGCGCGGTGTGGCGCGGGCTCATGCCCGGCGGCTTGCTGGAACGGTTCGAGTGCGGGGGTCACTGGATCCATAACCATCAGCCGCGCGCCGTCGAATTTCGCGTGATCAGGTGAAGACATGTTTGCCTGCATTCATGCGCCCGGAAATCTGCCGCTGCTGGTGGAATGCGCCGGACATTTTTCTCCGCTGATCGAAGAGACCTCGCCGGATACGGTGGTGTTCGACGTACGCGGCTTGCAGCGCATCCACGGCGATCCCGAACAGATCGCGGATGCGATTCGCAGGCGCATCGGGATCAAAGAAGCGGCGGTCGCGATTGCCCGGAATCCCGATGCGGCGGTGCACGCGGCGCGCGGGTTTCATGGAGTCACTGTGAACGCGTGCCTCGATTCTCTGCCACTGCATCTCCTTCGGGGATCACCGGATTTCGCGCGCAATATGGACGCGTGGGGCATCCGCACGTTCGGCGAGTTGGCGGCGCTGCCTCCGTTGGGGATCGCTGCGCGACTGGGAGATGAGGGCGTGTACTTGCAACGCCTCGCGACCGGCACGGTGCAACGCCAGCTACGGCTACGCGTGGATCCGATGGAGTTCCGCGACAAACGCGAGTTAGAGGATTCCATCGATTTGCTGGAGCCGCTGCTGTTGTTACTTTCGCAGATGCTGGGCGATGTGTGCGAGCGGCTGCGTTATCACGGTCGCGCGACGAATCAGATCCGGCTACGCATGAAACTGGAGCGTGCCGAAGATCACACGCTGGTGCTGAATCTTCCCGTGCCGACTCTGAACACGCGCGTCATGCTGAAGCTGCTGCAGTTGGAGATGAACGAACATGCGCCGTCGGCTCCGGTAGAGAAGATCTTCTTGGAACTGGAGCCCGCCGATCCGCGCACGACGCAGCATGGACTGTTTCTGCCGTCCGGTCCGGAGCCCGAAAAACTAGAGATCACACTGGCCCGGATTCGCCTACTGGTGGGCGCGGAGAATGTGGGCGCACCGGAGTTGCTGGATACACATCGTCCCGATGCGGTGCGCATGACGGCGCTGGCTCAGGCCAAGAACTCGTATCCTCCGTTACGCCCGGCATTCGCACTGCGGAGATTTCGACCGGCGCCGTCCGCGCAAGTCTGGTGCGAAGATCGCGGCAAGCCGCTGCGCATTGCGTCATCGGTCGGCAGTGGAGCCATACTGGCGTGCGCAGGCCCGTGGTCGAGTTCCGGCGATTGGTGGACGAACGCAGCGTGGAGCCGTCAGGAGTGGGATGTAGAAGTGCAGGCGATCGGCGTGGCGCGGATTTCCCAGGACGTCGCGCGACGGAGATGGTTTGTGGAGGGAAGCTACGACTAACTACTCGTCGGACGAGAAGCCCGTGTTACCGGAAAATACATCACTCAACAGGGTTCCCATAATCCCGAGGCCCAGGCCGATGAAACTAAACAGGAGCCGGTGGACTGCGGGGGGTAATCCCAAATCCACTTGAATCAAGATCCCGGCGAAGAGTCCGAGGACGCTTCCCGCCAAGCCGCCGATGAGTCGTTTCCGCATATTCGGGTACTAAGGATCTTTCGGGCGAAGCGGTACTTTCCGTTAGGGCGCAGCGGGAAGTTTTCCGCTGCCCTACACCTGAGGCTCGTATTTTGTTGAAAACGTGAGCCTGGAGCCGCCCCCACTAGACCGCGTCCCGAACATCCTGGATGGTGATGAGACCGCCATGGACCAGAGTGCGCAGTTCCGGCAACACGGCTTCGATCTTGGCGGCTTCGTCCACCGCGATGACGAGAACCGGATGGTCGTCGGAGACACCCAGGAGACGCCGGCGATGGACCTGGCCGTGACGGCCGTAGCCCATGGTGCCGCGTAACACTGTGGCTCCGGCGATGCCTTCGTGAAGCAGACGGCGGACGATCATCTCATGCAGTGGCATGTCGCCACTCATGTCCGTTTCCTTGACGTAGATCGTCACTTGGACTTTGTTCATACGGTCTCCTTCGAGGGTGACTTGGAGCGGACGATGAGAGCGTACATGCTCGGCAGCGCCAATAGGGTGAGGAAGAGCGTGGAAAGCAGACCGCCAACAACGACAGTTGCGAGCGGGCGCTGCACGTCGGAACCGATGCCGCTGGCTCGAGCGGCAGGGACCATACCGAGCAGCGCGACGACGACCATCAGCAGCACGGGCCGCAATTGCGCGACCGCGCCTTGACGAATGGCCTCGTGAACCGGCAACTCCGGCTCAGAGCGACGGATGCGGTTGATTTCCGCGATCACCAGCACGCCGCTCATCACGGCGACACCGAATAAACTGATGAAGCCAACCGCGGCCGAGACGCTGAGGTTAATGTGGCGGATGTAGAGGAACAACACGCCGCCGACGAGGGAGAACGGAACGTTCATCAAGACAAGCCCGGCATATTTTGCTGAGCCGAACATGAAGAACAGCAGCACGAAGATGATCGCGATAGTGATCGGAAGGATGACAGTCAAACGGCCCTTCGCGCGCTGCAGATTTTCGAACTGACCGCCCCAGGTCACGCTGTAGCCGGCGGGAATCTGCATCGTGGCATTGAAGCGCTGCTGCGCTTCGGAGACAAAGCTACCTTGATCACGGCCGCGGATGTTCATACGGACCGTAATCTGGCGTTGATTTTCACGACGCGCGATGATGCTGGCGCCGTTGACCACTTTTACTTCTGCCAACTGCGAGAGCGGCACGCGGCCACCTTCACGCGTGGGCACCATCACATTACCGATGGCTGTGATATCGGTACGGGCTTCGGGCACGTAGCGCACCGTGATATCGAAGCGGCGCTCGCCTTCGAACATGGTGCCTGCGGCGCGTCCACCGA
>CANIIC010000017.1 GCA_947467395.1 Bryobacterales bacterium
CCGATCTCCGCCAACTGGGTCGTCAGCTTCTTCGTCGCCCCGAACACGCCGTTCTTCGCCGGGCTGCCATCGGCCGGAAACGCCGAATCCGGGATGTAACCCGCATCCCACAGCAGCGTCCCGCGCGCATGCACGATCAGATAGCAGACATTCACCAGCTCCAGCGGACCTTTGACCTCTTCCTTGGTCAGGTTGTAGAGCTTCATGTCCATCTCGCCGATGGTGCCGCAATCCATAATGTAGAGCTTCGGCCCCTGCGCCATCGCCGGCACGATCCACGCAATAGTCATCAGCGCCAACAATTTCCAGATGGAGGTTCGCATGGGGTCCAGGATACAGTCCTGCGCGGTGAGTCCACAAGACCCGCAGAGTGCGGCATCACGACCCGCCAGTCCTAACAGTCGCGACTCATTTCGAAGCATCAAGCAATGGCACTCGACGTGCAAGAATGGACCAAGCATGCGTCTCTCCGTGTTTCTCGCAACCGCACTTATCCTGCCGCTCACGCTTCTTTCTCAAGTAGTTCCACCCACTACTGACGTTTCGAAGTCGATCACCGCCCTGACCACCGGGATGACCGTTCAGTCCATTGCGGTAGACTCGACCGGCAACGTTTACCTGGCAGGAACCAGCAGCGCGGGGTTCCCGGGT
Organism: Bryobacterales bacterium; assembly: GCA_947467395.1. Taxonomy (GTDB): domain Bacteria; phylum Acidobacteriota; class Terriglobia; order Bryobacterales; family Bryobacteraceae; genus Palsa-187. Next base: position 652 of record CANIIC010000017.1, read on the forward strand.
GCCACCCAGACCTTCGGACCTCGCGGCGACTCGGACGTGTTTGTCGTGAAGACGAATGCCACGGGGGATCAGATTCTGTACGCGGTCTCGATTGGGGGCACCAGCACCGAATCCCTGCGCTCCATCAAAGTCGATGCCAACGGAAACGCGTATGCCCTGGTGTCGACGCAGAGCCTGGACTTCCCGAACACCAAGCAGTTCACGCCTGGCTACCCCATCGGCAGCGTGATTTTCAAGCTGAACGCGACCGGCACGGCGCTGACGTACTCCACGCAATTGGGCTCGCGCACTACGGCCGTCGCCTTTGACATCGACAGCGCCGGAGCGGCCTTTATTGGCGGCAGCGCGAACTCCCAGGACATCGCAACCACCACCGGCGTGCTGAAGCCCGCCCCGATTCCGGGCGCGACTGACAGCGACTACTACGGCTTCATCGTGAAGTTGGCCCCGGCCGGAGATACCTTCCAGGTGGCGACGTATTACGGTGCAAGCAGCAAGGCCGTGGAGGCGATTTCGGTTCGTTCCAACGGCATCCTCATTTCGAGCAACGGCAACTTGGCCCTACTTAACGCGGGACTCACGCTGCAAAGTTCTACGGTGTCCACCAGCCTAACGCCTGCCAACATGACGTTCGACGCAGCGGGAAACATCTACCTGGCTGGCACATCGACAACGGGCGGCTTCCGCGTTCGCAAGTTTGACAGCGCACTCACCGCCACGGCCCTCGACAAAACATTCCAGCTTGTTTCGACCACGGCGCCACCCCGCATCGCGGTAGCCGGCAACGGACGCATCTACCTGTTCGGGCAGCCGATTTCTCCGCAGGTGTTCCAAACCAAGAACGCCACTCAGCCCTGCCAGGTGAACATCGCGGCTCCCAATGGAGCGGCCGGAGTTCTGGCATCTGACGGTGGCGGCAGTGTTGTCACCGCCAACGGACAGCCCCTGCCACCCGATCAAGGCATGATCATCCTGGACACGAACGGTGAGATCCTGCATGCCACCTTCCTGACGGCCGCAGTCGCACAGGCCGCCGTCGCGCCCAGCGGCAAGATCTACACCGCGGTAACGCAGACCTTGTTCACCACCCCCGACCGCACCACATGGCGCGGAATTCAGCGCTTTGATCCGGCGATCATCCCGACGGAAAAGGCCTCGCCTTCCTGCATCGTGCATGGCGCGTATTTCCGTCCGGTGCCCGTCACCCCCGGCGCGATCCTGACCATCTTCGGCAACCACTTGGGACCCGCCGATTTCGCGACGTTCAAGCTGGACGCGAACAACCGCGTACCGACGTCGCTCGCCGGTCTCACCGTCACTGTCGATAACCGCCCGGCGCCGCTGTGGTTCACCTATGACAAGCAGATCAATTTCATCGTGCCGTGGTCCACGCGCACCGATGGCGTCGCGGTTCCCGTTTGCGTGACCTATGACGGCACCACGAGCTGCATCCAGGCCTCGACGGGCGTGGCGACCCCCGGCGCCATCGTCTGCGATCAGGCCACCGGCTTGTCGTGCGCCCTCAATCAGGATTATTCGATCAACTGGCCCACCGCCCCGGCGGCCCCCGGCTCCGTCGTCCAGATCTTCATGACCGGCTATGGGACCCTGAACGGCACGCTGATCGACGGCGGCGTCGCAGGAGCCTCACTACAGGATGTGAAGGGCACCATGACGGCCTCCACCGATCCCGTGCCTACCGGAAACTGCGGACTGTTCGGTTGCGCCGGCACCTCCAGCGGCTTCCGCACCGTGGATGTCCTCTACGCCGGCGCGGCACCTTCGCTGGTGCTGGGCGCGAATCAGGTCAACATCAAGATTCCCGCCGACATGCCCAGCGGCTTGCAGACCTTCACTCTGAATTTCAAGCCCGCCGGCAGCACGGTGACTTATTCAACCGACGTGAAGCTGCAAATTCGGTAGTGCAAACATCGCGCGCTGCCGCTGCAAGCTGGTAGCATAGAAAGTTGTCAGGCTCCGGGCTTCGTGCAACGGGTCGCTGCAAACCCCGCCAGGTCCGGAAGGAAGCAACGGTAGCGGCTTCGCCCGTGTGCCGCGGATCACCCGGGGTCTGACATTTACGCCTTTCTCTGCGAGTCGCATGTACCAAGTCATTGCGCGCAAATACCGCCCTCAGACGTTCGCGGAACTGATCGGTCAGGAGCACGTCCGCACTACCCTCGAAAACGCGATCACCCAGCGTCGCATCGCCCACGGCTACATCTTCAGTGGCCAGCGCGGCACCGGCAAAACCACCGTCGCCCGGATCATGGCGCGTTGCCTGAATTGCGAACAAGGCCCCACCCCGACGCCCTGCGGCACCTGCGCCAGTTGCACCGAAATCGCCGCCGGATCCGCAATGGACTGCATCGAAATCGACGCGGCCTCCAATCGCGGCATCAACGAAATGCGCGAGCTGCGCGAGAACGTCCGTTTCCGCCCGGCTCGCGACCGCTACAAAGTCTTCATCGTCGACGAAGCGCACCAGATCACCAACGAAGCCTTCAACGCGCTGTTGAAGACCCTTGAAGAACCGCCCGAGTGGGTCGTCTTCATCCTCTGCACAACCGAATCCCACAAGATCCCGCAGACCATCGCCTCGCGCTGCCAGCAGTTCAGCTTCCGGTCCGTCGACTTCGGCCTCCTAGTCGAGCGCATGGAATTCATCGCCAAGGAAGAGGGCGTCACCTACGACGGCGAAGTCCTCAGCGTCCTGGCCCAAGCCGGCGAAGGCAGCGTCCGCGATTCGCTCTCGGCCTTCGATCAGGCCATCGCCTGCTGCGGCAACGCTCTCGAAGCCGCGCAGGTTCGCGAGCTGCTCGGCATGTTCTCGCTCGATTCTCTCGGCCAGGTCGCCCAAGCGCTGCTCACCGGCGATTCACGACGCATGCTCGACATCGTCGCCGAACTCGAATCGAACGGTCGCAGCTTGCAGCACTTCGCGCGCGAACTGGCCCGATACTTCCGCAATCTTCTGGTCGCTCGCATTTCCGGCGGCACCACGCGCCTGATCGCGGCTTCCCCGGTCGAACAAGAGAAACTGCTCGAAATCGCCAAGCAGTTCACCGAAGAAGATCTCACGCGCCATCTGAAACTCTCGCTGGATCTGTTCCGCGACCTTCAATCATCGCTCCAGCCGCGCCTGCACCTCGAAATGGGCCTGCTGCGACTGGTCCATGCGGCCAAGCTGATACCGATCGAAGAAGCGCTCGCCTCGCTGGGAGGCTCTCCCGCCCCCGCAGCCAGCGCCCCCCCGGCTCCGCGCACGCCACCTTCGTATTCACCTTCGCCGGCGCCATCGCGATCGTTCTCCGCGCCGCCCCCGCAGCCGTCGTCGTACGCGCCAACGCGCGCGGCGGCTCCTCAACCTTCGTACGCGCCGCCCCCGCCGTCGTCCGCGCCGCTGCCGCCTGAGCCTCCTCCGGCCCCGATGAGCTCGGGCTCCGGCGACCTCCGCATGCGCCTGCACGCCGCACTGATCGAATCGAAACAAGTTCACCTGGCCGACGCGGTCGAACATAGCGATGTCGCCGAAGGGCAGGCCGAAGTCACGTTCACCACATCGAAGATGTACCAGATGTTCTTGAAGGATCCGGCACTCGAAGCCGCCGTCAAGCGCGTCGTCGGCCGCCCCATTCGCGTCACCATTAAAGTCGGCACGGTGAGCGCCGCCGCCCCGATGACCGCCGCGGCGCCGAAACCCGCCACGCAAGACACCGAAACTACAGAGCGTGCGCTGTCCCATCCCGAAGTACAGCGCTTCCAGGAAGTATTCCCCGACGCCCAACTGCGCAGCGTGCGCAATCTGAAGGAGAGTTAAGCCATGAAAATGCCCAACATGCAGAACATGATGCAGCAGGCGCAGCAGATGCAGAAGCGCATGCAGGAAGAAATCGCCCTGATCCGCGTGGAAGCGTCCGCCGGCGGTGGAGCCGTCACCATCGGCATGGATGGCCAGAAGAATGTGCTCTCCGTGAAGATCGATCCCGATGCGGCGGGCGACGCCGAAATTCTCGCCGATCTGGTCAAAGCCGCCTGCAACGAAGCCGTGAAAAAAGTGGAAGCGGAAACTAAGTCCAAGATGAGCGGCATGCTGGGCGGCATGGGCCTACCTCCGGGACTGATCTAGCCACATGCCTGCTGACTTCGCGGGACCGTTGCAACGCCTGATCGACGAGTTTCGTCGCTTGCCCGGCATTGGGCAGAAGTCGGCACAGCGCATCGCGTTCCACGTTCTGCGCGCGCCTCGCGACAACGCTGCCGCTCTGGCCGCGGCGTTGATCGAGGTGAAGGACAACCTGATGTTCTGCACGGAGTGCAACAACATCTCCGATTCGGAATTGTGCGCCTACTGCCGCGATCCGCATCGCGATCACTCCAACATCTGCGTCGTGGAAGAGCCGCACAACATCCTGCCCATCGAGACGACACGTAGTTTTTCAGGTGTGTATCACGTCCTGCACGGATCCATCTCGCCTCTGCGCGGCATCGGCCCGGAACAGTTACGCATCAAAGGCCTGCTCGACCGCATCAGCGAAGGCCGCGTGAATGAAATCATCCTCGCGACGAATCCCACGGTGGAAGGTGAGGCCACGGCAGTTTACCTGTCGCGATTGCTGAAGCCGCTGGGCGTGAAGGTCACCCGCATCGCCATGGGCATCCCGGTCGGCAGCGATCTGGAATTCGCGGATGAAGTGACGATGCTGAAGTCGCTCGAGAACCGCCGCGAGATGTAGCCTGGCTACTTCTTCGCGTCGACTTTAATCTCGAAAATCTTCGGCCACAGCTTGCCCGTCACCCAAATACGGTCGGTCTTCGCATCGTAGGCGATCCCGTTCAGCACGTCAGTCCCCGCCGATTCCATCACCGACAAGATGCCGTTCAAATTGAGCCACGCCGTCACCTTGCCCGTGCGTGGATTGATACGGGCGATGCGATTCGTCTGCCATACATTGGCCCAGATCTCGCCCTTGATGAATTCGAGTTCATTCAAGTCGGCCACGTCACTGCCGTTGTCGGTGACGCGAATGCGGCGGATCTCGCGACCGGTCTTCGGATCCAGGAAGCGAATCGCGGACGTGCCGTCAGACATAACCAAGCTAGTGCCGTCCGTGGTCAGGCCCCAGCCTTCGCCCTGATACGTGAAGGTCTTCAGTGGCTTGAACGTCGCGCGATCGTAAACGAACATCACGCCGTGTTGCCAGGTCAACTCGAACAACTGATCACCAAACGACGCGAGCCCTTCGCCGAAATACTGCGGCTCAATATTACGCTGCTGCAGCACCTTGCCCGTCGTGAGTTCCACCTTGCGGATCGACGAGCGCCCCTGCAATCCCGTGCCTTCGTACAGCACGCCGTCCAGATACAGCAGCCCTTGCGTGAACGCGCCGCGATCGTGCGGATACTGCTGGACCACTTTGTAACCGTAAACAGGCGTCGGCGTCTGCGCGGCCAGGCCCGCACACAGGGCCAGAACAAGGAAGGCGGTTCTCACGCTTCTAGGATAGCGGCAGGGATGCCGGTGCGATAACTCGGGTATTGCAGCGTGATCCCCAGCAATTTGCGAATCGCCGAACCGTCCACACGTCGGTCGCCGAAGATGCGCGGCGCTGCAACCGGGCCGGTGGGAAGCGGCACGTGGAGTAGTTGCGAGCAGAACTCGGCGATCTCGGTCGACGGACAAGGTTCCTCATCGGCGACCGGATACGCGCCCGTCAGGTCAGTCAGCAACGCAGCTTCGGCGTGCGCGGCCAGATCGTCCACGTGAATGCGACTGATGTAGTTCGGACCCGGCGGATACGTCCCCCGCCGCACGGATTCATGCACGCCACGGCCCGGACCATAGATCGCGGCCGGCCTCAGGATCAGCGTCGACCACGGACCCTCGGCGATCTCGCGCTCCGCTTCGAGACGCACCCGCGCGCGGTCGCTTGACCAATCCGCCGGCGACGCTTCATTCACGTCTTTCGCCGAGCCGTATACACCCGTCGTCGAAATGTAGACGACGCGCGCAGGCGCATCTCCCAGCAGGGAAACGATATCGAGCTTGTCATCCGGTGGGATCGAATGCAGCACCAAACAACCGCGCTCGATGCGCTCCGGCACTTGCTCGACATGGAACGCCTCGACGCCCAAATGCGCGAGCCTCTGCGGATCGCGAGTCGTCACTTGCACGCGAGCACCTCGGGCCTTCATTCGTCGCGCCACACGCTCGCCCGTGAAGCCGCAGCCCAAAATCAGAACGGTCACGACGGCAGCACCTGCAGCATCCCAGACTCATACAACCCGTCCGCGGTCAGGCCGCCGATCTGAATATTCTCGATGCGATTCGCCTGTCGCGGGCTCGCGAAGGTAACGTTCAGGTAGTTCTCACTCAATCCTGTTCGACCGCTCATCAGCGAAACCACAGAAACCGAACGACCGACGAACTGCTGCCGAAACGCGCGATTCTTCGCCTCCGCCAGCGCCCGCAAAATCTGGGTGCGCTCCCGGCGCACGTGCATCGGCACCTGATTGGGAGCATCTGCCGCCGGCGTTCCAGGCCGCGCCGAGTACGTGAAGACATGCAGGTAAGTGAACGGCAGGCTCTCGATGAACGAGCGGGAATCTTCGAACTCGGCGTCGGTTTCACCAGGGAACCCGGTCATCACATCGGCCCCGAACGCGCACTCCGGCATCAGCGCCCGAGCCTTCAAAATCCGGTCCGCATAGTGACGCGGACGATACTTACGATGCATCCGCCGCAGCACAATATCGGAACCCGATTGCAGCGGCGCGTGCACGTGCTTGGCGATGCGCGGCGACGTCGCCATCAATTCGAGCAACGCATCCGAGAAGTCCATCGGCTCCACCGAACTGAGACGCAAGCGTTCGACGGGGGTCTCATCGAGCAGTCGCCGCACCAGATCGACCAACCGGAGACGCCCCGGCAGATCGCGCCCCCAGCGACCAAGGTTGATGCCGCTCAGCACGACCTCGCGATACTTGGCCGCCAGCGAACCGACTTGCGCGATCACCTGCTCCGCTTCGGCGCTACGGCTGCGACCACGCACGGAGGGAATGATGCAGAAACTGCACTTGTTTGAGCAGCCGTCCTGCACTTTAAGATTGGGCCGCGCGCGATCCCCCAGCGCGTCGTCCACCGGTGCTGCCAGAAACTCACGTCCGATTTCGCCGACGTGGATCTCGCCGTGATATTCCGCGGAACCCATCACGATCTCAGGGATCGCCACCTTGTGCGAATTGCCGACCACCCATTCGACGCCCGGCAGAGCGGCCAGTTCCTCTGGCGCACGCTGGGCATAACAGCCAGTGACTAGAATCTTGGTTTCGGGCCGATCACGATGAATGCGGCGCACGGCCAGGCGTACGTCGTCATCGGCGCTCGCAGTGACGGTACAAGTGTTCAGGACGACCAGATCCGCTTCGGCCAAATCGATCGCCGCAGCCATTCCCTGCCCCGCAAGACCCGCTTCCAGCGCGGCTCCATCGGCCTGGGAGGCTCGGCATCCGAACGTTTTGACGAAAAAGCGCTGCAACTCTCTATTGTAGGAGTTACTCTGCCGTGGAAAGGTACAAACCCGCGACGCCCATGATGATCAGCAGCGCGGAGAGCGATCGCAGGAGGGTAACCGGCTCCTTGAGCCACACTACACCGATCGCGGCCACCAGCAACGTCCCAAGGCCGCTCCAGACAGCATAGGCGGTCCCCACCGGGATCTTCACCACGGCGACGGACAAACCCCAGAGGCTGCACAGGTACAGAGCGAACATCAGCACCGTCGGCCACAGCCGCGTCATGCCTTCGGTGAATTTCAGCGTGAGCGTCCCACACACTTCGCAGACGATCGCAGCCAGAAGGACCAACCAGCTCAAGCCGGGACCTCCACCGGCGTCGAAGAGGACTCAAAATCGGTGCGCATCTGTTCATAGATGCTAGCAGGGGACGATTCCAGACAGACGCGCATGTAGTCGGTGAAGCGCGGCGGTGGCGCCACGCCTTCGCGCAGGATGCGGCTGTTATCGAAGATCAGATCCAACGAGCAGAAGCGCGCGTACAGTTCCAGCGCCAGCATCAGATGGCGAGGCTGACAATCCGGGATGGCTTCGCGCACGCGCTGCCGCGTGAGGTCGCGTAGGCTCCCCACTTCGTAGCGACCACGCGCCGGTCCGCCGTAGACTCGAGCGGCCTCGGCTTCAATCTCATCCCACCGCACGGCGCTGCTATCGCCGGCAGAAAGGTGATAGCGGTCATACTGCAGGTCCGGCGCAAACAGCAGGTATTTCAATGCTCCCGCAACCCAGTCGACCGGGACCACGTCGACGCGATTCGTGCGATTCCAGGCTAGGAAGCGCAGCGCCTCCACAACTCGAAGTACCCAGAAGATGCTTCCAGAAGGCGCGCACCCAGCCTGCGTATGACCAACCACAATCGAAGGCCGCGCGACAACCACAGGCAGATCCCCGTAGCGCTTGGCGAGTTCGGTCTCGGCCTCCGCTTTGCTCTTCGTGTACGCCACCAGATGCACCGCGTCGGGGTGCGGGTAGTCGTTTTCGTGAACAATGTTCGGCGGCTGAGCGCCACAGATCGTGGCCGTGCCGGTGTGGAGGTAGCGTTCCAGATTGCGGCCGCGCATCGATCTCGCCACGGACATCGCGCCATCGACGTTCGTGCGAAAGACGCTCTCTTCGGTTCCAAACGACGTACTGGCCGCCAAATGCAGCGTATGGGTGACAGCGTTCAGTTCCGGGGCGGTATGCCAGGCATCGCCCGTCACGTCCCCCGGCAAGACGCGAACCCACTTGGGCACGTGGTTGTGGCCGAACCGGGCTAGCGACTTCCGGACACGCTCGCGCGCGCACTCCAGAGTTTGCGCCCGCACCAGGCAGACGACCTCGCCGTCAAAACCATCGTCAATCAGTTGGGCGAGGAACGCACCGCCCAGGAATCCGGTGACTCCGGTCAGGAAAATAGTCGCAGACGGGGCGGCGAAAATACGTGGATCGCGATTCACTGTCAATCCGTTTCGTTGAAAGAACTGTTCCGAGCGACTTCAGTCTGTCATGGCCCTGGTGATTTTGGGACACCTTCGGCACGGGATAGAAGCTACCGGATTCAGGGGATACGCGATCAGATTTTTCTGGCAGCGTCCGCCGCCTATCTTCCACCGATAGAAGGACATAGCCGGCGAACGGATGCTCTCCCAAGAGGAGATCGACAGCGTATTTCGGAAGAAACAGCCGAAGCGCGACGATATGGCGCTTAAGGCGCAGTTGTACGATTTCAGACGCCCGGACCGCATCGCGAAGGACCAGCTTCGGGCGATCCATCTCCTCCACGAGAACTTCGCGCGGTCGCTGGCATCCAGTTTGTCCGCGTACCTGCGCGCCTACGTCGCAGTGAACCTCATCAGCGTGGAACAACTGGCGTTCATGGAGTTCACGCAGATGCTGCCTTCGCCGACCAGCATGGTCGCGCTGGGGATGAAGCCCTATGACGGCAGCGCTGTTCTGGAGCTCAATCCGGCCCTGGTGTTCCCGGTCCTGGAAATGCTGCTGGGCGGGACCGGGCAGGGTGCACAGAAGTTAGAGCGCGAGATCACCGAAATCGAGCAGAGCATCCTGGACGGGCTGCTGCGCATTATCCTCAACGACCTGCGCGCCTCCTGGCAGGCGGTGGCCACCATCGAGTTCGCCATCGAAAGCCACGAGACCGAGCCACAGTTGCTGCAGATTCTGGCCCCGAATGAGGCTGTGGTCGCCATCAGCATGGAAGTCCGGATTGGCGAGATGTCCGGCATCATGAACCTGGGTATCCCGTCCATCACGGTCAAAATGCTGCGGCAGAAATTCGACCAGCAGTGGAGCGTCCGCAAGACACGCGCCACCGAAGACGAACATGCGCGCGTACTACGCTTGATCCAGCCGGCCAAACTGACCGCAGAATCGTCGCTGCGCGGCCCCACCCTGTCCGTGGAATCACTGCTGACCATGAAGGAGGGCGACGTTCTGGCCTTCGACTACCCGATCGAGCGACCTCTAGATCTGACCTTGAACGGCATTCACAAGTTTCGGGGGGAGATCGTCGGCAACGGTCGTAAACGCGCCTTTCAGGTGCTGGAGCCGGTCACGGAGGCATAGGCACGCAAACGCGGCCACCCCAGGGCGAATTTGGCAGCAAGGTAGGCCGACGCCCCAGTCATCTGCGTATCGCCGAGGAACCCGACGCCGCCACGCCCGATCAAAGCGAACTGCCCTTGATCCACGTGACTGAACGGAGCGGGTTCATACCCGGCCAGACGATCTCGAATCGCGGAGGCCACATAGCGGCCCTGTTGCGAGGCGATGGTCGCCAGTTGCGGCAGCGGTATCCCGGATATTTCGACGTGCGCCAGGTCGCCTATGACGTAAATCTCGGGATGTCCTGAGACGGTCAGATCCGGCCGCACGCGGATGCGCCCAATTTCGTCGGTTTCCGCTCGTGTCTCCTGGACCAACGCCTGCCCAAACGCCGACCCTTCGACCCCGCCGGCCCATAACACTGCGGATCCAACGACCGTCTCACGCCCATTCGGACCCGAAACCCGGACACCCGAAGCGGTCACGGCGATCACGTGCAGTTGGTAGCGAACTTCGACACCCAATTTCTTGAGCCGGCGCTCGGCTTCACGCTGCAGTCCCTCTGGAAAGTGCGCCAGTAGCATCGTACCTTCGTCCACCAGCACTACCCGGCGAGCCGGCCACTTGCGTGCCACGTGCGCCGCGAGTTCGACACCCGCGGGTCCGCCCCCAACCACAACTACAGTTCCGTCCGAGCCCTTAAGCGTCTCCGCGATCTGCCTCGCATCCGCCGGGGACCGCAGTGCCGGAGCCGACCGAGCCCACCCGGGCCGTCCATAGTGCGCCTGAGCACCCGTGGCCACCACCAGCGAATCGTAGGGCAACGCCCGATCTTCCAGCAGGAGCCTATTCCGGGCCGAATCGACGTACACAGCCTGCCCCGTGACGAACTGTACATTTTTCTGCCCGCCGAGCAGAACCTCCCGGCGCGCGCCGGCCTTGCGCCCCAGAGCGGCGGCGTACAGGTCCCGAGCAGTCAGGTGTCGCGGCTCGCGATCCACCAACGTCACGTCCACCGGCGCGAAGCGCAGCGCCCGAGCCACCGCAAGCCCGCCAATTCCGCCACCCAAAATAAGAACCCGGCTCATCACACCAATTGGTGCGGCGAGCCGGGTATTTTTTCTCTGTGAAAACTAGACCAGGACGGTAAAGGCGGATTCGACCGGCGCGTTCTCGTTTTCGTTACGCACCACCGGACGATACAGCGTGTCGCGCTCCACCGGCTCGCGGCCAGCTTCGCGGATCAGGCGTTCCAAATCCTTGCGGCGCATGTTCTGACTGGTGGTCGCACCGGCATCGTGGTAGATGCGTTCTTCAACGAGCGTACCGTCAACGTCATCGGCACCGAACCGCTGTGCGATCTGCGCCACCTGCGGCGTCACCATCACCCAGTAGCTCTTGATGTGCGGGATGTTGTCGAGCATCAGACGGCTCACTGCAATCTCGCGCAAATCGTTGAAGCCCGTGGTGCGTCCGATGTGTTCCATCTCCGTGTTGTCGGGATGGAAGCTGAGCGGGATGAACGTCTGGAAGCCCTTGGTCTCATCCTGCAAAGCGCGCAATTTCAACAGGTGATCGACGCGATCCTCTTCGGTCTCGATGTGCCCGTAGAGCATGGTGCAATTCGAGTGCAGACCCAGCGAATGGGACACGCGAGCGGTTTCGATCCACTCATCGCCCGAAAGTTTGTGATCGCAGATGATACGGCGCACACGCTCACTGAAAATTTCGGCTCCGCCACCCGGCTGCGAATCGAGCCCGGCCTCTTTCAGACGGATCAGCACTTCGCGCGTCGACAGCTTGGCGCGTTTGGCGAAGTACCCGATCTCCACCATCGTGAACGCCTTGAGATGCACCTTCGGGAAGCGCTGCTTCAAACCGCGCAGCATCTCGCAATACCAGTCGAGCGTCAGCTCCGGATGCAGCCCGCCGACCATGTGAAACTCGGTGACCGCTTCGCTGTAGCCTTCACCCGCTTTTGCGTAGATTTGTTCGTGCGTCAGCGTGAACGCCTTGCCGTCGCGCGTCAGCTTGCCATACGCGCACAGCTTGCAGTTGGCGACGCAGACGTCGGTAGGGTTCACGTGGCGATTGACGTTGAAAAACGTCTTGTTGCCGTGCAGGCGCTCGCGAACCTGGTTCGCCAGCCAGCCCACACCCAGCAGGTCCGACGTGCGATACAACAGCAGGCCGTCCTCAGTGTTCAGCCGCTCGCCGGCGTCGACCTTGGCGCGAATCGCGTTCAGGCGGGAATCGTCAAAGCTCGGAATCATGCTGCTCCGTTCAAGCCGAGGAAAATGTCCGCAGCCCAAAAAACAAAGAATAACACGGCGATGTAGCCGTTCATGGTGAAGAAGGCGGCGTCGATGCGCGATAAATCGTCCGCCCGAACCAGCCGATGCTCCCACGCAAGCAGGACCGCGACCACTGCGATCCCGGCCCAAGCCGCAATGCCCAACCCGAACGCCTGCACCAACATCACGAGGCAGACCAGCATCCCGACGTGCAGCACGCGTGCGATCCACAGAGCGGTCGAAATCCCAAAGCGCTGCGGGATGCTGTTTAATCCGCTATCGACGTCGAAGGCGTAGTCCTGGCATGCGTAGATCACGTCGAAGCCCGCGGTCCACAGCGTCACCGCCGCCGTCAGCCACAGGATGCGCGGATCGAGTTCGCCGCTCATCGCGATCCACGCAGCTGCCGGAGCGATCCCCAGCGAGAACCCGAGCACCAGATGCGCCAGATGCGTAAAGCGCTTGCAGTAGCTGTAGAAACACACAATCCCGAGCGCCAGCGGGGCCAACTTCAAACACAGCGAGTTCAGCGCGCCCGACGCGCCGAGGAACACGATGGTCCACAAGGCGATGAAGCCCCAGGCGAAACGAGCCGACAGCAGACCCGCGGGAAGATGCCGGCCCTTGGTGCGCGGATTGCGGCCGTCAATATCGGCATCCAGCACGCGATTGAACGCCATCGCCACCGAGCGAGCCGCGACCATCGCGACCACGATCCACAGCAGTTTCCACCACAGCCCGTCGCCTCGGAATCCGGCGTCGCGCCAAGCAAGCAGAGCTCCCGTCAGCGCAAACGGCAGCGCGAACACGGAGTGCTCAAACTTGATCATCTCCAGCGTCAGCCGGAGGCGTGTGAAGAAGGTCGCCAAACTACTAGTTTAGTGCCACCGGCGGCCTGCCCACCGGCCGGACCGGATTTGCATGCAAGTTTCACAAGCCTGCCGTCCGGCAGGGTAAACTGGTAGTTCCCCATGAGCAACCAGACTGCCGAGCGTGTGAAGCAATACGCCCTCCAAAGCACCTACGAAATCAGCTGCCTGACGAACATGGCCAAAGTGGCCGAAGAAGTCGGGCAAAAGGGCGTCACGATTCCTCCAGGGACGATGTTCTCCATCGTCGACAAGTCGACCGACCCTGGCACCAAGGACATCGACCGCGTGAAGACGATCGAACGTTCGGCGCAGTTGGTCAAGCTTGGGTACCGGCCGATTCCGCACGTAGCGGCGCGCCGTTACAAGGACACCGCCTACTTGCAGGGCATCGTGCAGCAATTGCTCGACGTGGGCGTGGATGGGTTCCTGCTGCTGGCGGGCGATCCGAAGCAGCCGGCTGGTTCCTTCAGCGCGGCGATGGACATGGCTGCTACCGGGATCTTTGACGACGCGCGGATCAAGACCATCGCATTCGCGGGGCATCCTTACGGGAATCCGAATACGGTGGCGGAGAACACGGCTCGCGAGTTGAAGCGCAAGAACGAGTGGGCAGCGGCGCATCGCGATAAGGAAGTGTTCCTGTGGTCGCAGGTCTGCTACAGCCCATCGAAGTTCCTGCGGTGGCTGGATCAACTGGATCGCGAAGGCAACAAGCTACCGGTACACCCGGGCGTGATGCTGGGTGACGTGAAGGCGAAGTTCGCGTTCGCGCACGGCAACTTCGTGGCGGACCGTCCGACGGGTGATCAGATTCGCGGGTATATGAAGATGCTCGGGATCGGTATGGCCCAGGGCTTGGACGGCATCGGAAGCCTGATGGCGACGATCCCGGCAAGCTTCTTCGCGAAGATGGCGGATCGCGCGGCGACGGATAAGCGGATCTCGGCGACGCACTACTACTCAGGCTTCGGAGCGGCGGCGGTGAAGCAGGCTCTGGAAGTGAACCACAAGTTCGCCACAGGGCAGTTCAGTGGCTCCGGCACCAGCATCTCGATGGAGGCGTAAGCCTCCATCCCCGCCAGCGGGCCGGACTTAGCCCTGGCCTAGTTCCTTACGAACGATCTTCGCGCCGTCCACCATCGCCTTCATCTTGGCGAACGCCACATCACGAGGCAGGTGGAAGCAGCCGCAATCGGTCAGCACCTTAATATTTTCCGGCGGCAGGAATTCGAGCGCTCTGCGGATATGCTGCGCGACGAGTTCCGGCGATTCCACGTCTTCCGTCTTGACGTCGATGACGCCAAGTCCCAAGTTGAACGGCGCGTTGAACTCCTTGAAGAGTTCGATGTCTTCACCGCCGCGGCGCGCGAACTCCAGGGTCAATTGGTGGACCTTCGCCTTGAGAATGGTCGGGAACAGATAGCGGTAGCTGCCTTCCCACGAAGGCTTACCGTAGCGATTGCCGTAACAGATGTGCAGGCCGATGCGGGCATCCACTCCCTGCACCAGGGTATTGATCACGTTGACGCCCCATTCCAGATCTTCGGGGAAACCGGAATAGTAGGGCTCGTCAATTTGGATGATTTCGCAGCCAGCCTTGACCAGCGCCTTCAGCTCCAGGTTCATGATGCGCGCCAGATCCATGGCGAGCGCTTCCTCGGTGGGATAGAACTGGTTGTTAATGCGCTTGGTGAGGCAGTGCGGACCCGTGACGCAGAACTTGGTGATGCGATCGGTGAAGTTGCGCAGGAAGGTGTAATCCTGCACCAGACCGAGCGAAGCAGTGGGCAGCTTGCTGCGCACTGCCATGTCATAGAAATCGTAGTAATACTTCTTGGATGAACGATCGATCTGGATGCCGGGGAAGCGTTCGACGAAATAGTCCACCATGTTGTCCCGGCGGACTTCGCCGTCGGTGATCACGTCGAGGCCGGCAATTTCCTGGTCCTTGATCGCGGCTTTGACAGCGGTGTCGTAGATGTCGTCCATATCGCGGCCACTGATGCGGCGCGAAAAGTAGTCGCCCTTGATGCGCTCCAACCAATGCGGCATGGAGTAGCTGCCGACAATGGAAGTGGGAAGAATCGGAAGGTCCGAGAATTTCATGGCTTAGTCCCTACGCGTCGTGTACAGAATCGACGTCTTCGTATCTTTGCGGTATTTAAACGGGCGGAAGTGAACGTCGTACCCCTCACGATGCGCCACTTCCCTCAGTAAAGCACCATTCACCCAGTTGAGCAGGGATCCATCGAGCTTGCCGGGGCCGAAGAAGCCCGTGCGGTATTGGGCCATGTCGGTGACAAAGATGTCAAACACCTGCAGGTAGCCTTGCGGGTGCAGCAGCGGGAGGGTGCGGACAAAACTTTCGAGTGCGACGGAGCTCAGATGAAAGCGGAAGTCGGTAGGCGCTTCCTGCAGGATGTCTTCCATGCGGTCGGCATCCAGACCATCGGGGAACGGGAACTCGGGGAGATCTTCGAGACGGACCAGGCGCTCTTCGAGGCGCATGGCGGACCACAGTTCCATCCAGAAGGGCACACCACGGCGGGGGCCACCGAACTGATCGAAGCCTTCGTCAATCATGCGCAGTACACGATCGTGGAACTGCGCGATAGGGACGTCGTACTCTTCGCTCAGGCGCTGCGCCGCGGCCAAGGGCACGAACGCCCGCACCTGTACAAAGTAGAGCTTGCCGTCACGCCGCACAACTTCTTCGTCCGGAAGATTGTCGTAGACGTTCGTCAAATGCACCTGCATCACTTTGTGACGCAACTGCGGCAACGCCTTGATCGGATTCGCCGCGTCCATCGCGATGAACTCGCACTGGGAGATGTGCCGAGCTACCGCCGGACGCGCCTTGTTCAGCGTGTCGTCGGAGTAGTCGCCCATGTAGAAGCGAGTCTGCGGATAGAAACCAGTGCCGCGGTCACGATCGGCGGCCTCGAACTGATCCAACCACTGCGCACAGCGCGAGCCTGACCCCACGCCGATCTCCAGCAGGTTGATCTCCGGCGGCAGCTTGTCCTGTTGCTTCATCTGCTGCAGCAAGTCGAGGAACTCCTCCACATCGTCGGCGATGGCCTTGGGGTTGTGCCCATCGGAACCACCGCCGGGCAGCGCCTGATCGTACCCCTGACCGGCCGCTTGTTCCCACGCGTTGAGATGCCGCCAGTAGAACTTGTTGAACTCCCACACGATGCTGCGGCGCATCGATTTGTAGTCTTCCAGCGGGATGCGATCGGCGGCGGCCATCTCCGAGCCGGCCACGCGCAACGCTCGACACAAATCAGCTTGCAGATTCTCCGGCTTCACCTGCCGCGTATCGATATGGATGTCCATGATCGGAGGCGGCACATCGCAACGATTGGTGAAGCCCTGCGTGGCTGTAACCACATCGCGGAAGTTCTGCTTGTATTGGATCCAATCCAGCTCAAACTGCAACCGCGCGAACTGGCCCTTTTCCAACTGGCCTTCAGCGACCATGGCGTAGACAGCTTCGATCAGGGCCTGCGTCGAGGCAGTGGCCTTCTGATTCAGGTGGTTCAGTTTAAGAATCATCGTGATCGAACCGGGCGACGACGAAAATCAAAAGGGCTGCTCGGTGAGGAGCAGCCCTTGGGTTTGTTTAGGAGAGACCGATGATTTTACCGGTCTCGACATCCAGGTCAATGTCGAAGTAGCCCGGCCGTGTTGACAGGCCCGGCATCGTGGACATTGTGCCCAGTAGCGGGAACAGGAAGCCCGCACCGACGCTGGCGCGAATCTCGCGCACCGGCACCGTGAAGCCTTCCGGGGCACCCTTGAGGGTCGCGTCATGGCTGAACGAATACTGCGTCTTGGCGATACAGATGGGCAGGTTCGCGAAGCCCTGCTTGGTGTAGCGTTCGATCTGCGCCTCCGCTTCCGGCGAGAATTCGACGGCCGCGCCGCGGTAGACTTTCTTCACAATGGCTTCGATCTTTTCCTTGATCGAAGCTTCCAGCGGATAGAGGAACTGGAAGTTAGCCGGCTTCTCACACGCGGCCACAACCGCGTTCGCCAGATTCACCGCACCCAGGCCGCCTTCGGCCCAGTGGTTGGTGGTGACAGCGTCCTCCGCGCCCGCTTCCTTGGCCTTCTTGCGGATGAGATCCAACTCGGCCGGGGTGTCGTCCTTAAAGCGATTCACCGCGACCACCACCGGGATGCCGAACTGCTTGGCGTTCTCCACGTGGCGCATCAGGTTGGAACAACCCTTTTCCAGCAGTTCCAGATTCTCCGTGGTGTACTCGTGCGACAACGGCTTGCCGGCGACCACCTTCGGACCACCGCCGTGCATCTTGAGTGCGCGAACCGTGGCCACCAGCACCACGCAATCCGGCTTCAAGCCGCTGTAGCGGCACTTGATGTTGAAGAACTTCTCCATGCCCATGTCCGCGCCGAAACCGGCTTCGGTGAGCACGTAGCCTTCCGGACCAACCAGCTTCAGCGCGATCTGGTCAGCGACGATCGACGAGTTGCCGTGAGCGATGTTCGCAAACGGACCCGCGTGCACGAACGCCGGCGTACCTTCGATGGTCTGCATCAGGTTCGGCATGATGGTGTCCTTCATCAGGACAGCCAAGGAGCCGGTGACGCCGATGTCATCGCAGGTGATAGGATCGCCCTTGCGCGAGGTGGCAACGACCATGCGCGCGAAGCGGTCCTTCATGTCGCCCAAGCTGGTGGCCAGCGCTAGGATCGCCATCAATTCGCTGGCAACGGCCATGTCGAAACCAGTGCTGCGGCTAAGGCCCTTTTCTTCAGGACCTTGACCCACGGTGATCTGGCGCAACATGCGATCATTGGTGTCCAGAACGCGACGCCACGTGATCGTGTCGGGGTCAATGTCCAGATACGCCCAACGCGCCTTCTCTTCCGGCGTGAACGCATTCGGGTCGGTCTTGTCGATGCCCAGCTTCTTCACACGGCGCAACATCACCGTGGAGAACTTGCGGCTGCCGTCCTTGGCGGGCGGAACCAGGCGTTCCCACATCTGCTCCGGCGTGGCCTGGGCTTCTTGGAACACGCGCGAATCGAGCGCCGCGGCCAACAGGTTATTCGCTGCGATGATCGCGTGAATGTCGCCCGTCAGGTGGAGATTGAACTCTTCCATCGGGATGATCTGGCTGTAGCCGCCGCCGGCCGCGCCACCCTTGATGCCGAAGGTCGGACCTTGGCTAGGTTGACGAATATTCGTGAACACCTTCTTATTGAGGTGCGCACCGATGGCTTGGCTCAGACCGACCGTCGTAGTCGTCTTGCCTTCACCCAACGGCGTGGGCGTGATCGCTGTGACCACGACATACTTGCCGTTCTTCACATCCTTTAAACGATCTCGAATGGACAAATGGACCTTGGCCTTCGTCTTACCGTAGGCTTCCAGTTCGGCGTCCAGGATGCCAGCCTCGGCTGCGATCTGTGCGATCGGAATCGGGACTGCGGCCTGGGCGATTTCAATGTCGCTAGGGACGGGGGTGAGGAGGGTTGTGAGCTTTTTTGCCATGGTGCTTAAATACGATCCCCAATTATACAGGCCAGACTGACGGATGCGTCGAACGGCATACTCAGGAGCTGCCATTTGAACACCCGGTTCCGTTCGTGTAGGATATGCATCCCCCCCGAGTGGAACATCCGCGCTTAACGGACAGACCGATGCGCTTAACGGACAGACCGATGCGCTTGGACGTCGAGTCACCTACAATGGGCCCACCTCAAAATGACGCCGGCCTCAACGGGGAAAGCTTGGCTCGGAACGAAATTACGCACATCCGAATGGATGGCGGCGAGTTTCTTCGTCTACACGGCCGCGCTATCTGCGCTGTATCCACTCGGCTTCAGCGCGAGGCTTGCCAGTCTAGCAGCACCTTTCTTTGTGGTCATGCTGGTCGCCACCGCCGCGCGATTTCACGACGCAACGACAGATCGCGCCCGCGACTGGATCATTCCCGCATCCGTACTGGCGGCCTACTGGCAGATGGGCTGGTTCGCGCAAAGTCACGACACCGGTTGGCAGAGCACGTGGCTTTCCTGGGACCGGCTGTTGCTGGATCAATGGGGCCTGCGGACCTTGCTGGAACAAAGGCTTCCCTTCCTGCCTTGGATTTTGGAGCTCAGCTACTTGTGTCTGTATCTGATCCCACCAGCGTGCCTGGTCACTCTCTATCAGCGTCGCGCATGGAACTGCATCGACCGCTACCTGCTCACCTTTGTAGCCGGAACATTGATCACGTACGGACTGTTGCCTGTGATCCCCGTGGAATCCCCGCGCCTCGCCTATGCGGGCCAGGACCTGCCCGCCATTCACTCGGTTTGGCGCGACATCAACGTTTGGATTCTCGACCACCTCGATATTTCCACCAGTGTGTTTCCCAGCGGCCACGTGGCCGTCGCATTCTCTTCTGCATTCGGCATCAAACGAGCACTGCCGGGTGATCCCAAACTCTTCGCCTTCTTCCTGGGTCTGGCGTGCTCCGTCTATCTGGCAACCATATACGGCCGTTATCACTACGCGATCGATGGGTTGGCCAGCATCTTGATCAGTCTCGTGACGTGGGGGCTTTGTGATCTTATTCAACATTCGGCATAGCGCGACCACCTTCTGCGCCGCATTTCTTGCACTGACGTCCGGGCTTCCGCTGCACGCGGCGGATTCGGCCACCTTCACATTGGAGGTCCGCACGCTCACCCCACTCAGCAGCCGCCACAATCCCGATCTGCAAATCGAAGCGGAGCTGATCCGGCCTCTCACGCAGGATCGAGAAATTCTTATGCCGGCGCACAGCCGCCTGTTCGGCCACATCCGCCAAGTGCGCAGCGTGGGAATCGGACTGCGGCGGGAGCGCGCCTCTGTCGAGATCGAATTCACGTCCTGGGAAACTCCCGCAGGAACACACGAGCCCCTCGACGCGACGCCGCTGCTGATCGACAACGCCCGCGAGCAAGTGGATTCGCATGGCCGCATTCAAGGCATCCTCGCCGCGAGCAATCCACTTGGCATCGCTCGAGGCCTATGGTTTCGCCCCGGCCTTCGGCTGCTGCGGACGCCTGCGGGATTAGGAGGCGCTTCCTGGGCGCACCTCGCGTTAGGTCCGGCGGGCGCCTCGGGAATGCTGGGCGCGCGACTGTTGCTGACACGCTTGCCCGATCCTGAAATCGATCTTCCTGCCGGAACCGAAATGACCCTGCAAGTACATTGTGCAGCCGTCAAGCACAGCTGGGGGACCCTGCCAGCGCCTATCCAGCCCAGCGACTCACTGACCGATTTCCTGGCGGAACGACCGACCGCCATTTTGAAGGCCGACGGGAATCCCGTCGCTGATGTCATCAACGTTGCCTTAATGGGTTCTCTCAACCAAGTGCAGACTGCATTCCTGGCCGCAGGTTGGTCGAGGACCGACGAACTGAACGGAAAGTCCTTCAAACAGACTTACCGGGCCTTCACGCAACGTCAAGGCTATTCCGAAGCGCCGGTCTCGAAACTGTACTACCAGGATCGCCTGCCGGATCTGGTCTTCCAAAAATCACTCAACTCCATCGCGAAGCGCCATCATGTGCGCCTCTGGAAGGTGGGTGGCCCCGCCGGTGAGGAAATATGGCTGGGCGCAGCTACGCACGATGTCACGGTGGGGTTCAACAGCAAGAACTTCGGTTTACTCCACAAGATCGACGAAAACGTGGATCACGAACGAAGCAAGTTGAGCGGAGATCTGGAGTTTGCGGGAGCCACCCAAACCACCGTGCTGTTACCGCGCGAATTCGCACTCGACGCAGGAACGCAAACGGACCGGGCGCTAGCACTGATGATCCTGCAGGCGCCCACGCCCACCACGCAATTGGCGCAAACCTTCCTGCCGAAGGCTCCGCGCATGCAACGTTTCCTGCGACGAATCATTCTCGAAGGCCGCCAGTATCTATTCCGCGACAACCCGTACTACCTGGCGTTCGCCACGGCGCGCAAACTGGTGCGAAAATCGGAAGGCGCGTTCACTATGGCTTGGCAAGAGATCGAAGCATTGCCCCAGGTGATCGCGCCCAGCATCCTCCCCGGCGATATCAGCGAGTAGACCAACCAAATTGTTCCGATCCACGCCACCCGCTTACGATAGACGAATGGGGAGAATTCGGCGTCGGCTGATCCTGGTAGCGGCCGCGCTCAGCGTTACGTTTATCGTCGGCACCTTGGGATTTGTGCTCATCGAGGACTACCCGCCGTTTGATGCGTTTTATATGACGCTGATCACGGTGCTGACCGTCGGGTACGCGGAAATCCACCCGCTGGGCTTCGCAGGACGCGTCTTCAACAGCATCCTGCTTCTATTCGGCGTCACCGTAATCCTGCTGGCCACCGGCTTCCTGGTGCAAACCTTGATCGAGCTGGAACTGAATCAATTCTTCGGAAAGCGGCGCAACAAAAACATGATCGACAAATTACATGACCACTTCATCGTGTGCGGGTACGGCCGCGTGGGCCGTGGCGCGACTGCGGAGTTGATCGCGGCGAAGGCTCAGTTCGTAGTGGTCGACAACAACGAGGAACGAGTGGAACGCGCCATGCAGGCCGGACTGCTGGCAGTGGTCGCCGATGCCAGCCGCGATGAAACTCTTCGAGACGTCGGAATCACTCGAGCCAAGGGCCTGATCGCCACGCTCGGGACCGATGCAGACAATTTATTCCTCACGATGACGGCCAAGACGCTCAACCCGATGCTGCAGCTCTCCGCTCGCGTCGGCGAAGAATCGGCCGAGACAAAGATGCGCCGCGCCGGCGCCAACTTCGTGTTCGCGCCCTACGTATCCACTGGACACCGCATGGCACAGGCGTTGCTGAAGCCGCACGTGTTGCAGTTTCTCGACTACACCACACAGGAACGCGACCCGCACGAAGCCGGCATCGAGCAGATCCGTATCGAACCCGGCAGCCACTTCACACACAAGACGATTGGCGATGTGAGCACGCAAAAAAGTGATCAGGTTGTTTTGTTGGCGGTGCGTCGATCCTCCGGCAAGATGGTCTATAACCCTCCCGCTACCCTGGAATTGGCCGGTGGCGACTACCTCATTGTGATGGGCGAACCCAGCGGCCTCGAAAGGCTGGAAAAAATGTTGGGTGAGAGTGCATGAGGATCCTGACCGCGGAGCAGACCCGCGAAGTTGACCGCAGAACCATCGAAGATGGTGTCGCCGGAATTGCTCTGATGGAAAACGCGGCGCATCGCGTGGCCGAAGAATTGGTTCGTGAATTCGCACCCCTGGATACGCAGAACATCGTCATCCTGTGCGGCAAAGGCAACAACGGTGGCGACGGCTTGGCGCTGGCGCGCATCCTGCGTGAATACAACGTGCACCAATTGCGCGTAGTGCTCGCGGCAGACCCTGGTGAATACACGGGCGACGCGAAAACCAACCTTGATCGGCTGAAGGAAGCCAAGATCTACCCGCAGCGAAGCATCCAGGAAAAACTACGGGAACGCCTGGCAGTAACGTTGGTGATTGACGCGCTGCTCGGCACGGGTGTGAAGGGTGCGCCGACCGGTCGCGTCGCGGAGTTGATTCGTGCCACCCGCGAGTTCCCGCTCGCCAAGATTGTAGCGGTGGATCTACCCTCCGGCCTGGGCGGCGATGGCGATGTCGTGAAGGCCGACATCACCGTGACCTTTACGACACCGAAGGTCGAGCACTATCTCGCACCGGGCGCGGCAGAACACGTCGGGCGCCTTGTCGTCTCCGGTATCGGTTGTCCGCCTTGGCTGATTCCCGGCGGCTTGGAAGTCGGCGAAAAAGATGAGTTCACACCGCTCTTCGCCCCGCGCAAACGCGAGGGGCACAAAGGCGACTACGGACATATTCTGGTCGTAGGCGGATCCCCCGGCAAATCCGGGGCGGCCACCATGACAGGACTCGCGGCGCTGCGCATGGGCGCGGGACTGGTCACCGTCACCTCGCGTGAAGCCACGGCCTACGCGCCGGAATTGATGACTGATTCGCTTGAAGATTTCTCACTGGAGCGCAAGACCGTGCTCGCCGTCGGCCCCGGCCTCGGAGTGAATCGCGAACTGATTGCAGGCTTAATGGAAAAGTCCACCGTCCCGATGGTGATCGATGCCGACGGAGTGAATTCCATCGCCGGCACCAACTTTCGCGGCCGCGGCCTCGCAACCATCCTCACGCCGCACCCGGGCGAAATGGCGCGGTTGCTGGGACGGCCCATTGGCGATGCACTGACCGATGCTCGCGAATTCGCGACCTCGCGCAACGTATGCTTGGTCCTCAAGGGCCATCGCACGCTGATTGCGGCCCCCGACGGCAACATCTGGATCAACACCAGCGGTACGCCCGGCATGGCCACTGGCGGCACTGGAGACATCCTCACCGGGATGATCGCGGGCTTGCTGGCCCAGCACCCCGCTCAGCCTCTTCTCGCGGTACGAGCTGCCGTGTGGCTGCACGGCCGAGCTGGGGAACTGGGCGTCGAGGAACTCACCGAGCAGTGCCTCATCGCGACCGACTTACTCAAGTACCTGCCCCGGGCGATCCGTGAACTCTTATAAGACACATTCGGAGGAAGAAACCATGGAGCTGGGACGAGTCCTGGCCCGCCAGCTTCCCCCGAAGTGTGTTGTCCTGCTCATCGGAAACCTGGGCGCCGGGAAAACGGCACTCGCCAAGGGCATCCTGAACGGCTTGGGTGTCGCGGAAATCGAAGAAGTCACCAGCCCGACATTCACCCTCATCCACGAATACGGAGACGGCCGGGCCTACCACCTGGATTTGTACCGGCTGGACACAGTCGCCGAAGTCGAGACACTTGGCCTGTACGAACTATTCGACCGCCAAGCCATCGTCCTCATCGAGTGGGGCGAGCGCTTCCCTCAGCTATTGCCAAGACAGCCTATCGAGATTGAACTGAACGCTGAAGCGGACGAGTCCCGAACAATTCAGGTCAGGGGTTTAGGCTAGGAGAGTTTGGAGGCGCGGATCGGAGTCGAACCGACGAATAAAGGTTTTGCAGACCTCTGCCTTACCACTTGGCTACCGCGCCACGATTGCCTACTTCATGGATACCGTGTCTGGGCCGGGAAAGTCAATCTCCAACCGCAGGAACTCGCTAACGGAATCGTGGACCGCTGCCGGAACGCGGGCCGTTCTCCATCGTCGACTCTACGGTGTCCAGGTATTCTTCGACCGCCGTCGCGATAAATTCCTGTAGCTTCCGCCCGGACCATGCCGAGGCGAGCTTCGCCCGGTGGTGCAAATCTTCGGGGAGCCGGACTGTTGTACGCGCGCCGGTCGCGCTGGGTTTTCCGTTAGACACCATGGTCAGCTCTTACACTTGCAATCACTCAGTGTGCAGGCAAGTTCCTCTCAGTAAGCGCCGCTCCGTAAGACATGGCAGAATTCCGCAAACGACTCTGAGTCTGAAACATTAAGTTTAGTCTTAATTGGACACTATCGCAATCACAATTAAGGGAAATGATGTGTATCTTTGGCAGCCTTAATCAAGAAAGAGTCCCGCCTGTGGACCTCAGACAGACAAGCGTACTGAAGGATATATCCGGACTAGTGCACTTCCGGACCGTGCGGAACGATCGCGGTCTTCGACCCTTGGCTCCGTTCGCGACCGCGCCCGCCCTTAGTGGCTCTCGCGGCGGCGTTCCGGTCTTGCAGCGACTTCCACTGGTCGGCCGTCAGCACAGATCGCAAGCGAAGGGTCATGCGCACCATGTCCTGCGTCAGTTCTCCCCGGGCCTTCACCAACTGATCGGTGACCGTTCTGCCACGCTGCATGTCGACAGTATCCGCGTTGAAGACAGCCTCTAATTCCCGTTCCGCGCGCTCGGCTTCCAGACGTTCTGCGGCGAGGCGATCCTTGTGTTCCCGCACAATGTGATTGATCCGGTCTTTTTGGGCGTCGGTCAGCGTCAAGCCATTGGCCACGGGATTCTCCCACCAGGCCACCGGCGGGCCAGGACGCCGGGGAGCCGGACTAACAGGGTTCTGTGCGCTAACCGTAAACACCGCGGCAATCAGGAGAATGGCAAGGTTCCATTTCATTGATTCAAAGAACCTTCCACAAATAGACTCCGCATCGGCGACAAGGCACGCGGCTCCGATCCCTGCATTTCTGTGTAGGTGTCTTCAAACCAACCGGTTTCGGACTCGTCAAGCACTGCCTCCCGTATTTCGGCAACGGTACTGACAGTCGTCTGCGGACGGGACTTGGGAGCTCCGGAAGGGCGGCTCAATACCAGCCCGACCGCCATCAGGGCCGCGACCGTCGCAGGAACCCACACGCGCGACATGCTCGGTCCTGCCGGCGCCGACAGGCGATCCAGAATGCGGCGGCGCTGCTGGTGGTAGAAGCTAGCCGGGAGCAACTGTGCGTCGCCCGACTGGGCTTGACGTTGTTCAAAGGCCTGCAAACGGGCCTGACACTCCGGGCAACCGTCCAGATGTTCGGTGGACGCAACGATGCCGTACAGCGCGTCGATCAACTGGTCTTGGGTGAGATGCGGATGATTCATCGGCATGCTCCGTACAAGTCGCGGAGTTCCCCGCGAAGTTTGGTGACCGCACGGTGCATGTGCGCTTTCACGGTGCCACAATCCAGATCCAGGGCAGCCGCGATTTCGTCCATCGTCAGGTTTTCAAAATGGCGCAAAGTAAACACCGCGCGCTGACGATCGGACAACTGATTCAAAGCCGTGGCCAGACGCAAGCGAATCTGTTCGGCGAAATATTGATCTTCGGCTTCGGGGGCCCGGGAAACGGTCTGCCCGATCACATTATGCTCTTCGAGTGCCGACAACCGGCGGCGCCAGAACTGCCAGCGACGGCTGCGGAGCCGGTCGAGACAGGTGTTTACGGCGATGCGGGTCAGCCACTTGGCGGGTTCGGTGGGATCTTCAGCGCCCTCCTTCAAAAGAGCCCGATGGGCCTTGAGAAAGACGTCCTGCGTGGCGGAATCAGCTTCGTCCCGATCCTGCAGCATGTGGTAGCAGAGGCCAAAAATACGGCGTTGCTCAGAGGTCATCCAGGCCGTAAAATCACCGGCTAAGGAGTCCAGGCGAGGTTCGGGCGCGAGGGCTTCCAGCAACACTGGTTTTGCCAACGACGGTCCGGCCATTACGCCCATCATACTCGTTCCAGACGGTGCCCGGAGCTAGAGGGGTTACACCCCCCGGATTGGCCAGAAGACCTACTGGGCCCCAAAGGCGGCGTGGACGGCCACTAAAGTACGGGCCTCACCGCGCGGCGGGGGAGCCACTGGGTCCAGATTTTTCGAGATCGCCACCCGGGTTTCAGGCTGCAGCGGAACGGGCGTCATCACCGGAGGCGGAGCCTCATGCAGGCGCGAAGCCTGCGACTGAACCTGCGCAGAAACGGGAGTCGAAACAGCGGCCGGAATGACCGTGGGCTCAAAATTTGCCGGTCGATTCGAGAGCGTGGCGCCTTCCTCGATGAGCATCTCGCGCTCCGACCAGGACGACATCGGCAGGTTCCGGAAGAACACCCGTTCCTGCAACACCATGCTGCGGCGAGCGCCTGTAGCACCAGAAATATCGCGAACGTAGCTGCGTTCTTCCACCCGGAGATCCTGCATCAATTCGTCGAGTGCCGCCCGGCGGGTGGCCTCCTCGGTCGCTTTGATGCGCTCTTCCATGGTGACTTTGGCCGATTGCAGCGTCGCACGGACTTCCGCCAGGGATTCCCGTTCCCGCGACAAGGCCACTTCCATGCGCGCCTGCATGATGTAGTACGCCACCAGCGCACTTCCACCCGCAACGAACAACGGCAGTATCAGCCAGAGAAACGCTTGCAAATTCATGGTCTCCGATCCTCTGAGGGAGTTATCGGCGGAACATGAGAAGAAAGTTAGGGTTTTACGGGTCGGAACTAGGTAGGATTACGCGAAATGCCTTAGCTGGCCTGACTGCCGTCCAGTTTTTGCCCGCCCAGGACCCCGAAAACCTTGCCCAACTGGAAGCTACCGAGGGCAGACAGCGCCGCGCTCATGCGAACCCCGAAGGCTCCGCCGCCGTATTTTCCGGCGAACTCGGCAGCCCCGTTGATGCGATCGGTTTCGGCGAGTGAATCCCCGTCCAGGGGGTCAGCCGCAGGGTGCAGAATCGCGCGGACGGCGGGATAGAGACGGATCTTCTTGGACGCACGGCGAGCCTGCATCGCGAATTCAGCATCCACCCAGTAATGGCCGTAGCGCTGATCGAAGTAGTTCATCGCGGCGATGAACTGCTTGCGGATCATTAGCGCATCAAAGCTGGGATACTCCACCAACGAATTCGGTTCGGAGAGATCCGGGGTTTGCGTAGCCAGCGGGGCGGTTACGGCCGACGCCGCAGGGATCCGGTACAACCGAGGCGTAGCTTGGCCTGCGGCATCCGTGAGCAGCGGACACGCTGCAGTGGTTTCAGGGTCCGCGTCCAAACCATCCGCCAGGGACACGATCGTACCAGGCAGCACTTCCACGTCGGGCGAAAGCAACAGCACCAGGTCGGCCTTGGCCGTCCGCACGCCGATGTTCAACGCTCGCGCCGCGCCCAAGTGGTGCGGTAATCGGAGCATCTGGATCGCTGGGAACTCAGCATCGATCTTCGACGTTCCATCCGTGCTGGCGGCATCTAGAACGATGATTTCGATCTGCTCCCGCCCTTCCGATTGTTCGAGCGCGCTGAGCGCACGGCGAAGCGACTGGGCCTGATTAAAGGCGAGCAGGATCACGGAGACTCGCAACGGAAGTGGTTCTGGAATTAGGGTCGGCTCAGGCATGCGCGGAACCCCGATGATAGCGCGAACCGGGTCTAAAATAGGAGCATGCGCAGGCCCGCTCTTCTTTTCCTGTTCGCTTTGGTTACTTGGGGGCAGGAGGTTCAGATCTCCGGCACCGATTCCTGGGTGGACACCAAAATCGACCTGGGCGCACAGGACGAAGTGAAGTTCACCGCCACCGGCGAACTGACACTGGCCAACCGCATCAAGGTGAATCCCTCCGGCGCGAAGCGTGGATTTCGCGACATGGTCCGCACGTATCCGGTGAATGACGCCGGACAAGGCGCACTGATCGGCAAGCTGGGGGACAGCAACGCGGCAGTGCCGTTTCTGATCGGCCCGGAGCTCACCTGGAAGTCGCCGCGCGCCGGGCGTTTGTTCGTGGGCATCAATAAGGCCGGCAATGACGCGCCCAAGGGCACCTTCAAGGTGAAGATCGAGATTACGAAGCGAGCTCCGGAGAAATCGCAGACCGACTACAAACTGCCCGCCGTGACGGCCGCCATCGTCGACGGCTACCCGCGCCGCATCGAAGATGCGCAAGGCAACCCGGGCGACAACACGAACTTCCTGATTGTCGGCACCGAGAAACAGGTTCAGGATGCGCTCAAGGCGGCGGGCTGGGTGGAAGTGGACCGCTCCCACGGAGATGCGGTAACGGCGGCCATCGGTGCGGTGTTGAGCAAGAAGGCATACGTCACGCTCCCCATGAGCGAGCTCACTTTATTCGGGCGTGCACAGGACCACGGCTACGCCCAAGCCGATCCGATCCAGGTGATCGCCGAGCGGCATCACTTCCGCATCTGGAAAGCGCCGTTCTGGGTGGATGGCTTCGACGCCTGGGTGGGAGCGGGCACGCACGATATCGGCTTCGATCGCGACAACCGCAACAACGGCATCACGCACAAGATCGATCCCGACGTGGACAAAGAGCGCGACTATATCGGCCAGAGCTTGCAGGAATCCGGCATGGTGGCGAAGCTGGATTACGTCACGCCGTCGCAGCCGTCGAAGGAAGCCGTGACGGCCACAGGCGCGACATTCCATAGCGACGGTCGCGTGCTGGTGATCTACTTGATCCCAGAGGCGGCCCCGGCCACAACCTCAGCGCCGGACGCAAAGCCGGCGTCCACCAGCATCTTCGACGGCGTCGTGAAGCCGTAGCTACTTCTTTTTTAGCTGCTGCTGCCAGTTGAGAATGACAGTGATCGGCGTCTGCCCTGTCTGTGGCGTGTTGGGCACCGACGCGATGAAGCGCTTGCCGTCGGCGGTGACGTCCCAACCGTTCTCTTGCGGCAGGGCAAAGAGTTGCTCCGGGATACCCGCTTCGAAGGCGGCACCGTTGGCTTTGACGGAGACCGTCATGATGCCTCCCGCCGAGCGGAAATAGAGTTCTTTGCCATCACCGCGCCACCTGGGGAGGCTCCCTCCGTCGCGCGAGATCTGCCACTTGCCATCGCCCAAGGATGGGCCACTGGCATTGAAAGGCCGGACGTACACTTCCAGCCGCCCGGATTCCGCGGACGAGTAGACCAGCCAGTGCATGTCGGGCGACAACCGGCCTTCGCCTTGCCCGTACTGCGGATTATTCAGCAGTGTGACTGGTTTTTTGCTGCCATCCAGCGGCAGGATGTACTGTCCCAACAGAGCGCCACCGAAATTGCCGGTGTGATACAGCAGGAACTTGCCGTCGCGCGAGTAATCGAAGGGAAGATGAATCACGCCTGGCTCTTTGAGCAGCTCTCTCTCTTCGCCCGCTCCCGATGCAGATTTCTCGAAGACCGTATCGAGCTGATCACCGGCCGCGAAGGCGATCTTGGAGCCGTCGGGAGACCAGGCACCGAAGGAACCAAGACTTTGCCGGAAGGTTAGACGCGTGCGGACCCCACGGGCAAAGTCCAGCGTCCACAAGTCTCCGAGGTTCGCTTGGCCTGCATCCCGCGCGACGCCGCGGCCTCCGTCCGGGGAGAGGCGAATGCCCCGGTCCTGCGTGCTTTGCGTAAATGCACCGGTCTTCTTGCCCGAGGCGTCGAGCCACGTCACGTCCAACTGGCCCCCGAGGGCACCCGTGCGATAGGCGAGGACACCACTCGGAGAGGCCGAGAAGACTCCGATCGATTGGGTGACTGCGACCTGTTCTGCGACCGGGACAGGTTCGCCCGTGAGCGTGAGCTTCGCTGTATCGAACGGCTGCGCCATCAGCGTATTCTCTCGCATGAAGAACAGGTAGCCGTCTGAGTACGTGGCCACTTGGCCTCCAGCGAAAAGACGTTCCTTGGACTGGTCCTTGGGAGGTGTATCGAGCGAGCCGATGTAGGTCCCGAGGATCTCCGGAGCCCCGTTGCGCAGATAGAGGAAGTGCTTGCCGTCCGGCAAGCACTGGGGCAAGCCGTGAAATGCTTCCTTGCGGGAGGCGTCGACCTCGGTCACAGGTGCTGGCACTCCTCCAGCCTGTGAGACCTTCATGAGGCCACCGCGGCCGCGGCCGCCGAACAGGAGCACGCCTTCGTTGTTCCAGGTGCTGGAGCCAACTGGAGTGCTGGCGAAATCCGCCAGCGTCTGGGCAGGGCCGCCTCCGACATCGATCTTGCGCAGTTGCGTGCCCTGCCCGAAGGTGAGGAACTTGCTGTCGGGCGACCAACTGGGGCTGACGCCGTTTTCCGTGCCCGCGAGCTGGCGCCATTCGAGCGAATCGAGATCGCGAATCCACAGGCCACTCTTCTGCCCGGTGGCATTGAAGACCAGCTTTCGGCCATCGGGGGAGACGGAGACGTACTGCGAGAACGTGACGTCGGCGGGCATCTCCACTTGGAAGCGGCGCACTTGGCCGACGGGCTCGGATTTCGGCCAGAACGTCCAGCCCGCGGCGGCCAACACAAGTACCGCGACGCCCGCGGCCGCGATCAGACCGAATTTCGATTTCTTCGGAGGATGCGGAGCCGGAAGCACGCCGCTCAAGGACGCAGTCGCATCCTGCCTGGTCCACTCCATCGCGTGCTTGATCTCGCGCGCGGACTGCCAGCGCTTCTCAGGATCTTTTTCGAGGCACGTTTGCAGCACGCGATCCAGCCCGTGAGGCGTCAAGGGCTGTAGCTCGCTGACGGGTCGGGCGGGTTCCTTCAGGATGGCCGCGATGAGGCTCGCCTGGCTCTTGCCGGTAAACGCGCGCTGGCCCGTGATCAACTCGTAGAGGAGGAGTCCGAAGGAGAAGATATCACTGCGGGCGTCGGCCTCCCTGCCTTCCAGTTGCTCCGGAGCCATGTACTGAAGCGTGCCCAGGATGGAGCCCTCGCCCGTGAGCTGCATAGTCAGCGTGGCGTCGCTATTTTCGGAAGTACGATCGAACTTGGCGAGCCCAAAGTCCAATACCTTGACGCCGTTCGGCCCCAGCAAGATGTTGCCGGGCTTCAGGTCGCGATGCACGATGCCCTTGCGATGGGCCGCATCGAGCGCATCCAGAATTTGCTCGGCGACCTTCAAGGCTTGGTCGACAGGCATGGGGCCTGCCAGCGGCTTGCCCTCCACATGCTCCATCACCAGGTAATCCGGGCCGACGTCGTAGAGCGTGCAGATGTGCGGATGATTGAGCGCAGCAATCGCGTGAGCTTCACGCTCAAAGCGTTCGCTGAAGCGTTTGTTGCTGGTCTTGATGGCAACGGTCCGGTTCAGCCGCGAGTCTCGCGCCTTCCACACCTGTCCCATGCCGCCGGCGCCAAGCGGCTCCAGAATCTCATACGGGCCGATTTTGTCGCCGGGTGCGAAAGACATAGGCTTGAATTGTACACCCCACCAAGTTGGAATTCGACGGCGTGCTTCAACAGCGCTACTATAAAGAAACCCCGATTCGAAGGGGACCAAGAAGTCACGATTCCGGAGTCAATCCTGATCGACGCGGCGAAGGGGAGTAGTTAAAGCTCCCCTTCTCGCTTTTTAGGCCGACATGTTCACACGACGCGTAGCTCTATTTCTGCTGGGGATCTGGGTAGGCTGCTGTCTGTTCGTGGACGCCCTAGCGTTGCAACGGAATCGAGTGGCCGGGCAGATCCTGGACAACCCTACCGAACAAGCGCGCATCAACATCAATAAAGCAGGCCCCGAAGTCGCGGGCCAATTGCTTCGACACTTATCCGGGGAAGAGATCCGCAGTTGGCTGAACGGGTGGGAACAAGCCCAGGGAGTGATTGCGTTAGGGATGGTGGTGTTGTTGGTGTTCACCGAACACCGCAAACCGATCGCGATCGGCATGTGCGGCGCCATGGCCCTGCTCACATTCATGCAACACTTTATGATCACGCCGGAGTGGACCTACGTGGGGCGGGAATTGGATTTCCTGGGTGACAAAGCCTCCTTCTCCATAGCCACGCGCAACTGGACGCTGACACAGCTCTACGGAGCGTCCGAAATTGTGAAGCTGCTCACCGGTGGAGCGTTGGCCAGTTACTTCTTTGCGATGGAAGCAGCCGTGAAACGGCGCAAGGTGCGGGCGAAGACAGAGGAAGACTCGTTCGACTTCCCGGTGAAGCCGGCTTAAGCGCGAACCTTCAGGGCGTCTTCGATAATCGACAAGAGCTGCGAGCGGGTCAGTTCCAGTTTTTCTTCTTTATCGGACTGCTCCGGCATGTCTTCGGCCGCCATCGGCAGGCCGGGTTCATAGGAGTTGCGGGACTTTACGCCGTAGCGTTCCCGAGCCACAAACAGCTTCTGGATCTCGGCGCGTGGCAGAACCTTCGGGCCACCCAGGAGTTCCGCCACCAGCGTAATGCGGGCGGAGTGTTCCACGGTTTCCAACCGATGGTAGGCGCGGAACAAGTCTTCGCCATAGGCCACCGCGCCATGATTGGCCAGCAGCAGCGCATCGTACTTGGGGACGTACGGACGCATGCTTTCGGATAACGCAGGGGTACCCGGCTCACTGTATTCAGCCAACGGAACGGCGCCCAGACAAACGATGACTTCCGGCAGAATCCCAACGTTCAACGCCCGCCCCGCCACCGCGAACCCTGTTGCCGTGGGCGGATGCGCATGAACCACCGCGTGGACGTCCGGCCGCATCTTGTAGATGGTGGTGTGCATGTCCATCTCGGACGTGCGCTCCCGAGTTCCGCGAACCTTGTTGCCTTCCATGTCGGTGACGATCATGTCTTCCGGCAGCAACATGCCCTTGCTCATCCCGGTGGGCGTGGCCAGGATCCGAGCCTGACCATC
Source organism: Bryobacterales bacterium (assembly GCA_947467395.1). Lineage (GTDB taxonomy): Bacteria > Acidobacteriota > Terriglobia > Bryobacterales > Bryobacteraceae > Palsa-187. The sequence goes on from CANIIC010000017.1 coordinate 33,947, forward strand.
CTCGTCGGGCAGACGCGCACTGATATTGCCATCATTGGCAGCGATCCAGTTCTTTTCGAACATGAGTCGGCCGATGCGGACGATATCTTCGCGAAGTTTTTGCTCGATCGGGTGCATCTGAGTTTAGATGGGTTGTTCCTAAGATTGTAGCAGGGGGCCGAAGCACGCGCTCTCCAGTGGGCGCCGTACTTTACAATGGGAGAGCCCACCTCTCTGAGGCAAGCCACCGACACCGCCCCGACACCGTATGGACAAACGCCGCATGTGCCCGAATTGCCGGGCCTTCATCACCACTGACGATAAAGTCTGCCCCTATTGCGACATGCAGGTGGGCATGCGCGCCATCGATCGCAAAATCGCGGCAGACACGATGGCCGGCGTCCTGCAGGGCGACCGGTTCCTGACCTCGCTCATTCTTCTGATCAACGTCGGCCTCTATGTGGCGACACTGCTGTATTCGGGCGGTTCCATGGATCCCAGCTATCAAGCTCTGGAAGTTTTCGGCGCCAAAGACGGCTACGCGATTCTGCGCGGGATGCAGTGGTGGCGTTTGATCACAGCCGGGTTCCTGCACGGCGGGATTCTCCACATCGGCATGAACTCCTGGGTGCTGTGGGATCTGGGTCCTCAGATCGATGAAATTTTCGGCGGCTATCGTTATGTCTCGATTTACCTGCTGGCCTCCATTACCGGGTTCGCGGCGAGTCTGTTCTGGTCGCCCACCGTGCTGTCCATCGGCGCATCGGCTGGAATCGCCGGCCTGATCGGCGCGATGGTCGGGCTGGGAACGCGCGAAAAACACACCATCATCGGCCGCGACCGTGGGCGTTACATCCAGTGGATGATGCTGGTTCTGGTGCAGGGTTTCATCATCCGGGGCATCGACAACGCCGCGCACATCGGCGGATTCGTGGGCGGCTTCGCCGTGGCGTATCTGGCCGGCTCGCGCGGTCATGCTCGCGGGGATGACAATCTTTGGAAGACCATCGCGACGGTCTGCATCGCAGTCACGGTCTACGCATTCTTTAGGATGGCGCAACAGCTGATCCTGGTGCGCTTGTAGGGTAAACTCAAACAATCATGGCAAGCCGTAGCGTAAACAAAGTGATTCTTGTCGGCCATCTGGGCCGCGACGCGGAAGTCGCATACACCGCGTCACAGACTTCGGTAACGAAGTTCAGTGTGGCCACTTCCCGCCGTTGGAAGGACCAGCAATCGGGCGAGTGGAAGGAAGATACCAACTGGACCAACGTGGTCCTGTGGCGCGCCGAAAATCTGGCGCCGTATCTGACCAAGGGCAAGCAGGTCTACGTGGAAGGCCGCATTCAAACGCGCAGCTACGAAGACAAGGATGGCAAGAAGGTCTATACCACCGAAGTCGTAGCGGACGATGTGATCCTGCTCGGCGGCCGCGGCGAAGGTGGTCAGGCGGGAGCTGGTGGCGGCGACGAATACTCGCAGGAACAGGCCCCGCGCAGCATGCCGCGTGCGCGTCAGGCTCCGGCCCCGTCGGCGGCTCCTTCGTTTAACGACAGCATCGGCGACGACGACGTTCCGTTCTAGATCTCACTAGACACAAAAGGCCTCGTAGGACCGCGGAAACGTCGTCCTCCGAGGCCTTTTTTATTTCCCCTCGCACTTACCGCCCGGGCAACGATTGTTCTCCTCACACACGTATTCGTAGAGACCGTCTTTCGACCACTCCGGCTTCGCGGTGATGGTAAAGTCCTGGCCCCAGGGCTGCGTGAAGATCTTCGGATCATCAATGGTGATGCGATACGACATCGTCTTGCCGTCGGCGTTCCACTTCAGACGCTCTGTGGTCTTCAACGCATCGGAGTGCATGCGGTACTGATTCGGATCCGTATAGAAGAAGTCATCCAGCGACCAGCGCTTGAAGTTCGTCGTCTCAATCACCAGCGTGTCGCCTTCCCAGTGGCCCACCGGGTCGCCGTAGAAAGAGGGCTCCAGATGGTCGCGATGCGGGCGGCCATCCAGCGGGATGATGCGCGTCATGCGTTGGAACTCGTGGACCATGATCAGGTAGTCCTTCGACTGCGTGAACTGCATGGCGTTGGCAGACAGGATGCCGGATGGGAAGCCTGCGGGCATGCAGAAATCGCGAGGCTCATCGTGACGCGGCTCACCGGTGTGCGGCTCATAAAACGCTTCCCCGCCCGGCTTGAGCGGCGCGAAATTCTTGCGATCGAAGACCGTAGCCGAACACTTGCAGCGCTCCGATCCAGCAGCCGCCTGCGGCCATTCGAAGATGCCGCTGAAATCGGGCTTGCCGTCGGCCATGCGCGGAATGGCGTTCTCGCCCTTGGCCTGACCGGACGCCGACGGCGGCGCGAACATCAGGAACGCGGCGGCAGCGCTCGAAAGCAGAAGTGGGATCAGTCGGCGCATCATTACTTGGCCTTGCCTTTCGCGTCATCCGGCAGCTTGTCTTCGGAACCGGCCGTGAACACTTGGCGTCCATCGGAGAACGTCACGCGGGCACCATTGCCGTTGTGCGTACCGTCCTTCGAGAGGAAGCCTTCGACGGTCACTGTCATTCCTTCCTGGATCACGTTCTTGTAAATCCCCCGGCGCTGCAGTTGTCCCGGCGCGCCACCGGAGAAGCCCCAGTTGGTCACTTTTCCGTCGGCGTCCTTCACGTCGACATAGAACCAGATGTGCGGATTCTGCCATTCGACCTTGGTCACCGTTCCGGTCACTTTGATTGGCTTGTTGCCATCGAACTCGGCGGCAAAGGAATGATGGCCGGCGGCGATGCCGGCTGCAGCAAGACAGAGCGCGAGCAGGGTTTTCATGCGATGCACCTCGGCTCGATTTTCGCAGATTCATGTCCGCGTCAAATCCGTACGTACGGTTATTGATATCCGTACGTGCTACTCTGGAAACATGAAAGTCAGCGCCACCACGCTTCGGCAGAACATCTATGGCATCCTCGACGAGGCCCTGTCCACGGGTCAAGCCATCGAAGTGGAGCGGAAGGGCCGAATCTTGCGGATCGTGCCGGAAGAAGTCCCCTCCAAGCTGGCGCGGCTGAAGAAGCACAACTGGCTGGTCGGCGACCTCGAAAGCATCGTGCACATGGACTGGTCGGCCGAGTGGTCTGAACTGAAGAAGTGATCTACCTGGACACACATGTGCTCCCCGCCCTGGGTCGGGCGGACCTGACGCTCTTCAGCAAAGAAGCGCGCCACTTTCTCGATCGGGAGCCGGATATTCGGATCTCACCCATGGTGGTTCTGGAACTGGAGTATCTTCGCGAGATCAAGCGGCTTCGGGAATCCGCCGACGTGATTGTGGCAACCCTGGGTGCCGAAATCGGCCTGCGCGTGTGCGACCGATCCTTTGAAGAGGTTGCACGCCAAGCCACCGAAGAGAGTTGGACGTGCGATCCGTTCGATCGCTTCATCGTGGCCCAAGCCAGGCTGGCGGGAGCCATCCTGATCACCCGCGACACGACGATTCAAGCTCGCTACAACAAGGCGATCGCCTAAAGAGTCGCGTGTTATGATCGAAGCGACCATGGTGTTAGAGCTGGAAGCTTCGTCTGCCCAAATCCAGCGGATTCTCCAAAGCAAGGCGTTCCGCACGTCCGAAGTGCATCGCAACTTGCTGAGCTACCTCGCCGAAAAGTCGCTCGCCGGCGAAGCCGACAGCCTCAAGGAATACACCGTCGGTCTCGACGTTTTCGCCAAACCCTCGTCTTACGATCCGCGTCAGGAATCGACCGTGCGCATGCACGTCGCCCGGCTCCGGCAGAAGATCGCCGAATACTACCGGACCGAGGGCCTCGACGACCCCATCATTGTAGATCTGCCCAAAGGCGGCTTCCGGGTCACCTTCGAGCCTCGCCAAGCGGCAGCCGTCCCAGGAGAGTCCGAGGCGGTCGCGGAACCGACTAAAATTGTTCGCCCGACGCGCTACTGGTTTGAGGTTGTCCTGGTGGCCGCCCTGCTGCTGGCGGTCGGCGCTGCCCTCTATTTCGGGACGAAGTGGTGGCAGGTGAGCGGCCAGGAAAGCGTCGCGGTCGAATGGACGCCAGAACTCAAGGCTCTGTGGGAACCATTAATCGCGGAGAACCGTCCCCTGATCGTCGCTGTCTCTACCGCCCGCCCGGAGTCGTCCTCTGCGGGTGCAGCCAGCGGCGTGTTCCGCCTGGGTGAGTTCCTAGGGAAACTCAAGACCCACGTCCAGGTGCTCCAGAGTGATCAGATCGAAGCGCCGGAAGTCGCCATGGGCAACGTGGTGTTCCTGGGGAAGATGGTGGAAAACCGCCAAGTCCGGGCCATGACCGAGGGTCGTCCCTTTGTGCTGGACGCTGCGGGTATCCATAATACACAGCCTCTTTCCGGAGAACCGGCGCTATTCGCGGATCGTCCGCCGGCCGACCCCAGCGATACCGAGGAGAGCTACGCGCTGATCAGCCGGGTTCCCGGATTGTATGGAAACGGGCAGGTCCTCTATCTCTCCGGCAATCGCGTTGCAAGTATCACGGGCGGGGTTCAGGCCTTCACCGATCCGGAGTTCGCCAAGACTCTGGTTTCGAGGATGAAAGACGCCTCGGGAACGGTCCCCAAATACTACCAAGTGATCCTCAAAGTGCGCTCTATGGACGACATGCCCATCGAAATTTCGTACGTCCTGCACCGCGCGATCAGCCCCGCCCCGGCTACCCCCGCAACCAAGTAATTTATTTTCAACAAGATCACCATTGTATCGACGGTCACATGGACAGTCAGTGACCTCAATACGACTAAAGGACAGGTGTAACCCAACGCGAGTTGTGTTACGTTCTCATTGGAGGGGCCGGGACGTAACCATGGCGGCTCCTAGATCCTGGAGGATTTGAAAGACTATGAAGAAGCAAATTGCTGGCATCCTGGCGTTGGCCGCGCTCTCGGTGCCGATGGGGGCTCACCACTCTTTCGACGCGGAGTACGACCGTACTAAGTCCCGCAACTTCGAAGGTAAAGTGACCAAGGTGGAATGGATGAACCCGCACGCTCGTTTCTATCTGGACGTGACGGAAAATGGCAAGACCACCAATTGGGAATTTGAACTGGGCAGCCCGAACGGCCTGCTGCGCTCCGGCTGGACGCGCAACTCGCTGAAGATCGGTGATGTCGTGAAGTGCGAAGGCAACCTGGCGAAGGACGGTTCGAACCTTGCCAATGCCCGCAACCTCACCTTTGCGGATGGCAAGAAGGTTGGCGCTGCCTCCTCGGCCGACGGCAACAAGTAAGCTGCGGTTCATTGAAGTAAAGTAGTGCGCCGCCCGTTGGCTCTAGCCGGCGGGCGGCGTTTTTCTTGGGGCTCTTATACAACCACTTATATGATGGACCTGCAACAGTTCGCCGAGTTTGCCCGCGACACAAACTTGAGCGTATCGATTCGCGAATCAATTTTGATGTTCCCGATCATCGAAGGCCTGCACCTGCTGGGCATCGGTGCCTCGGCGGGCGCCATCGCCATCAGCGATCTACGCATGGCCGGCAAGATCTTCCGCAAGGAACCGATCTCGGACGTCTTTAACGGCGTGCTGCCGTGGATGATCGTGGGCTTCATCGTCATGACCATCACCGGTCTGCTGCTGATGTGGGCCGAACCGACGCGTTGCTATGAGAGCATCTGGTTCCGCTTCAAGGTGCTGTTCCTGATCCTGGGCGGCGCTAACGCGGCGTTCTACCACGCCACCATTTACCGCAGCCGCGCTTCGTGGGACAAAGACCCCGATCCACCGGCGCAGGTCAAGTTCACCGCCTGGGCCTCGATCCTCATCTGGGCGCTGGTCATCATCACCGGCCGCACCATGGCCTACAATTTCTAAGGACCGGAGCCAGTAAACACTATGTGGGAAGCACTGTTACCGTTTTTCGAATGGCACAA
>CANIIC010000018.1 GCA_947467395.1 Bryobacterales bacterium
ACGGCGCCCGTTGCAAAATAGTTCATGCCGCCCGTCGCGAAATTCTCCGACAGATTCGAGAAGCTGATGTCGACTTGGCGGCAGCCGTTCGCTGTCGACGTTGCTGGGATCGCCGTCTCGGTAGCAAACGTGGTGGTACATGCGTTGATCGCCGCTTGGCTCGATCCAGCACCCAACACCATCAACACCGCTACCGCAAACCAACTGGCTGTCTTCATTATTTTTGAGTTCTGCATTCTACTCCCAAACAGTTTCGGCTGATTCACCGCACTGCCTCCTCCGAGGTAGTCCTACTCGTCCTACTCCGTCCCATGGTGCTGGGTGTTAAGAAGGATCGCAAGTGCAAATTCTGACTTAAGTCCATTTTCCTGACGAACTTGGATTTCTTCGCCGAATCTAAGTGGAACCTAAGTTGACCCCTAAGGTCTTTCGCTGAGTTTGCCGATTTGTCCTCTCGCCCTCTCCCTTTTCAAGTACTAAAGTACCCTTCGCGACGCTCCGGCCAACGGCTGCCGACCCCTCCACGAAGAGAACTTCCCGCCTTATTATACTCGGAGCGAGCCCGACTTGGAACGCCTTCGCGTTGAAAAGAAACGAGTTTTGTACTAGTACAGGGGCGCCTGCGATCGTACCAACTCAACCTCTTTTTCGCAGCCCGGACTTGTAGTATGCTGTTAGACGGACCACAGTACGCGCGAGGGGAGCTACAGTATGACCGTACACAACTTTATCAAAAGAGGAGCCTTAGTGGCTTCTTTTGCCGCCATCACGTGGGCGCAGGCGATGACCGCCATCCAAGGCACCGTCAAGGGTGCCGATGGCAAGCCCATGAAGGACGTCGAAGTGCGCATCGTTCGCACCGACATTAAAGCCAACTACAAGATCAAGACCGACAAGAATGGCAAGTTCAACTACGCCACTCTCCCGTTCGGCACCTACGACATCGAGATGGTCGCCGATGGGAAGACCATCCTCCAGACCAAGGGTGTGCACACCGACTATTCCAAGCCGATTCCGATGGACGTCGACTTGAGCAAGCAGGAAACGGCTGCCGCGGCTCCGGCCGCCAGCGCCGGCCCTGCTGCTCCTCCGGCTCCGAAGGAAATGACGGAAGCCGAAAAGAAGGCTCAGGCCGAAGCGCAGGCGAAGTTTGAGAAGGAAATGAAGGATTATCAGGAGGCCCAGAACAAGAACGCTGGTCTCCAGACTGCCTTCAACACCGCCATGGAAGCTGCGAAGGCCAAGAACTGGCCGGTGGCGATTGAGAACTTCACGAAGGCTGGCGAAATCGATCCCACGCAGCACGCCGTCTTCGGTCAGCTGGCCGATGCCTACCAGAAGAAAGCGGAATCCGAACGTGGCGCTGACCGCTTGGCCGACTTCACGAAGGCCGGCGAAGCCTATGGCAAGGCCATCGCGATCATGCCGACCGATCCGGTGTACCGCTACAATGCCAGCGTCGTGTTGGCCCGCGCCAATAAGATGGACGAAGCGCAGGCGCAGTTGACCGAAGCGGCCAAGCTGGATCCGACCGGTGCCGCCCGCGGCTATCGCAACCTGGGCAACGTCTACTTCGACACCAACCGTGGCGAAGCGGCCGAAACCGCTTACAAGAAGGCGCTCGATATCGACCCGAAGGATGCGCAAACCTACTTCCAGCTGGGCGTGACCTATATGCAACGCGCCACCGAGAAGGACGGTAAGTTGCTCGCTCCGGCTGGCACCGCGGAAGCCTTCCAGAAGTATTTGGAATTGGCCCCCACCGGCGGGAACGCGGAAGATGCCAAGGGTATGCTGGCTGCCTTGGGCGCCACCATCACCAACAGCATCAATCGCGGCCCGGCTCCTGCTCCGGCCAAGGCTCCGGCCAAAGGCAAGGGCAAGTAAGTAGCACCTTGTGTTTTTGTTTCGCGCGCTTTTCTACCTGATCCTCACCATCGTGGCGATCAGCGTATTGCGCGGCGTTCTCGGTTTCCTGGCTCGCATCTTCCTGAATGCGACCGTGGGACCGGAACGCCGCGCGGGCGCACCCTCCAAAGAATCTCTCAAACCGGAAGCCCTCAAGAAAGACCCCGTCTGCGGTACATTTGTGGCTCCTTCGACGGCCCTCACCCAGGAACGCGGCGGCAAGATGTACTTCTTCTGCTCTAAAGAGTGTCGGGACAAGTTTTGACTGCCGATGATTTGCTGTAGCGCACTCGCGTTCTGCGTCATCCAATGAGTAGAATGGAAGCACCGTCGGGATACGACATGGCCACTGCCCCCGTTGTCACAGTTCCTCCGCCCACTCCGGCGACGTTCCCCGCGACGCTGCGGCTCCCCGACGCATTGCGCGATCAGTGGACTGCGGCCGCAGCCAAACTGACTTACCCCGACTATCACGATCTCACCGCCTGGAGCGCATTCCGGGATGCCTCTGTGGCCCTGGCCCAGCGCTTCATGCCGGCCGAGATCCGCGCGACGCTGAACGAATTCTTCGCCCCCGCCGGACCTGCAGCCATCGTGCTGGAGAACTTTCCGGTGGATCCGCACCTGCCTCCCATCCCAGCCAGCGGCATGCGCCCGCCGGAAAAAGAGGCCGTCTCCGAAGCCGTCATCACCGGAATCCTGTGCCAGGACGGGGAACTGCTCTCCTTCATCAACGAAAAAGGCGGCAGTCCCATTCACGAAGTCACCCCGATTCCGGGCCGCGAAGGTACCCAATCGAACGCCGGCCGTGTCCAGTTCGGCTTCCATAGCGACAACGCGTTCCTGCCGTCCTGGTTCAAGCAGCAGGGCATCTTGCTCTACGGCCTCTACAACGAACGCACGGCCACCACGGTGGTCACCGCCGACCAGATCCTGGCTGCCGCTCCTCCGGAGCTCGCGGCACTGCTCGCCCAACCGATCTTCCGCCACGCCTGCCCGGCCAGCTTCACGTTCGGCGACGCCCAGGCGTTGTCGGCTCCGTGCCCCATCCTGTGGCGCGACGAGCTAGGCCTCATGCGCGTGTCTGCCGCCAGCTCCACCATCGTTCCCGTGACGCCTGAGGCGGCGCTTGCTCTGGAGTTGTTCCGGAGCCTGCTGGACGAATTAAACCCCGCCCGCGTCGTTGTAAGCCCAGGAACGGCCCTTCTGTTCAAGGATGACCGCCTGCTGCATGGTCGCGACGCCTTCCAGGGACCCCGCTGGCTGCAACGCGCCTACTTCACCTCATCCCTGGCCCTGCTGCGCGACGTGACGTCCTCTGACGGCCGCGCCTTCAGCTTCGACGCCCGAGCCCTGCTCAGCGGCCGCGAGCGCGCCTAAGCCTCCCCAGAACGCAGAAACGCCCACCTTGCGGTGGGCGCTCTACAACCCTACTTTCGTAGGGCGATGTACATGGGAGAATCAGATTCGACGGTATCGCAACCGCCAAAACTGGTTTGTGTTTGGATCTTAGGTTTTCCAGCCGGGGAAGTCAAGAAAAAATCTGTCAGCTCTTTTTTGACCATTAAGTGGTATGGAATGAATCGCTTGGCGAGAGAAGCTGCTGTGCTCAGTTTTGTGGAAAACCTGTGGAATACGGCTTCTCAAGGGGTCCGTTTTCGTTCTAACAGCCCGAATCGCCAAGGTTTATTCCCGGCGAGGACCTTAGTCCTTAGCGTTGATCCGGAAAACGGTCATTTCTTCCCGCTCCTTGGCCAAACCGAACTTTCTCAGGAGCACTCGGAATCCGCCTAACCATAGACCTGCCAATAGGCTAGCCCCGATAAGTACAACCGCTAGGAGAGATCCTGTCAGGACAATATTTGCCATCCCCTGGACCGGCGGGGTCCCTACTTCCTGCTTGGTCAGCTCCACCTCATACTGCACATTGGCCAGGATCCGTTCGGCGGCGTCCGCGTCCTTGGGCGAGCTGATCACCGCCACCATCGGCCCCGCGCGCTTGGCCAGCGTCCCCGGCACCATCAGGAAGGCGGCCTGCCGCTCCCGAGCCATGTTCGGCAGCGGGTAGTAGAAAATCGTCATCGTCAGCTCACCGGTCGGTGTCTTGTACCGGCCCTGCTGACCCTCGGCCGACAGCGAGAACGCCGCCAGCGACGGCGAGATCTGCGGCGCGAACCGCTCCAGCGACACCGGGCCCAGGATGTAGCGTTCCGAGTTCGCCACTAGATCCTGATCCGGCAGGTAGTTGGGCAGTGAGGGCAGGGAACTCCGCTCCACCTTCTTCAGCTGAATCAGCAATCCGTCCAAGTCGTCGGTGGTGGGCGTGTAGCCCGAGTATTCGAACACGAAGTTCCCGTACGCCGTGATGACCCCGTTCGCCGTCTTGGCCGCCAGCTTGGCCAGGCCCACGGGCTTGGCATCGGCCGGCCGCCGCAGTTGCCACAGGGCCAGCGCGCCAGTCGAGTCCCTCACCTTCCAGCCCGCGATCGTGAAGCTCTTGCCCGCGCCCGTGTACTCGGCCTTCTCGGCCTCGAGGAAGCCGTACTCTTTGTAGAGCTCGGCATCTGGCGCAGTCAGCGGCGTGACCTTGCCGCGCGTGAAGGTGGTGAACCGCTCCGGGAAGATCTCGGCGTTCGCCAGGGAGGCGAGGAAAAGGGCAGTCAGCACCCAAGCGGATTGTTTCATTAGGAAGCCTCTGCCCATTTTGACATCAGATGCCACGAAGCCTAAGCCCCGTGGCACTTCTTGAACTTCTTGCCGCTGCCGCAGTAGCAGGCGTCGTTGCGGCCCGGCTGCTTCTTGGCGATCACCGGCTGCGGATCGTTCGTCGAACTCGTACCCAGGAACTGGAGCTGTGCCATCTCATGCTCCTTCTTCTTCTGGATGACGCGCGTGAAGTCGGCCACCGACGCTTGCGCGGCCTTGGCTTCCGCCTCGCGAGCGGCCTCTTCCTCGGCCGGATCGGGTTCCGGTTCGGCGATGGCTTCCGGAACTGACTCTTCGTACTCCTCGTCTTCCATCGGGCGCGGAGCCTCTTCCACGCGCTGCATGAAGAACAGGAAGCGGATCGTTTCGTCTTCGATGCGGTTCCGAAGGTCCTTGAACAGCTCGTAGGATTCCTTCTTGTATTCGACCAGCGGATCCTTCTGGCCGTAGCTGCGCATCCCGATGTGTTCTTTCAGGTGATCCATCGCGAACAAGTGGTCTTTCCACTGGTTATCGATGATGTTCAGCATCAGCATGCGCTCGGTTTCACGTAGTAGCTCGGCGCCCAGCATCTGTTCTTTTTCGTCGTACTTGCGTTTCAGCAGCGCGACGATTTCCTGCTCGGCTTCGGCCCGGCCCATCTGGCTGAGCGCTTCGCCCGACACACTCACGCCAAACTGGTTCAAGACGTAGGTTTCGACGCCATTCCAATCCCACTGGTCGGGACGCTGCTTTTCGGGCAGGTACAGGTCGACCGCGGCTTCGATCATCTGCTGGATGGTTTCCTGCAGATGTTCCTTCTGATCCTGGCCTTCCAGCAACGCGCGGCGCATGGAGTAAATCGCCTGGCGCTGCTTGTTCATCACGTCGTCGTATTCCAGGACGTGCTTACGAGCCGCGAAGTTCTGCGCTTCCACAGCCTTCTGCGCCGCCGCGATGCGCTTGGTGATCAGGCCACTCTCGATCGGCACGTCTTCTTCCATGCCCAGACGCAGCATCAACGACTGCATGCGCTGGCCGCCGAAGATGCGCATCAGGTCATCTTGCAGCGAGAGGTAGAAACGCGCGGAACCGGGATCGCCCTGACGGCCCGAACGGCCACGCAACTGATTGTCGATACGTCGGGATTCGTGACGCTCCGTGCCCAGGATGTGCAGACCGCCCAGCGCGACCACTTCGTCGTGCTCCACGTCGCACTTGGCCTTCACCTGCGCGAAGACCGCGTCGAACTCTTCCTTGCTGACTTCGTCCGGATCCTTGTTTTCCTTGCGCAGACGCTCGCGCGTCATCGCGTCCGGGTTGCCGCCCAGCAGAATGTCGGTACCGCGGCCCGCCATGTTGGTCGAAACCGTGACCGCGCCCTTACGACCGGCCTGCGCGACGATGAACGCTTCCCGCTCGTGATTCTTCGCGTTCAGCACTTCGTGCGGCACGCCCATTTTCTTGAGAATCGCGCCCAGTTTTTCCGACTTCTCGACCGACACCGTACCCACCAGCACCGGCTGGCCCTTGGCGTGGAGCTGTTCGATCTCCTTCGCCGCGTTCCGGAACTTCTCTTCTTCCGTGCGATACACCACGTCCTGGAAATCCAGGCGCTGCAACGGACGATTCGTCGGGATGATCGTCACATCCAGGTTGTAGATCTTGTTCAGCTCAGCCGCTTCCGTGTCGGCTGTACCGGTCATGCCGCCCAGCTTCTTGTACATACGGAAGTAGTTCTGGAAGGTGATCGTGGCCATCGTCTGGTTTTCACGCTGGATCTTCACCCCTTCCTTGGCTTCGATGGCCTGGTGCAAGCCATCGGACCAGCGGCGGCCCGGCATCAGGCGACCCGTATATTCGTCAACGATGATGATTTCGTCGTCCTTGATGACGTAGTCGCGATCACGCAGGAACATCACGTGGGCTTTCAGGGCCTGCTGCACGTGATGGTTGATCTCCATGTTCACTGCTTCGTACAGGTTGCCAAGGCCCAGCAGGCGCTCCATCTTGAGCACGCCTTCTTCGGTCAGCGCGACGCTCTTGTGCTTCTCGTCAACGGTGTAGTCGCCGGTGGTCCATTTCTGACCGGGTTCCTTGCCTTCGATCACTTCGCCGCGCACCAGCTGCGGGATGATCTGGTTGATCTTGTAATACTTGTCGGTCGATTCTTCGCTGGGGCCGGAGATGATCAGCGGCGTACGCGCTTCGTCAATCAGGATCGAGTCAACTTCGTCGACGATGGCGAAGTGATGTCCGCGCTGCACGCAGTCCGAAATCCGGAACTTCATGTTGTCGCGCAGGTAGTCGAAGCCGAACTCGTTGTTTGTGCCGTAGGTGATGTCGCTCGCGTAGCTGTCGCGGCGTTCCTGATCGCTCAGGTCATGAACGATGATGCCCACCGACAGCCCCAGGCCCTTGTAGATGCGGCCCATCCATTCGGCGTCGCGCTTGGCTAGGTAGTCGTTCACGGTGACCACGTGGACACCCTTGCCTTCGAGAGCGTTCAGGTACACCGGCAGCGTCGCGACCAGCGTCTTGCCTTCACCCGTCTTCATTTCGGCGACTTTGCCGCGATGCAACGTGATGCCGCCGATCAGCTGGACGTCGAAATGCCGCATGTTCAGGATGCGGCGGCCCGCTTCGCGCACCGTGGCGAAGGCCGGGATCAGTAGATCATCCAACGAGGCGCCTTGCGCCAGTTGTTGCTTGAATTGAACCGTCTGGGCGGCCAGTTCCTGATCGCTGAGCTCGCGCATGCGCGGCTCCATCTCACCGATCGCCTGGATCATCGGCCGCAGGGCCTTTACTTCACGTTCGTGCTTGGTGCCAAAAATTTTGGCAAGGACTGTATCAACGCCCATAATTCACCTCTTCGAGTTGTGTGTTTCTTCAAGTTGGAACCGCGGAGGAGAGAAACAGCAGGGCTCAACAACGAAGCAGGGAATAACGGCGGGGGCGGGGAACGGCGACCGTTCGCACCGCGGGGGTGACCATCCACACCGACCGGCGCATCGGGGTTTCCGAAAGCGCGGTCAACGACAGCAACTCCATCGACGACGATCGCACATGCGACGACGTCGTGATCGTGACATCGGCGGCCGGAACGGCGAACAACGCCCTCCAGACCGGATTTTCCTGGGAGGCTGTTACGTCCTTTGTGAAGGCCGGATGCTCGGAAATTGCCGCAGCCAATGCCGATATGCCCAGGAGTTGGGCAAGACTGGCGAGGAGGATGATTCTTCCGAGGCGCATTCCGGCAAGTGATAGACTAGCCCGATTTTAACATGCTGCGCCTGTCCGGAGAGCGCGATTTCGCGTTGTAACTTCGCGTTGTAACAAGGGTGAGTAGCCCAAAGTTGTCTTAAGTACCAAGGGACCTTTGCTTAAGCGGCCTACGGTCTTAATCTCACACCGCTGAGTAGATCTCCCAATTGGTTAGAGGGTGGGGGAACGTTAACCTGCTGAAGTAGGCTGACAGGAATCTATGCTGGCGAGTAACCAAATTTCGAGGCACCGGCTGCGCCGATCGAGTGGGAACACACTCATCGAAATGGCGTTCACGCTGATCCCGACCATCGCCATCCTGGTGGCATTTGTCGATTTCGGCCTGGTGCTATTTCGTTGGAGTACGCTGCAGAACGCGGTGCGGGAAGGCGCGCGTTACGCCATTACCTTCCAGCGGGATGCGGCCCATAGTCTCGGACAAACTGCGTCCATTCAACAAGTTGTGGAGAAGAAGTCGATGGGTTCGGTGCATCGCACCGACAGTCCTCAGCATATTTTCGTGTGCTACGCCTCCACTGCGGCACCGAACACGTGCATCCCGAGCGGCGGCAACGTCCCGGGCAATATTGTCGAAGTATCGGTCAAGAATGTGACCTGGAGTTGGCTGGCGCCGCTGAGCGGCAGTTACTCGAGCGCGGTCGCTCCCTTTTTCCGCAGCAGATCCCCGTTTAATCTGAATGTCTACTCCGCGGATATTCTCGGCGGATACCCCGTTGGGGTCAACTCGGTGGTGGAATGACACAACTTCGCATCCATCGACGCAAGGCACGCCAGAGCGGCCACGAGATCCTGGAGTTCGCCCTGGTCGCAGTCCTCTTTATCCCCTTGTTCATGGGTAGCTTCGTGGTCGGCATGAACCTGATCCGTAGCAATCAGGCCAACCATGTGGTCCGCGACGTCGCCAACATGTACATCCATGGCGCCGATTTCAGCGACAAGAGCATGCAGGCCATTGCGCAACGGCTGGCCACCGGCATGGGGCTCCAGGTCGGTTCGGGTACCGGCAACGCGGCCGACAATTTGGGCAACGCGGGTCGCGGCATCTTATGGGTAAGCAAGATCATGTGGGTCGGCGGCACTCTGGAAGCGAATTGCCAGGGGGCCTTGCCAGCGGCTTGCACCAATGCCAACAAATTTGTGTTTCTGGAGCGCATCCGCTTTGGCAACGGCACTCTTGAAACCGAACATCCCAGCAGCCTGGGGCATCCTTCCGCGGCCAACCGCAACACCTACGGTGTGATTACCGACAACCTGATCACTAACGCGGCCACTCAGGTCCCCGAGCCCTATCAGACCCAGCTGAAAAACCTGTGGCAGGTGACCAATGCCGCCGTGGGCCGAGTTCCCCTGACGGACGGCCAAATCGCGTACGTGGCCGAAGGATACTTCAAATCGCCCGACTTGAGCTTGGGCTCGGTGCAGGGCAGCGGTGTATTTTCGCGGTGGTTTTACTGAGGCCGGAGTTTGACTGAGGCAGGAGTGAGCTATGAGCGTGCGTAGAAATCGGCGGGAGCAGTCTGGCGTATCGTTGATTCTGGCGATCACGTCGCTGTTGATGGTGGTCCCCATGGTGGGCTTGATCGTCGACGTCGGGGTCCTCTACGCGGTCAAATCCAGGCTCCAGGCCTCGGTGGACGGCGCGGCGCTGGCGGCTGCCCGCGCCCTGACCCTGGGTGCAACCACGGCCGCGCAGGCCGCGAGCGCCAGAGCCAATGCCGTGAACTGGTTCTACGCGAATTTCCCGTCCGGCAACTGGAGCACCAGCGGCACGGCCATGTCGACGTCCAACGTCCAGGTCTATGACGACGCATCCAATCCGAATCTCCGTCACGTCGATATCACGGCCAGCACGCGCGTCCCCACCTATTTCATGAAGTGGTTCAACTTCAATTCCACCACCATCAACGCCATTGGCAATGCCAGCCGGCGTGATTCCGTCGTCATGCTGGTGCTGGATCGCTCGGGTTCCATGTGTTCCCCCGGGGCCAGTCCCTGCAACAACACCGGTGCGTGCGGACCCATGAAGACCGCCGCCAAGTTGTTCACCGGGCAATTTGCCGCCGGCCGAGACTATATCGGCTTGGTCTCCTTTAGCGACGGCGTCTACGTGCACTCCGCGCCAACTCGCAATTTCCGGACCGTGCTGGGCTTCTCGACGAGTTCCAGCAGTGGCACCGGCGCCATCGATACCATCCAGTGCCAGGGCGGCACCAATAGTGCCCAGGCCGTGTCGATGGGCTACAACGAACTCTACAAAATGAACCTGCCCGGCGCCTTGAACATCTTGGTCTTCGAGTCCGACGGTCTGCCGAATACGATGACCGTCAATATGTGGGATGGCGCGGCCTTTGGCTTCGCGAACCTCGGCACCTCTGGTAGCCCGCAAGGCTGCAGGGACGCCTCGGGCAAGGCTGCCGTGAGTGGCGGCTGGGCCAGCTTTTCGAATCGGAAGCTGTGGACCGGCACCGCTTCGCCCACCTCCGCCCCCGGTACCAGCTACAACATGAACAGCGGCGGCACCGGCTTCATCTCGAACATCCCCGCCGGCCCGGTCGGTACGATCTACTCCAGTGATCCCAGCCAGACCAAGGCCTTCACTTTGTTCGGCGATCCCTGGGACACCAGCGGCAACTCCGGTTTGAATCTCTACTCTTCGACCCTCGCGCCCGGCTGCAAGTTCGTCACCTCCAGCAGTGACACCAGCGACATCAAGTGGCTACCGAACACAGACGTCTTCGGGAATTCTGTCAACCCGGCCAGCCACCCCTACAAATCCGTCACCATGAGCGGCACGCACCTGCAGTTTGATGCCTCCATGACCACCGCTACCAAGTGGACCAACTACCACAACGCCGCACTGAACGCGACCGACAATGCCGCTTATCGGGCCCGCGCGAATGCGAACCTGCCCTCCAGTGTGTTCGTCATCGGCTTGGGCGGCCAGGGTGCCGATCCACCCGACTACACGCTCATGCAGCGCATGGCCAATGATCCGTTGCCGGACTCCTTCAATTCCCCGGCTCTCTATACGGCCTGTTCGTCGAATCCGAACTGTTTCTACTACAGCAATCAGCCGCGTGGGACGTTCATCTTCTCCAGCAACCAGACGCAGCTCAAACAGGCGTTTCTGCAGCTCAGTTCGCAGATCCTGCGCTTGAGCCAGTGATGCGCGAATACGGCCATCCCGGCCTGATTTTGCTACACTCGGGCCTGCATGGCACAGATTCTTGACGGCGTCGCCGTCCGTAACGATATCCTGGCCCGACTGAAGCCGCGCATCGCGAAATTGCCGCGGAAGCCCGGCCTGGCCGTCATTCTGGTCGGCCACGACCCGGCCTCGGAAGTCTATGTCCGCAACAAAGTGAAGGCCTGCTCCGAGCTCGGCCTCTATAGTGACGAGATTAAGCCGCCGGAGACCACCACCACCGAAGAACTACTGCAGTTGATCGACACGCTGAACAAGCGCGAGGACATTGACGGCATCCTGGTGCAGATGCCACTGCCCAAGCAGATCGATCCCCGCCGCGTGCTCGAAGCCATCGCTCCGGAAAAGGACGCCGATGGCTTCCACCCGACCAATGTCGGCCACCTGGTCGCCGGACGCCCCGGCGCGCAGGCTTGCACCCCGGCCGGCGTGATGGAACTGCTGAAGTTCTACAAGATTCCGGTCTCTGGCAAGCGCGCCGTGGTCATCGGCCGTAGCGACATCGTCGGCAAGCCGCAGGCCATCATGCTGCTGCACGAAAACGCCACCGTCACCATCTGCCACTCGCGCACCGAAAACATCGCCGAAGAGTGCCGCCGCGCCGACATCCTGGTCGCCGCCATCGGCAAAGCCGGCTTCGTCACCGCCGACTTCATCAAGCCCGGCGCCACCGTAATCGACGTGGGCATCAACCGTGTGACCGATGCCGCCGAAGCCGCTCGATTCGGTAAAGCCGCTGGCTTCGCGAAATCGGGCGCAGTGCTGGTCGGCGACGTCCACCCACTCGATGCCGACAGGGTCGCTGGCGGCTACACCCCGGTTCCCGGCGGCGTCGGCCCGCTGACCATCGCCATGCTGATGGCGAACACCGTCACTCTTTCGGAGATGCACCAGGCGTAATGTGGAACGTCGGACTCACCGGCGGTCTGGCCTCAGGCAAAAGCGTCGTCGGGCGCGAGCTTGAGCAACTCGGCTGCTGCGTGATTCGCATGGACGACCTGGGTCACGAAGTCCTGAAGCAGGGCGGGGAGGCCTACGCAAACGTTGTTTCTGCCTTCGGACCTTCCATCCTCAACCCCGACGGCTCCATTGACCGCCGCCGCCTGGGTCAGTTGGTGTTCGGCAGTCCCGACCAGCTCGCCAAGTTGAACGGCCTGGTTCACCCCGCCATTCACGCTCGCGCCCAAGCCCTGGCCAAGGGCTTCGCGGCCTCCCATCCCGATGCGATCATCGTGACCGAAGCTGCGATACTGATAGAGACGGGCAGTTATAGAGACTACGACCGCCTGATCGTTGCCGTGTGTACGCCTGAGCAGCAGATCGAACGTGCGATCGCGCGAGGGGGCCTCAGCCGGGCCGAAGTGCTGGAACGCCTGAGCCGCCAACTGCCCATCGCCGAAAAAGCGGCGTACGCCGATTTTGTCATCGACACGTCTGGTACTGAAGAGAGTACCCGTGAACAAGCGCGTGCAGTTTATGCGCAATTGCGGAGTTTAGCGCGATGAAATTGAGAACTCTTCTGATTGCTGCCGCCCTGGTCGGCGCATTCGTTTTGTACACGAACCAATCCGGCTGGCGTCCCGGTTTCTCGGGCGATCAACCCGCCTTCACCGCGGCCCCCAGTGGAGCCTACGCGGCCGGCCTGGGCACGGACGAACAGAACAACATCGACGTCTACAAGAGCGCCTCGCCTAGCGTCGTCTACATCACCAGCACGGTTTACGAGCAGGACTTCTTCTTCGGCGTGCGTGAATCGCAAGGCATCGGCTCCGGCTTCATCATCAGTGCCGACGGCCAGATCCTGACCAACAATCACGTGGTCAGCGGCAGCAGCGACCTCGAAGTCACCATGCCGGATAAGACGCGCTTCAAAGCCACCATCGTCATGCGCATCCCGAACGATGACCTCGCGCTGATCCGCATCGATCCCAAGGGCAAGAAGCTTCCTGTGCTGAAGCTGGGCGATTCCGACGCCGTGCAGGTGGGCCAGAAAGTGCTCGCCATCGGCAACCCGTTCGGCTTGTCCGGCACGTTGACCACCGGCATCGTCAGCGCCATGGATCGCACCATTCGCGGCGAAGATAAAGACCTGGAAGGCATGCTCCAGACAGACGCCTCCATTAACTCCGGGAACAGCGGCGGTCCGCTGCTCGATTCCCTCGGCAACGTCATCGGAATTAATACCGCCATCTACGGACCTAGCGGTGGCAGCGTCGGTATCGGCTTCGCGATGCCGATCAATCGTGCCAAGCGCATGCTGCAGGATTTCCGCTCCGGCATTCGCCCCGCGCAAACTGCGATCGGCGTGACCACACAGTTGCTCTCTTCCGAATGGACGCGAGCCCTGGAACTCGGCTCCGAACAAGGCCTCCTGATCGAACGCGTGTTGCGCGGCACCCCGGCGGCATCGGCTGGCCTCCGTGGAGCCGACCGGCGCGTGCGTGTCGGCAACTACCTGCTCGATTGGGGTGGCGACTTCGTCACCCACGTCGACGGCAAACCCATCGAACGCGCCGACGACATTACGCGCGCGGCTTCGAAGAAACATGCCGGCGATGCAGTGGAACTCACCATCATTCGCGGCGGCCGCAGCATGAAGGTCAGCGTGACTCTGGCTCCGCTGGATAACAACACTGTCTAAAGGCGACATGCCGGTTCAATTGCCCGAACCCCTGTCCGGAGAGGAGCCTACGCAGGTGCTTCACAACCACGGCATGCTTGCTGGCTCCGGCTCGCGGCGCGCGCTGGCCGGCTTCTTCATCTCCGGTGTGCTGCTCGGTTTCCTGGGCGCGATTCTGCTCTCTTGGGGCTACCATCTGGGCGCCGACTACGATGTCATCGCGTTGTACTTCGGCGCCCTCACCGCAGGACTCGCCGCGTCCACTTGGGTTTCGCCGCGCATGCTGGAATCGAAGGGCGTCGGCTGGACCCTCTCCTTCGCCTGCATCCTGGCTGGAACGGCGTTCCTGTATCTGGCCTTCGTCTCCCCACCCTTCGGTCCGTGGTGGCGCGTCTTTGGCCTGGTCTTGTTGGGTGCCTCGGCCGGTGTTCTGCACACCGCCGTGTTCCACGCGATCTCTCCGATGTACAAGCACGACCCCGCAGCCACCGTGAATCTTGCAGGCGTACTCTTCGGCCTGGGCTGCCTGACAGTCGCCGTGTTGATCTCCGGAGCCTACTACTTGTACTCCGTGCCGACCTTGCAAGCCTGGCTAGCCGTGATCCCCGCGGGCTTCGGCTGGATGTATTGGAAGAGTCCCTTCCGCACTGAGCCTGTGCCGCATCAGCCCCCCACCGGAAGCTTGTTTAGTGCGCTGCGCAACCCCGGAGCGGTTCTGCTGGCGTTGCTGCTGTTCTTCCAACTGGGCAACGAATGGGCGGTTGCCGGTTGGCTGGCGATCTTCCTGAGCCAACGCCTTGGCATCAGCCCGACCAGCGCACTCTCGCTGCTCGCCTTGTACTGGATCGCTCTGTTGATTGGACGCGTGGTCGCCCAATGGGTGTTGCCCCGGATCCGCCACTCGCGTCTGCTGCTCGGCTGCGTCGTTGCCGCCATGTTCGGCAGCACGATCCTCTCGGCCACCAACAACCAGTTCGGCGCCGTCGCCGGCATCCTGATGTTGGGCGGCTCCTTTGCTCCGATTTATCCGCTGGTGGTCGAACGCATTGGCCGCAGCTTCCCTTACTACCACCCCGGCTTCTACAACGGACTGTTCTCGCTCGCTCTGGCCGGCGGACTACTCGCGCCCTGCACCCTAGGCATCGCGGCGAGCTACTGGGGCATCGGCATGGTGATGACCTTGCCCATGATCGGCTCCGTCATCGTCTTCGTGCTGCTGGTGTTGTCGTGGCTGGAGGCCCGGTTGAGCGCCCATGTGCCGCCGGTGAAGGCCTGATGCGCCTCGCGGCTCTCGCAATCTTGAGCACGCTCGCCCTGCAAGCTGCAGGACTCGAAGAACGCATCGCCGCCTTGATCGATAGCGCCCCTGTCGCCGTGCGCGGAGCGGTCGGCGTGCACGTCGTGAATCTGGCGACCGGCGTTCCCGTCTACGAACACAACGAACATCAGCTCTTCCTGCCCGCCTCGAATCTCAAGTTGTTCACAGCCGCGCTGGCCATCTCTCGACTCGGCGCCGACTATCGCTTCGAGACGAAGTTAGTTCAGGACAAGTCCGGCTCACTGATCCTCGTCGGTTCCGGCGACCCCTCGATGTCGTCGCGCGTCTATCCGTACTCGCCGACCGCTGCATCGCTCAAGTCACTCCATGCGATCGAGGAGCTGGTCGATCAAGCCGTGGCCGCCGGCCTCACGCGTGTGGATGGGGATGTCGTCGGCGACGATCAGCACTATCCTTGGTCCCCGTATCCGGAAAGTTGGACCGCCGACGATGCCACCCGCGACTTCGGTGCGCCGGTGAGTGCCCTGACCTTGAACGACAACGTGATCACCATCCTGCTGCGCCCCGGCGCGCGCGCGGGAGCCTTGGCCAACGTAGAACTCGATCCTGGCTTCGAGTACTTCACCCTCGACAACCGCGTCACGACCACCGATGCTGTCGGCGCGAACTCTGTCCGCGTGACGCGCATTCCCAACACGCGGCAGTTGGTGTTGACTGGCGTCATTACGACAAAATCGAGCGTGCTTCGCCAGACCGTCGCCGTCGATGATCCCGCGCTGTTCAGCGCCTACGCTTTATATGATGCTCTGCTGCGTCGCGGCATCCCCGTGCGGGGCCGCCCAGCGGCGCGGCATCGCGTAACTCAGGTGCTGCGGCCCGTCGAGGGGCAGGTCCTCGCAACGCGGCAATCTCCGCCGCTCTCCGAACTGCTGCAAGCCGCGATCAAAGTGAGTCAGAACCTGCACGCCGAACTGTTCTTGCGGGAAGCCGCTGCCGTCCGGCTGGGGCAGGGCACCGTTGAAAATGGACTCCGCGACCTGCGTGTTCTCTTAACCGAACTGCGCATCCCGCCTGCCGACTTCGTGAGTGAGGACGGCTCCGGGCTCGCGCGCAATGATGAGGTCACCCCCCGCGCCTTCACACAACTGCTGGTCGCGATGGACAAAGGCGAGCAGCGTGACCTGTGGCGCTCGTTATTCCCCGTCGGTGGTCAGGACGGCACCCTCAGCTCCCGGCTCTGTTGTACCAGTGAACCTGTCTCTATCCGCGCCAAAACCGGCTCGCTGTCCCGCGCGATCGCCTTGTCCGGGTATGCCGACAGCCGCAGCAATGGACGACTGGCCTTCTCCATTCTGGTAAACAATTTCGCCGCCTCCGCAGCAGAGGTGCGCGCTTGGGTTGACAGGCTGGCCAGTGTCTTGGTGGAGTAGAGAAAGAAGAGGATTACGAAGTCATGCCGATCTTTGAGTACACCTGTGAAGACTGCGGAACCGCATTTGAGAAGTTGGTCAGCCGCACCTCCGCGACGGAAGTGAATTGCCCCGGTTGCGGCCACGACCACGTGAAGCAGGAATATTCGACGTTCGCCGCGCGTGCCACCGAAGGCTCCTCGGCTGCTCCTCAAATGGGCGGCTGCCCTGCGGGCATGTGTGGCAATCCCGGCATGTGCGGGCGTAATAACTAACGCTTCAAGCTCTTCTGAATCTGGTCCGCCAGCATCTGCGGCAGGAACGGCTTCAGCAGGAATTCAACATTCTTTAGCTGCGGCTCGAACGGATACCCGCTGGCGATCACTCCGGGTAGCTTGGGATTTGTCCGCCGCAATTCACCGATCAACTGTTCGCCATTCATCCCGGGCAAAGTGAGATCGGAAATCACCAGATCGAACTCCTGGGCCCGTTCGCCGAAGGCCTCCACGGCTGCTTCGGCGGATTCCGCGGTTTCCACCTGATGACCCTGACGCTCCAGATACCGCCGCAATAATTGCAGCAGCATCGCTTCGTCATCCACGATCAACAGGTGCGCCATGGTTTAGTGGAACGACAGTGGAATATCGCCCGGCTGGAAGGCGATGCCGAAGCTGACGCGCGATGCATCCTGTTGGAACAGCGTCGAGTTGATGTCCTGGCGACGGCGCATATACGTTGCGTAGACATTCAACGGGCCCGCCACACGGTAATTCACAGTCGTCGAACCGCTCAAATACCTGTAGCGCAGAAGTTGTTGCCCCAGGGCTCGCATGTCGGAGGTCGACCCTTGTACCGAGAAGGTCCAGCGCCGAAGGCCCGTGTAGGAGTAACTCGCACCGTAAGCCTCTAGCCGGGACGTTAGATACAATCCGTTCCCAGGACTAATCGACCGTGCATAATTTGCCGACACTGAGGACCGGCGGAACGTCTTCGTGAGTGCCAAGGTGCCGGTCGGCATGATGTTGCGCTTGTAGAAAATCGTTTGCACCGATCCTACTCCGAGCAGGGCGGCGATGGTCGGATCCAGAGCCGTGTTTTGGATACCCTGCACTTCGGACGTGTACACACCCGCCGTGAGGTCGAGTCGCCATGTTCGAGCGAAGGTTCGGGAGAGTAGTCCGGTATACGTGTTCAAGTCAGACTCGCCAAATGCGCGAGGATAATCGTAGTGGGTGTGCTGATACGACACTCCGACTGTGGTGTCACGCCCAACCTGATGACGAATGGACCCGCTCAGGTTGTAACCGTTGGCGCCGACGAGCTGCTGGGCCTTGCGTCGGATAGTGTATCCAGTCCCGCCCACAGTCACGGACGTGCGGCTCGACAAAAGGTACGTTGTGTTCATGCCCGCCTGAACGAAAGTCGTGCGGTCGTCGAAAAGCAACGAACTGCCGTTTACCAGGGTCGACGGATCGCCGGAGATTGCCGTACCGTAAGTCTGGGTTCCAGCACTTGCCGTTGTATCGATCAGCAAGCGGCGCGATTTTTGCCACGTGTAGCCAAGGTTCAGATTCTGGTTAACACCATCGTAATTCGTGGCTTGAGTGTAGTGGCGGAAGTTTCCGTTGTAGTCCAGCCCAAGTACGCTACGACGGAACGTATGACGCCCGTACGCTCCGATTCCCGCTTCAAGGCCCCATAAGGGTTCGGGTTTGACCAAAGCCCCATTCTGCACGGCGTACGGGAGAAGTCCCGTGTCATAGATGCCTGACCCGTTCGCGAAAAAACGCAGATCCAGGTCCTGGCCCGATCGCTGCCCGATCGTATTGGCCCCCTGCGACAGGATGCTTGGGCCGGAAGCATTGCCGATGTTTTGCCCAAGAAGTGCCGGACCCAGGGTTACTGCCAATGCGACGATTGTTTTCTTCACGATATAACTCCGATTCTTAAACTTCAGGACGCCACCCTTAAAGTCTGACGGGTGGTCACAAACAGTGTCAAGTCGAAATGTTTTGGACACAAGCATCCCTGTTGCAAGGATCGGCAGTCCGGCGGCATATCCTTAAAAGAAAGGAACCGCACCACATGTTCAAACGATTGGTTCTGTTGAGCTTGCCCCTGGCCGCCTTCGCCGCCGACCTGCCCGTCCGGGACGTGGTCCTCTATAAGCACGGAGTCGGGTATTTCTCCCGATCCGGAGAATTGGCCGCTGGAGATACCGCCCAATTGGCGTTTAAGGCCTCCGAAATGAATGACGTGCTGAAGTCGCTCACGATCGTCGATGCCAGCGGCGCTCCCATCGCCGGCGTCCGCTATGACGCCAGCGAACCACTGGAACAGCGCCTCGCCGAATTCCCCTTCCGCGTCACCGAAGGTGCCCCGCTGGTCGGCTTCCTCGACCAGTTGAAAGGTGCGCGCCTCGACCTGGGTCCCAACAACGGCGGCGTGATTGTAAGTGCTCGTGTGATTCATTCGAATGACCCGGCCAGGCCTGGTGAGCGCGAAGTCGTCGTCATCCTGGCCGACAACGCCGAACTGCGCACTATAGATTTGAGTGCTGTCAGCTACGTTCGTTTCACAGATCCCAAGAATCAGACCATGCTTCGCGACTACCTGACCATCGCCAGCGGAGCCCGCTCCCGCGACCGTCGCAACGTCTTCATCGACGCGTCGAAACAGGGAACTCGCCGCGTCACCGCCAGTTACATGATTCCGGCCGCCGTATGGAAGTCCAGCTATCGCCTGATCTTCCCCGCCACCGGCGAGCCCATGCTGGAAGGCTGGGCCATCATCGACAACACCTCCGGCGATGACTGGACCAACGTGAATCTATCGGTGGTCTCCGGCCGTCCGATCTCCTTCATCAGTCAGTTGTACGCTCCCAAGTACGTGACGCGCCCCGGTGCGGAAGTAGCGGAGGTTCAGGCCGCTGCGCCACAGGTCTTTGAAGGGGTTGTGGGTGGTTTCATGGCAGACTCTGCGAATATGGCCAAGGCCGAGATGCGCCTCGGTGCAGTCGCTCCCCAACAGGCAAGACCGGCGTCGCCCTCGTCTATCGCTCCCAACACTATCGCCGCCGAACTAGGTGACCTCTTCGAATACCGCTTCTCCACGCCCGTCACCGTCAAGCAGGGCGAATCCGCGATGCTGCCATTCCTGCAGCAGAAGCTCGGCGCACGCAAGCTGCTCATCTACTCCGAACGCTTCGGCGCGAATCCGCAGAACGCCGCCGAACTCACTAACTCCACCGGCAAGACACTCGATGGCGGCCCGATCACCGTCTACGACGCCAACGCCTACGCTGGCGAAGCACTCATCGAGACATTGAAGGCCGATGACAAGCGCCTCATCAGCTACGGTGTCGATCTCGGCACCCGCATCACCACCAAGATCGATTCCTCCGCCGCAAACGTGCGCGAACTGCACCTGCGCCGCGGCGTGCTGACCACGCGCAACGCCTTGCAGGAGAGCAAGACCTACACGATCAACAACGTTGACGCGACCCGCAAGACGATCATCATCGAACATCCTCTGCGCCAGAGTTACGCGCTGATCAGCGAAGTGAAGCCGAAAGAGACGACTTCCTCAGCACTGCGCTTTGAAGTCACTGTCGGCGGCAAGGCGACGGAAACGTTCGTCGTGAAAGAAGAGCGCGTCTACGATCAGACCTCGACCATCTCGAACATGACGCCCGACGTGCTCGCCAGCAGCATCCAGGGTCGTCCGCTCAGCGCGGCCGCGAAAACGCAGGTCGATCGCATCCTCGCGAAGAAATGTGAGATCGCGACAAACCAGGCGCAGTCGCAGGCAGCTGAAACCAACGTACGCAACATCGCCAGTGATCAGGACCGCTATCGCCAGAACATCAACACCCTGCGCGGTGTCGCCGGTCAGGATCCGCTGGTGCAGCAGTACTCCAAGCAGCTGTCGGATTCCGAAGTTCGGCTGACCACTTTGCGCGATCAGCAGGTGCAGTTACAGCGTGCAGCCCAGACCTTGCAGACTGAGCTGAACACGCTGATTGAATCTGCCGACTTCTAGGCCGTCACCAGTTCCTGTTGCGGTTCGGGTGCAGCCGGTGGCGGCTCGAACCGCACGCTGACCAGCGTGGAACAACCCGGCTCCTGCATCGTCACGCCGTACAGCGCTTGCGCCACTTCCATGGTGCGCTTGGCGTGCGTGATGACGATGAACTGGGTCTCGTCCGACATCTCCTTGATCAAGCGCGTCAGCCGTTGGATGTTCGATTCATCCAGCGGAGCATCGACTTCGTCCAGGATGCAGAACGGGCTGGGCGTGTAGCGGAAGATCGCCATCAGCAGCGCCATCGCCGTCAGCGACTTCTCACCACCCGACAGCAGCGCCACGTTCTGCAACTTCTTGCCCGGAGGCGAAGCCAGAATGTCGATGCCGCTTTCGTTCAAGTTGGTTTCGTCGGTCAGGCGCATCTCGCCCTGGCCACCGCCGAACAACGTTTTGAACATCCCCTTGAAGTGTTCGTTGACCGCGTCGAACGCTTCCTTGAACCGTCTGCGCGACTCGTTGTCCAACTCCTGAATCGCCTTCTCGGTATCGCGGATCGAGTCGAGCAAGTCCTGACGCTGCGTGTTCAGGAACTCGTAACGATGCGTCGCTTCCTGATACTCCTCGAGCGCCTGCGGATTCACCGGACCCAACGCCTCGATACGCGCACGCACCGCCGTCGATTGTTCTTCGGCCTCCAGAACGCCCGCTTCGTCCAACTCACCTTCCAGTTCGATCTCCGAAGGCGCGATGTTCAGATCTTTGCGGCTGGTTTCATCCAGATGCTTCAGGTCGCTCTGCTTCTTGACCAGTTCCAGCTCGATCGCTCCGCGACGTTCCTGCGCGGCCTGCGATTCGTTGCGCAGCGCACGCAACGATTCCTCCAGGGCCGCCAACGCCGCCCGGCCTTCCGTCTCCGCAGCCTGCAACCGAGCGACCTGCGCCGCAGCGGTCTCCGTCTCTTCGCCCAACTGCGCGGCGCGAGCATCCAGGCCCACGTTATCGCCCAACAGGCGATTGCGTTCGGCACCCATGCGTTCCAACTCGCGAGCCAGCTCTTCGCGACGCGCCGCGATGTGCCGCAACTGCGATTCCAGCCGAGCCGTCGCGCCCTTCTCCGCACGCTGCCGCTCTTCGATGCCCGCCAACTCCGACCGCAGGTTCGAATAATCTTCGTTGATCGCATGCACGCGCGACTGGAGACCTTCGATCTCCGCACGCATCGCTTCCAGAACTTTCTCCTGTTCGAAGCGCTGCGCCTCGCGTTCGGCAACAGCAGCCTGGCTCTGTTCGCGACGTTCACGAGACTGCGCCTCGGCGCGCTGCAAACGCTCCATCTCCAAGCGAGCCGTCGACAACCGCTGTCCCGAGCGAGCCGATTCCTCGGCCAGCTTGCGCTGCTCATGATCCAGCGCCAACGCGTCCTTTTCCTGCGCCTGCTGCTGCGCTCGAACGTATTCCAACTCCTCCGCCAAGCGAGCAGCGGACTGTTCCAGCGCCTCCAGCGTCGACGTCAGCGAGTCGAGCTCCGCCTGCTTCGATTCCACCTGACCATTGAGTTCGCGCAATTCGCGCTTCAACGCCAGCGGACCACTGGTGCTCTTGCGGCCACCCGTCACAGCCGACCCATGATAGCTGGTGCCGTCCGGCAGCAGGAAGTGGCACTCCGGATGTTGCGGAGCGAGCCGTTGAGCATCGGAGTGTTCATGGACCAGGAAGCAATTGCCCACGCGATCCAGTAAACCCTGCGGCGCTTGCGAGAACCCGTTGGTCAAACGCAGCGCATCCACCAAGCGCCCGGCGATCGCCGAATCCTGTGGGCGCTCCGTGATCCGCGCACCCTGCGACGATGCGCCGCTGTGCACCAGGAACGTAGCGCGGCCATCGGCTTCAGCGCGCAGGAACCCGATGCCGGATTCAGCCTCGGTCCAGTCATGCACCACTACGTATTCCAGCTCTTCATGCAGGAACGTTTCCGACGCCTTTTCCCAGGCCGGATCGGTCAGTTCCATGAAGTCCGCCAGCACGCCCATGGGCTTGAAGCCGCCTTCATTGGCGCTGAACAACCGCTTCACCGATTCGGTGGTGTAGGCGCGATGCGACAGGATTTCATCCAGCGAATCCCGGCGCGCCTTGTGCCGAGCCAGCACCGCGCGCACTTCGTCCAACTGCTGCCGCGAGCTTTGTATCTGCGCCCGGCTCTCCTGCAGTTCTTCGGCAACGCGCGTGCGCCGGTCGCCCAGCGATTCCAGTTCCATCTGCCGCGCCGACAACTTGTGGCCCAGCTCTTCCTTCACCTGATCCAGGCGAGCCAGATCGGCTACGGCCGTATCTTCATCGCGCTTCGTACGTGCGGTGTCGCGCTCGATGGCCGCCAAGTACTCATCGATCTGCACCACTTGATTGCGCAGTGTCGAGGCTTCGCCCACCAACCGCAGAACCAATTGACGCGCACCGTCGATGCCGCGCTCACGCTCGCGTAGGTCGTTCTGCAGCGCGTCGCGTTCCGAGGTCTTGGCCTGCAGATGCTCGCGCATGGACGCGATCTCGTGTTCCAGCTCTGCCACGCGCTGCACATGCGCGTCCAGCTCGGTCTGCTCACGCTCACGACGCGCATCGAGCTCATTAGACTCGTTGTCGCCCGCCGTCATGCGCTCATCCAGGCTACCGATCTGCTTGGCCTGTAGTTCCAGCCGACCGCGCGTGCGCTCGGATTCCAGCTTCAGCTCGGCCACCTGTGCACGAGCCGTCGTCAGCTCGGCTTCCGTGCGATAACAGGTCTCCTGCACCTGCGCATGATCGCGCTCCTGCTGCATCAGCTGCGCCGACAGTTCCTGGAACGTCGTCTGCGCCTGATTCAAATCCGTGGTCAGCGTGGTGGCTTCAGTTTCCAGCATCCGGAACCGGCCGGAGATCGCGCGCCGCAAGTGGCCGATCATCTCTTCGCGCAGTTCTTCGTACCGCTTCGCCTTCGACGCCTGGCGTTTCAGCGAGTTCACCTGACGGCTGACTTCCTCAAGAATGTCGAACACGCGAGCCAGATTCTGGCGGCTGCTTTCCAGCTTGGCTTCGGCCAGCCGCTTGCGCGACTTATACTTTCCGATGCCTGCGGCCTCCTCGATAATCGCGCGACGGTCGGCCGGCTTGTTCGACAGAATCTGCCCGATGCGACCCTGCTCGATGATGGCGTAGCTCTCCGGACCCAGGCCCGTGCCGCTGAAGATGTCCTGAATGTCGCGCAGGCGGGCGCTCTTGCCGTTCACCAGATACTCGCTCTCGCCCGAACGGTACAGACGGCGCGTGATCGTGACGTCCTTCGCCGCGGTTGTGGTCACCGGCTCGGAGGGCTCCTCGCCACCTTCGCTCTGCACGAAGACATGGTTGCCCGGGTCCATCATGGTCAGCGTCACCTGAGCCATCCCCAGCGGCTTGCGGTCGCGCGTCCCGGCGAAGATCACGTCTTCCATGCGGGTGCCGCGCAGGCTCTTGGCGCTCTGTTCGCCCAGTACCCAGCTGATCGCGTCACTAATATTGGATTTGCCGCATCCGTTCGGGCCGACAATGGCCGCGATGCCGGACCCGTGGAACTTCATGTCCGTGCGGTCGTAAAAGGACTTAAACCCCTGGATGTCAACGCGTTTGAGCTTCAGCATGAAAGAACCTCTTAATGGGACGCCGGATGAAATACCTGGGGGAAGGTAGGACTATCGTAAACCGGATGAAGAGGAAAGTAAAGCGGGTGGAGCACTGAATGTAGGGGCTGCTGCTCGTAAACGCCCATATATAGTGATAGTGAGCCGCAAGTGGCTTCCCATCATCCGTTTAGCGGATCGGGACACCCGCACTTCCGCGGTATGGGTCTTAGTGATACGTGAGGAAAGCCTGAGACCGCAAAGGAGGGAACATTTTCAGGCCAACACCGTATTTATTCTCGTGACGGAGACACAATAGAAGAATGGCGGACGCAGTCATCAACTTGGACGGACTGACGGTTCGCCTGGGCAAGCGAGAAATTCTGCACGGCCTCAAAGGCGAACTCACCGGCCGTACCATCGGACTACTGGGACCCAACGGAGCAGGGAAGTCGACCCTCATCCAAACCCTGCTCGGCTTCTGCCCGCCCACCTCCGGCACCGCCTCCATCTTCGGCGAAGATATCCGTAGCCAGGCCCGCAAGCTGCGCGGAGTCATCGGCTACATGCCGGAAAACGATTCCTTCATCGCCGACATGACGGCGGTCGGCTTCGTCAAACTGATGGGAGAGCTGAGCGGCCTTCCCGCCGAAGCTGCCCTCGAGCGAGCCCACGAAGTCCTGTTCTACGTCGGCCTCGGCGAGGCCCGCTATCGACCCCTGGGTACCTACTCGCTCGGCATGAAACAACTCGCCAAGCTCGCCCAGGCCATTGTGCACGGGCCGCGGCTCGTGATCCTCGATGAGCCCACCAACGGTCTCGACCCGCCGGCCCGCGCTCGCATGATCAAGCTCATCAAAGAAATGCGCGACACCGGCAAGATGCACCTGGTCGTCTGCTCGCACTTGCTCCGCGACGTCGAAGAGACCTGTGAGGAAGTGCTAATCCTCAAAGCCGGCCGCATCGTCCACTATTCGAACCTCGAAGAAGAACGCAAGGCGAACCAGCGCTTCGTCGAAATCGAGATGCTGGGAAATGAAGCAGGCTTTGCCGAAGCGCTGGCCCAGCGCGGCTGCGAGTGCACGCCCGCCGGACAGGGTCGCCTGAAGATGGTGGTCCCGCCCGAATTTGAACTGCGCGAGATCTACGTCCTCGCCGCCGAACGCGACCTGCAACTCCGCCGCCTCAACTATCGCCGCGATACGCTCGAAGACATTTTCCTGAAAGCGATGGCCACCGATGGCAGTCTATAAGCGCACTTACACCGGCTACGATGGGCCGCTCACCCCTGAGTGGTCGCGCTTCCTGATCCTTCCGCGCGCCAACTACCGGCAGCTGGGCCAGTCCAAGCTGCTCACCATCCTGCGCATGGCGGCGATGTTCTACCCGCTCGGCTGCATCGTGTGGGTCTACTTGGCCAACAATCTCTCCGTGCTGTCCACTGTGGGCTTCGATGTCGGCCAATACATCAAGGTGGATACCTCGTTGTTCCTCTACTTCTGCTGGGTGCAGGGCGCTTTCGCCTACATCATGACCGCTCTGGTCGGCCCCTCCTTGGTTTCGCCCGACCTGGTCAACAACGCCCTCCCGCTCTACTTCGCGCGACCCTTTTCGCGCACCGAATACGTCCTCGGCAAGCTCAGCGTGCTCGGGATCCTGCTCTCCACCATCACCTGGATTCCCGGCTTAGTGGTCTGGATCATCCAAGCCTCGCTCGGCGGCTGGGACTGGACCGTGGCTAATCTGTGGGTCGCGGGATCCCTGTTCCTCGGCATGACGCTGTGGGTCCTGTTGCTCAGCCTCATCGCTCTCGCCGTCTCGGCATGGGTGAAGTGGCGGATCGCTGCAGGCGCGCTACTGCTCGGGATCTTCGTCGCCGGCGCGGGCTTCGGCACGGCCATCAATCAAATCGTGCGTACCGATTACGGATCGCTGGTGAACCTGCCCGAAGTGATGTTCACGCTGTGGTCGCAATTGTTCGGCCTGGAATCGACCACCGGTCTGCCCGCCGAATATGCCTGGGCCACCTATGTGACTGTGTGTGCCGGCTGCTTGTGGCTGCTGTGGCGCAAGGTTCGCGCCTTTGAGGTGGTGAAGTAATGAGCGGCGCCATCACCTTCGACAACGTCTCCCGCTTCTACGGCGACGTGCTGGGCGTCAATCGCGTCACGCTCTCCATCCCGCCCGGCATCACCAGCCTGGTCGGACCGAACGGCTCCGGCAAGACGACCCTCATGAACCTCATGACCGGTCTGGTCCGTCCCACGCGTGGCTCCATCGACGTGCTGGGAGTCAGCCCGCAGGATCCCGAGCGTTTGTTCAAAATCGTCGGCTACTCCACGCAATTCGATTCCTACCCGCGCGGTATGACCGGCTTCCAGTTCATCCAGTCCTACCTGCGATTGTTCGGCATGTCCGCCAACGACGCGGCCGCAGCCGCGATGCGCGTCATCGAACGCGTCAACCTCGCCGAAGCCGCCAATCGCAAGATCGCTGGCTACAGCAAGGGCATGCGCCAGCGTATTCGTCTTGCACAAGCCATCGCCCATGATCCCCGCGTGCTGGTACTCGACGAACCACTGAACGGCCTCGATCCCTTGGTGCGCTCGGAAACTATCGCTCTTTTCCGCGCCTGGGCCGCCGAAGGCCGCCACGTCATCGTGTCGAGCCATGTCCTCCACGAAGTCGACTCCATCTCCGATCAAGTCATCCTGCTCGCCAACGGCTACGTCGTCGCCGAAGGCCAGATCCGTGGTGTCCGCGACGAAATGCGCGAACACCCCATGCAGGTCGTGCTTCGCTGCACCCGAGCCAACGAAATGGCCGCTCGTGTCTTCGGTGCCGACCACGTCGTCGAAGCCCGCCTCCACGCCGACGGCGGCGGCTTGTTGATCAAGACCCGCGACGCCGACAAGTTCTACACCATGCTGAACCACATCGCCCTCGACGGTTTCGTGATCGAAAGCGTGGCTCCCGCGGATGACAACGTGAATTCACTCTATGAGTACCTGATTGGCGGAGAGGAGCCAACTCGATGATCGGCATGTGGCTCTCACCAATTGGCTCTGTCGTGCGCCTGGAGATGAAGAAGACCTTCTTCTCGAAGCGCGGCCTATGGGTGTACCTGGTCGCACTCGCTCCCGTCGCGGTGATGTTCCTGCACTCCATGGTCAGCCTCGCCAATGGCGAAGAACGCCGCGCCCTTGCCGCAGCACACCCTACCTCCGCCGCCGCACTGCAGTCCATCATGCCCGGCATGACCGTCGACGAAGTGCTGGAGCGCGCCGGCGAGCCGTTCGATCGTGTCGACCTCGGCCGCCGTGGAGTCTTCCGCTACACCGACGGCCGCGACGCTTACAACGTAAACTTCTTCAACAACCAAGTGGCCCGAGTCACCACGCGTACACGCGATACCATCGCCTACGACTCCACCATCTTCGCCACCGTCTTCCAGTTCTTCTACCTGCGCCTGGCCATCTTCTTCGGCTGCGTAGGCGTCTTCACGAACCTGTTCCGCGGCGAACTGCTCGACAAGAGCCTGCACTACTATCTGCTCACGCCCCTCCGTCGCGAGGTGCTGGTCATTGGCAAGTACATCGCAGGACTGACCGCCACCACCGTCATCTTCTGTACAGGAACAGTGCTACAGATCTGGGCCCTCTCCCTGCACTTTGAAAAGAGTGAAATCGCGGACTTCCTGAACGCTGATGGTTGGAGCCACATCGCCGCCTATGTCGGTGTCACCGCTGCGGCTTGCCTCGGCTACGGGAGCGTATTTCTGGCCGCCGGACTGTTGTTCAAGAACCCGATCATTCCGGCCGCTTCTGTTGAAGTGTGGGAGAGCCTGAACATCTTCCTCCCTGCCACACTCAAGAAGGTCAGCGTCATCTACTACCTGCAATCGCTCTGCCCCATCGTCGCCCAACCGGACGAGAACATGAACCGCTTCCTCAAACTGATGATCAACGCCGCCGAACCCGTCTCGGCCCCCGTCGCGATCATCGGGTTGTTCGTCGTCACCGGGCTGGTGCTGTTATTGTCAGGCCGCCTCGCGCGACGCTTGGAAATCAACTACAGCACCGACTAGGGCTATTTGCGGTCGACGCGATTCTCGATCTTGGCCCGCAGCGGTGAATGGGCTGCGATGTAGTCGATGAACGCATCGCTGTCGATCATTCCCGTATCGTAGCGGTAGCCCTTCGCGCTTTTGAGTGTCTCCACGCCATCGCCGCCGCCCGCGACAAAGTTGTTGGTCGTGATCCGGTATGTCGCGTTGCGATCCACCGGTTTACCAGCGATCATCAGCTCCGTGACGCGACGCCCTGCCGGTTGTGTCGGATCTAACGCGTAGCTACTGCCAGCCGAAATCCAGAGCACGCGGAAACGCGACGCTTCCACGATATCTTCCAGCGCCTGTTGCAGCTGAGCACCGCTGACATCCATCACCACCAGCGTGTTGTTGAACGGCTGCACCGAAAGCGCCGCCCCATACGTGATGTCGCCCGGCTCAAGCGCCGCGCGTACCCCTCCGATGTTCATGAGCGCGGCTACCGCACCCTGCTTGGCCGTTGCTGCCAGCATCGCATCGGCGATCAGTTCGCCCATTGCCGCGTTCTGCGGAATGGCCTCCGCCGCCGAACCTACCTTGCGATCGCGCTGCTGCAGCAACGGCTTCTGGAACGCTTCCACCAGCGTATGCAGCGTCGCATCCTCCGCCACCGTTTCATCCACCATCACCGGCTGCGTCGTGCTCCACCGCGTCACGCGACCCTGCTCGTCGAACGTCACCTGCACCCGTCCCAATACCTTCTCGCCTTCCCACGACTGCACCACGATCGTCTTGCCCTGGTCCGGATTGTCGACCACCGTCGGATACGGCCCGCGTGCATCCGGCCACCCCGGCGCCGTCGTGGTCCCCAGCAACGTATGGCTGTGTCCGCCGACGATCACATCCACGTTGTGCAGCGTGCGCGCCAACTGCTGCTCTTCTTCGTAGCCGATATGCGTCAGCAACACGATTTTGTTGATGCCCTGACGCGTCAGCGCGTCGATCTCGGATTGCAGCGACGCGTTCAGCTCCCGCAGACGCACATTCGGCCCCGGACTGCTGATGGTCGGAAGCGTATCGGTAATACCTCCAACGATGCCGATGCGCTCGGTGCCTCGCGTCACAATCACGGAACCACGGATTCTGCTCTGCAACGCAGGCTCCGCACTCACGTCCAGATTCGCCGAGACCAACGGGAACTGAGCGTTGCGCGCGAACGCTCCAAGCGTCGCAGGACCTTTGTCGAACTCATGATTGCCCACCGCCATCGCATCCAGATGCAGTGCGTTCAGGAACGCCACATCCGCCAGACCTTCGTACACGTTGAAGTAGAACGTTCCTTGAAACGCATCGCCCGCATGCAGCACGATTGGGTTCGGATCGGTCTCACGATACCGGTTGATTAGCGTCGCCAGCCGAGGCATGCCGCCATACGGCTTGCCTTGGATCACCGTGGGCTCGATGCGGTCGTGCGTATCGTTGACGTGCAGGAAGGTAGCCGTGAAGTCGGCAGGGAAAGCCGCGGCCGATAGGAATAGCAGCAGCAAGAATCGCAGGCGCATGTCGCGAGTATACATGCGCCGCGTGAGGTTCTGATGAAAGCTCCGAGCGGCCGCCCGGAACTACTTGATCATGTACTTATCGTGGCAGCCGGAGCAGGAGTTCAAAATCTTCTCCGCCACGTCGCCACTCATCAGGTCCAGATCCTTCTTGTCGATCGCCTTGATCGCCAGATCGCCAGCGGCATGCAGATCCTTGGCCGCCGCATTCCAGCCCGCCGGATTCGCGGCACCGGCCTTGCCCGCTTTGCCCTTGGTCGCGCCGCCCTTAGCTTGACCCGTAGCCATGCGGCCCGGCGTGGCGAGAAGGTCGGCCGACTCAATCAAGAGCTGTGCTTGCTTCCGGGCCGCGGCCCAATCTGCAGCCGACAGCTTCTCTTTCGATCCCGCATCGAACAACGCGTTCGATGCAGGGATGCTCATCTTGAGCATGATCTCTTTGGTGGTGGCGGTTTTCGTGTCGGCGACCTGGGCTACCAGAATCGAACCGGCGAGGAGTGTGAACGATCCAATGACGAGACGCATGGAACTATTATGAGCAAGTCGAGTGCCGCAAAACAGCCCCAACTTAGGCTACTTTCGCGCCCTATCGCGCAGGACTGAGCCTTAGAACGCAGTGCCGATGAACGGCAACATGCGGCCCCAGTACATCACACCGAACCACATGATCAGCGAAGTCGCCGCCACGATCTTGGCCGACAGCGGAGCATCCGCCCCCGGACCCAGTTCTTCGATGCGATGCGACAGCCCCGTCGCGTAGAAGTACAGCACGTTCAGTCCGGCGAGCCCGACAAACAGCATCTTGAATTGGAACGCGATGTTGTGGCTGTACTGCATGGCATCCGCCGCGTAGAACATAATGCCCGTCACCAGATTCATCGCGAAGCCCAGGATGCCCCACGGCACCAGACGATGCAGCGGACGCAAGGGGATCTGCTTGGCGACGCCCAGCATGCGCAAATCCAACACGCCGATCGCGCCCACCATCAACGCCAGGCCCAGGAAGTGAATCGTCTCGCAGCCGGCCCACAGCCATTGGTTGTCCTTCATGACGAAGGACAGTTCCGTGGTCTGAATCCACCGTGCGAATGGATCAATAAAGCTCGTATCCATGACTTACTCCAGTCCCGCCACCGGCCCGATGTACGCCATCAGCCGGCCCGCCGTGGTCGCGCCGATCCACAGGAAGATCGAAATCCACGCCAGAGCAGGGGATTCAATGCCCGCCCGCAGTTTCCTCTGCGCAATCCGTACGTTCCACACCGCCAGGAAGATGAAGATCATCTTCACGTAGAACACCGGGTTGATCATCTTCGTCGTGGCGTCGGCCATCAACAGGATCACGCCCGAAATTGCGTTCACCCAGAAACCGACCCACATGATCGGGAAGTAACGTTCGTACGGCCCGATCGCAGCCTCTTTACCGAAGCCCAGCAGACGAAGGTCCACCGCGAAGCTGATGCCCACCAGCAGCGCCAGGCCGATCGTGTGCATCGTCAAAATGAATGCGTACCCCATCACCGAGCCAGACTCGCGGACCCACGTGCTGAAGGACAGCTGCTCTACCCATTGGAGAAATTCCATGTGTGCGGAAACCCTGAGCAATTACCGTGCCGAGCAGGCGGACGGCTTGAACTTAGAGTTGTTCGGCTCTTTCTTAAAGTGCGTGGACGTGCGGAACGGCTGCGTCAGGTTCGCCGGATCCTCAACCACTGTCGTGATCACCAGATACTGCGTCCCATCCGGTTCGTGCAGAATGTCGAAGAACTCGCTCAGCTGCGTGTTGGCGCTATACGGAACACCGTTCTTCCGCAGGTAGCCGCCGCTCAGGCTGCTGGTCAGCACCTTCAGTGAACCCGGACGAATCGGCTGCGCCGCTCCCGGACCACCCGCGGCATTCGCGTCGCCCGTAGCACCCGCGGGCACCCCGAACGTCCCACGTCCGCGCGCCGGAATCCCGTCCCAGGAAGCCTTGGAGAAACCTTGCAGAGAAGGCGCGCCCGTCGCATCGCCCGTGAAGTGCAACAACCGCGTCTGTGTACCGGCATCCGCCTGGATGCGCAGTGTGTTGTCGTCCGCCCAATCGATCTGCAGACGCCCCGGCAACCGCATCAACCCCGCCGCGCCGTAGGCGAGACAGGTCTGGCCCGCCGCTTCGTCCTTGGCCGGATCCCAGTTATTCGCCGCCGTCCGAGCCGCCGGAGTTACCGGAACACTCGACACATCGCCCTTCGCCGGCGTCACCATCCGATACAGCCAGTCCTCGGTCACCAGCGAAACCCATGTACCCGTCAGATCGATCGGAGCCTGCGCCTTCGGCGTCGGAGGTGCAGCCGGTCCCTTCGGAGCGCCGCCCTTCGCCGCGCCCCCCTTGGCAGCACCGCCGCCAGCTGGGGCCTGCGCCAGAACCAGAGAAACGGCCAATGCGAATGCACCCGCCAGCGTCAATACGTTGCGCCCAATGCGATACATGTGGGAATTCCTCTCCTTGTCGAAGCCGCGATCCGTGGCGCCTCGACGCTGTACAGCCTGATTCTGTGCCGCTCTAGTTAAACGTCTGGTTGCCTACCGGCCACGTCCAGCCGTCCGACGGACGCGTGATGGAACGCATGCGCAAGCGGTAGTCTTCCGGATTGCGGCCAGGGCTGCCGACCACGGTCACCTTGTCGCCCACCTTCAGCGTGCCCGTACGGACACCCTGCTGGGCCAACTGTCCCGCTGCGCCCCATTCGATGGACCAGCGCACCGGCTTGCCGTCCTTGTCCTTCAGCTTCGCGTCTTCCACATGCACGAACGAGTGCGGATTGCGGACCAAGAATGCCTTCAGCTCGCCCTCAATCTTCATCGGGGGAGCATCTTCCAGGTAGGTGCCGGCGAACGAATGGTGCGCCGAAACCGGCGTCACGCCCGTCATCAGGCCGAAGCCCACCGCCAGAAGTGCAAGTTTTAATTTCATCGAGAACCTCCCAAAGTCATGCTAACACCGCAGATCCCGGATTCCCGGTATCCGGCGGTCAACTCCCGGTCAGTGACTACTTCCCGCCCAAACTCTTGTACACCGCTTCAATGAACATGTCCGTCGTCCACGCACCCGTGGTCGAACCCCACCGGGCATCATATTCATAAGTCGGCTTGGCCGCCTTGATCTGCGCTAGCGTCTGCCCCTTCTTGATGCCGTCCTGGATGCGATCTCGAATGATGGTCACCATATCGCGGTATTCCAGAACATCGTGCTCATCGGTCAAACGCCCACGCCCGGGGATCACATACGTGCCCCCTTCCTGCTCATGCCGCGGCACGCAAATATCCAGAATCAGGTTCAACGCCTTCAATACACCCTGAACGTTGCCGCCCTTGGCGATATCGATCTTCGGGAAGGACGTCATGTCGAACACGTCCCCCGCGGCGATCACATCGGACCGCCGGAAGAAGACCACGCTATCGCCATCGGTGTGCGCCTCCGGCTGGAACATGATCAGCACGGGCTCTTCATTGAAGAAGATCTCTTTCTGACCTTCGTTGAACGTCGTCGTCGGCAGGGCATCGGCGTTCGGCACTTTCTGGCCTTCCGGGACGTTGCTCATGCGATACAACACGTTCTCGTGCGAGACGATCGTCGCGCCGTTTTCAAACGCCACCGCGCCCAGATTGCCGCCCGTCACCGGAGCGCCCGCGCGCGAAATCGCCGCGTTCGTCGCCGTATGATCGATGCTGGTATTCACCACGTAGCGAATCGGCTTGTCCGACAGCTTGCGGATCTCGGCGATCACCGCATCGCTCAAGCCCTCGGCCGGGGTATCCACCACGAACGCGCCCCAATCCCCGACGCTGACCGCGACATTGCCGGTAGGCGTCCAGATCATGTAAACGTTGCCTTGAACCTTCTGCACGCCGATCTGCGGCGCGGCGGCTTTCGCCTGCTTGCCCTTCTGCTGACCGAAGGCTTTCGGAGCCGGGCCGAAAGCCAGGAACGCGGCCGATGCGGCCAGAGCCGTGGCCAAGGGGAGGGTCTTCCAAGTTTTCGTCATTACTTGCGAGCCGCCTTGATCTTTTCCATGTATTCGGGGTACATCGTTTCCGGTCCGCCTAAAACAGCATCCAGCGGCAGGTTGTACTTCGTGCGGAATTCATCCAGGAACGGATTCGTTCCCGGCAGGTAGGAGGGAACCTTGGTGCGATCCGAACCCGGCAGTTCGTTCACGTATTCGCACGGCCAAAGCCAGTTGCCGTTGGGATTGGTGCCCTTCACATAATCTTCACTCTTGATCAGCGGCTCGGCCAGATACACCGGATCGGTCACCACGCTGATGTGCGTCAACTGATCGCCATGCAGAATGAAGTGGTCGATCAGGTCAATCTTGTCGCTCGACGGAATGCCGTTGCGCCGATGCCAGCCCTGCTTGATATGCGTGGTGTGCACCGTGAGAATATTGCCGTCCCACTTGCCGGTCGAGAATCCCATCCAAGTATGCGGCGCCCATTCCGGTGGATGCGAGCGGCCATCCATCCAGATGGTCCGGTTCTGTTCGTAGGTGCTGGTGTACTGCCGCAGCGCGACAATGTTCTGCGTCTGCGGATCGCGTTCTTCCCAGATGCGCAGCTGCAGCGGACCACGATAAATGTAGGCTGCCGTATGCACCTGGCACTGATGTTCCTGCAAGCCCAGCCGGTCCGGTGCCCACGACAACGCCCACTTGCGCGCGAAGTCATTAATCGGGATGCCGCCGAAGTCGATCAATTCCGGTCCCGGGATGCGTTCCGGTTGATCTTCGAGATATTGCGGGTTCCACACGCCGGTCAAATCGACCTGAGCGCTAGCGGGAAGCAACGTAATTGCTGCCATCGCCAACAGGGTCGACCACCGCGAAAACTTCATGGGACGCACACTACCTCCTATTGCAGTAACAGGCTGCAATCTGTAAAGTCGAAACACGGTAACATTTGGTTACGCAGCGCGTCAAGGCCGCGCTTGTTTCAATCTATTCAGCAGGCTACCGGCGAATTCGTGGCCGCGATTTTCTGCCGAATCGCCTCAAAACGAGGATGCCCGCGGAAGTTGTCGAACTTCGGATCCACATTCAGCAACGCCAGCATCGGACAGCCCTGCTCAAAGGCGCTTTCCAACTCTGTCATCGCATCCTCCACGCGTCCCAATGCATGCTTCAGGAGCGCCGTGTGGTAGCCGTCTACATACGTTGATTGCCGCACCCGCTCAATATCTGCCAGCGCGGATTCTGCTTCCGCCCGATACCCGGTCTTCGCCAGACACGCTCCTTCTAGCGCCCGATTCCAGCCCACATCCGGCGATAGCAGACACACGCGTCGGTACAACTCCAGAGCCTCTTCATTCCGCCCCAGCCGCTCCAGTGCCGCCGCGTAGAACGAAGTCGCCGTCGGGAAGTAGGGATGCAGGTCCAGAACCTGCTTGCCATAATCCACCGCCGCCTCGAAATTCCTGCTGCAGAACCGCACCAGGATTTCCGCTAGAGCCACGTTGCTCAACAACGCATCCACTGCGCGGCCCTGCTGAATCGTCTGCTCGGCTTCCTCGTACCGCTCCCACGAGACATACAACATGGCCAGATAAACGTAGGCCACCGCCAACCGGGGCTGTTCCGCAATCGCCGCCTGCAGGAATTTCTCTGACTCGGGATAATTCCGCTCGAATAGGTGCAGCCCCAGTCCGCGATCCGCTCGCAATTCCGCAGTGTATCCCCGCAATTCCACCACCCGGTTGTGCGCCTCCAGGAACCGCGGATACGCCTGCTCCGGCGACCGCATGGAGAACGATCCCATCTGCAACAACACCCGCGAGATGCCTTCCAGCGCACGGCCTTCGGCGCCGGTCTCAAGCGCGGCCCGCTCGAAACATACCAGCGCTTTCTCCAACCCCTCGCGCGTCTGCCGATTTACATGGTGCCAGCCGATTCGCAGCAGTTGTTCGGATTCCGGAATCTCCAGGCTGTACCCCAGCCTCGGATGGCACGTGATCCACGCCCCATATTCCCCCAGTGCCCGCTTCACTTCGGCGATCGTGACCGTCACGGTGTGCTTCGAAACCGAGACCCCGCCCCACGCCTGCTGGATCATATGCTCATGATCCACATGCAGCCCGCTGTGGGTGACCAGTGCTTTTAGCGCCCGCAACGCCTGTGGCCGTAACGAGAGATATTCGCCTTCCCGCTGCAACGACTCGGACGTCAGGTCGAGCGTGAAGGGGCCGAACGTAATGACTTGAGAGGCCGGTGACATGTGGAAGAACGCCAAGTCATCATACAACAACCCCCGAACGGCCACTATGCAGCCCAATTGACACCTTCAATCACCAGATTTGATCCAGATTTGACTTCTGTTTTTCATAGGCCCCGCTAGAATCAAGTTGTCCGATTGCGGCAGCCTCCTCTCCAGGGTGTCCCATTAGGGAGCCGCAACAGGGTCCATCGCAGCGCCTAGCCCCCCACCAACCTGGGCGCTGCGGAAGATTCGCAACCCCTCCCGGCAGCACGCACCCCCCGCGCGCTGCCGGGAAGCGAATCCCCCAAAAACCGGAACAGACATTCCGCATTTCCCCACATCTTCCCGCCGAAGTATTCGGAATACCCCGTCGACACCGCCCGCAGGTTCGACCCGCTCGCGCTCAGGTTGTACGCCACCAGCTTCGCCCCACCCGCCGAGTAGTACGTCAGCTCATCCACCGTCGTCGAGCCTCGCCACACCCGCTTGTTGCCGGGAGCGTAGGAGTAGCGGATCGTGTCCCCAGAAATCGGAGCCGCCACAATCCGGTTCGCCACGTCGTAAGTGTAGGTGCTACCGCACGGGGAGATGTTGCCGTTGGCATCCGCGCAATCCGTCGTGCGCCGGTTAGTCGAGGCGCTGTAGGACACGCTCAGTGTCGGAGCCGTGCCCTCGATGACGTTCACGTTCGTGAGGTTGCCGAAGGGGGAGCGTGTCAGTGCTTGAGTGTGCTGTCCCGAGTTTCCAATAGCTACTTCGGTGCTCCACCCTCATCTTGTCTAGGTTCGTCCGGGCTTCTGCCCGCGTGACTGAGAGCGCTGAGCCCACGACGGAATAGTGCCAGCCGCACGAACAGAAACCCCGCGACATAGAGGATCGAGTTGACGAGTTCCCGCGCCGCGCCGAGCCAAATCCCAGTCTCTCTCAGAGCGTGGATATGAACCCATACATTCACTGAAAAAACGAATGCGACCATGATTGCAAAGTGTCTCGCGCGGATCGGTCTTTTTCTCATGGTCCGTAATACCATCGGTCACAATCCTCTCTCGCTCGATTCGGGGAAACCCGGTACAGACGGACCATTCTCCTATTTTGCGAAGAACCCTACCAGGCGCTCGACCAGCCAAAAGATGGCCCGTATCAGGAAGATTTGTAAGAACATTACTGGAGCAAGTCCGTAAAGGCCACCCCTCAAGTTAGGCCAGGGAATAGAAAGCACCAAGCATGAGTGAGCCAAGACAACGGCCACTAGCGTTATCCAGAACCAAACCCTTGACCGCAAGTCCCATAGATACCGTGCTATGAAAATGACAGAAAAAGCGCTGATGCTTGCGGCTAGACCTCTTCCCGGGTCGCCCAGGAAAACCAAAAAGAGAGGCAACGTGAGGACCAAGACGGTCAGCCCCCAACTCTTGGTAAACCACTCTATAGATCTGGGGTTTCGTTCTGGCATGCCCTCAAGCTTGTTGGCGAGTCCGTAGGAGCCGCGCATGCAGTCGAATCTATCACAAGCGCCTGACTTTCTGGCTCTCGTCTCCTCCCATCTCCTGATTCCGCCAACTTCATCTCCCACCCCCTCAACTACATCCCACTTCCCATCACCCCCCACTCCCCAAGCCCCGTGCCTAAATAAGCCAGACTTCCTTGGCCAAGGAAAGCGTTGCATTGGGGTATTACTGGACTCCCGGAACCTTCACGGGTCTCACGGAACCCTTGGGGCAGTTCATCGCCGCCAAGTAACCGACGGGAGCATCTGGGATCATGATCACCAAACCGCCGCGGTGGGAACCACCGTGGTTTCCAGAGGATGGGGCGTCGCAGCCGACAGGCGGACGCCGCGCTTCCCACAAGCGCACCGAAATGGAGCTTTGAGAGGCCGCGATTCACGCCGCTCCTTCGCAAGCAAGAGGAGAAAGGCGGCGAGCCTCCAGCACAGCTATAGGTGCCACCCAAAATACTGACGGCCGGAGAGGTTCACACCCTCCGGCCGCCGCAACTTTCTACAGTCGAAGTGTGTCGATTCATTCAATGGTCTGCGGACAGGCT